>NZ_CP141184.1:4956250-5283333 GCF_035609205.1 Hymenobacter sp. GOD-10R
ATCTGCTGAAAAACCGCACACCTAGCCCCACGCCCGTTATTGTGGCTGTCATCGACGGCGGCGTAGACACGGCCCATCAAGATTTGCGGCGCGTTCTGTGGAAAAACCCCAAAGAAATTGCGGGTAACGGGCAGGATGATGACCACAACGGCTACGTAGACGATGTGTACGGCTGGAACTTCCTAGGTGGAAAAGATGGCCGCAACGTCGACATCGACACGTATGAAGACACCCGTTTGATGGCCAAACTGCAACCCTTGTATGAGGGCAAAACCCGCACGGCGGTACCAGCAGCCAAGCGCGACGAGTTCGACTTGTATACGCAGGTGAAGAAAACCTACCAGGAGAAGCTCGCCGAGAGTACCCAACAGGCGCAGCAGATTGGGCAGCTTTACGACCAAACCAGCGAAGTAGTAACGCAGGTGAAGAAGGCCCTGAACGTGGCCCGCCTCGATACGGCTACCCTGCACCACCCGCCTACGACCAATCCGGCACTGCTTGATGTCACCACCCAGCTTTATCGGGGCATCACGACCATGGGCTTTGCCGACGCTGAAACAGTAGTAGCCGAAATGCAAAAGGCGGCCGAGCACGGCAAAACGGGCCTGGATTACTCGCTGAACCTCAAATACAATCCGCGCGACATCGTGGGTGACAACCCCGATAACACTAAAGATCACGCGTACGGCAACAAAGACGTAACGGGCCCTGACCCTGAGCACGGCACGCACGTTGCTGGCATCATTGCCGCCGACCGCGACAATAACCTAGGGGTGCAAGGCGTGGCAGCCAACGTGCGCATCATGGCGGTACGCGCCGTGCCTAACGGCGACGAGCACGATAAAGACATAGCCAATGCCATTCGCTATGCCGCCGATAACGGTGCCCAGATTATCAACATGAGCTTCGGCAAGTATTATTCGCCCCAGCGCCCTGCTGTAGAAGAAGCCATTCGCTACGCAGGTAGCAAAGGTGTATTGCTGGTGCACTCCGCAGGCAACGAGAACAAAGATCTGGACGTGGAGACGCAGTATCCATCGCCGCGCTTTCTGGATGGCAAGACCATTCCGAACATGATTACGGTAGGCGCCTCGGCCCGCCAAAACGACGAGAAGCTAGCAGCGGAGTTCTCTAACTACGGCAAGCGGACCGTGGATGTGTTTGCGCCCGGCGTGAACATTTACTCGACGCTGCCCGGCAACAAGTATGGTAACGAAAGCGGCACCAGTATGGCAGGCCCCGTGGTATCGGGTATTGCCGCGGTGTTAAAGTCGTACTTCCCCAAGTTGACGCCCGCTGATCTAAAGCGCATTATCCAGCAGTCGACGGTGCCTTACCACACGGAGGTATTGAAGCCCGGCACGCAGACCAAAGTACCTTTCGATCAGCTCTCTAACACGGGTGGTGTCGTGAACCTGTACCGCGCCGTGGAGTTGGCTCAACAGCAGCCATAAGCGCTAAAACGCAACCTCACAAACCAAAAGAGACGCACAAGGTTGTGCGTCTCTTTTGGTTTGTAGGGGTACTTATTTCTCCTACTTACGAAGCATGCACCAGCACCTAGCTTCGTACCTTTGCTCACATGTCCGCTTCTCTTACCCTCTCCGACCTCTACATCTATCCTATTAAATCACTTGGCGGTATTCGACTAAACGAAGCCGCTGTTGAACCGAGAGGTCTGCGCCACGACCGCCGTTGGTTGGTGGTAAATGAGCGCAACCAGTTCATGACGCAGCGGCAAAACACCGAGATGGCGCTGCTTGATGTGCATCCTGCCTATAACGGCTTCTTGCTCACGCACCGGCAGCGCCCGGAACTGCTGCCGCTCTACGTGCCTTTCGAAGCTAGCCCTGAGCGCACTTTATTTGTTACCATCTGGGACGATATGGTATTTGCTTGGCGCGCCGAAAAGGCCGCCGACGAGTGGCTCAGCTTAGCCTTGGGGCAGCCCTGCAAATTGGTGTATATGTCGGATATGGTGCGGCGCGATGTGGAACCGGAGCTAAACCCTAGAAATACGCTGGTGAGCTTCGCCGATGGCTACCCATACCTACTTATTGGGCAAGCGGCCCTGACCGAGCTAAACACTCGTCTCGATCAGCCCGTGCCGATGAATCGCTTCCGACCGAACCTCGTGTTCACGGGCGGCGAACCTTGCGCGGAAGACACGTGGTATGAGTTTCAGATCGGCGACCTAGCTTTCCGGGCGGTATGCGCCTGCAGCCGGTGCGTCGTCACGACCATAGATCAGCAAACAGCTGAGAAAAGCAGCCACAGCGAGCCGCTGCGCACCCTAGCCACCTACCGCACCATCAACAAGAAAGTAAGGTTTGGCCAGAACGTCACGGGCCCCAAACAAGGCACGTTGCGCGTGGGCGATACCCTGACCGTCCTCAACTACAAATAACCGATAGGAACGCGTCATGGCGCGTTCGTCGTTGAGCGGCTAGTACAGCACATCCTAGGCAGGCGGCCCAAGCGACAAACGCCGCGTATCACCTGCCTACATCTACTCCTATGGACCTCCCCTTTCTGCTCAGATTTCTTAACAACCTAGCTGCCAACAACAACAAAGCTTGGATGGATGCCAATCGTGCCGATTACCATCGGGCACGGGCTACGTTCACGGCATTGGTGCAGGAGCTACTGCACGGCTTGCAGCGCTTCGACCCCGATTTGCAAGGCATCACACCTTCCGATTCGATGTTCCGGATCAACAAAAACGACCGTTTTCAGCAGAGCGACGAGCCGTATAAAAACCGGATGGGAGCCGGTATGGGCCGCGGCGGGCGCCACTCACCGTGGGCGGGTTACTTTATTGCGGTAGAGGCCAACGGCCAAACGTGGGTGGGGGCTGGCAAATGGCGCCCCGAGTCAGCGGGCCTAGCTCGTATCCGCCAAGAGATTCATTACAACGGCGCCGAGTTTCACCAGCTGCGCCAAGCTCCGAAACTACAACAACACTTCCCCGATGGCTTCGAAGGCGAGCGGCTGCAACGCCCACCGAAAGGGTACGACAAGAACGACCCCGACATCGAGTGGCTTAAACTGAAAGACTTCTTTGTGTCGCAATCGTTCACCGACGCCGAACTCCTAGCCCCCGATTTTGTGCCGCGTGTGCTAGCGAGCTTTCAGGCAGCACAGCCGCTCGTGCAATTCCTGAACCGGGCCTTGGATGGAGAGTAAAGCTAATAGCTGAAAAGGGAGGAACGCGTCGTGGCGCGTTCCTCCCTTTTTAATTAAAACAGGCCAAATAAGGTGCTGTTGATGCGGTCGATGATCGTACCTAGGTCCTCGGGATTTTGCACGTAGTCGAGGTGGCTTACGTCAACAATGAGCATCTTACCGTGCTTGTAGCTGCTAATCCACTTCTCGTAATGCTCGTTGAGGTTACGCAGGTATTCAATCTTGATGTTGTTTTCGTAGTCGCGGTTGCGCTTTTCAATCTGCTGAATGAGCTTGGGCAGATCGGCGCGTAGATAGAGCAGCAAATCGGGCGGCTCCACCATGCTAATCATCGACTCAAACAGGTTCAGGTAGTTCTGGTAGTCGCGCTCGGTCATGAGGCTCGACTCATGCAGGTTAGCCGCGAAGATGTGGGCATCCTCATAGATGGTGCGGTCCTGAATGACGCCTTTGCCGGCGCTTTGGATGGTTTTGATTTTCTGCGTTTGGCGGAATCGACTGTTCAGAAAGTACACCTGCAAATGAAACGCCCACCGGGGCATATCGTCGTAGAAATCCTTGAGATAAGGATTATGATCTACGTCTTCTAGAAACACCTCCCAGTGGAAGTGGTGTGCCAATTTGTTAGCCAGCGTGGTTTTGCCGGCGCCAATGTTCCCGACGATTGCAATGTGCATGAGCTAGGTGCGGAACGAAAAAGTGAGCCGCAAAAATAAGGCATCAGGCCAGAACCGCTGGCAATTAGTTACAGCAATAGTAAAAGCTAACCATAGACCAATAATTTCTAATTTATGTTATATTAGTCACGTGCCTTATCCACCCATGCCTATAGCTATACCAGCCGATGTCTATCCCCCCCAATCATTTAGAAACTGTACATGATATTCATGGCCAACTTCTGCTGGAGTTCTGGCATTATCAGTCTGAACAGGTACTATACGCACGCTGGTTTGGTAATATAACGGCCGAAGCAGTTATCCAAGGGGCGCAGCAAGCAACAGCGCTACAGAGTTGGCTTCACTGCCCTTTTGTATTAAACGACAAGCACGAAGCTACCGGCGACTGGAGCGAAGCAATGACGTGGCTTGAATATGAGTGGCTCCCGCAAGCTGTAAAAGATGGCCTGCGAGCCGTGGCTTACGTCTTTGCCACTGATGTGAGCAATCAGATCGTCAGTATTGAATTTATGAAGCGCGTGCAGCCTCACATCGCCATCGAAATGTTCTATGATGCCTCTATGGCGTGGGACTGGCTAATGCGCCAGCCCCTACCTAGGGCTTCAGCCTGACAGAAGTTAACTTACAGGCCGTTGAAAATGTCTTTCATGTCCTTTGCCTTTTCCAAGGTTCGGAACTCGCCTTGCAACGAGCGTATGCGCACTTTCTCGTCGATATCTAGCTGGTCGCGCACTTGGTCGTAGCGCCCATTGAGCTTTGCCAGCACTACTCCCGCAGCGGTCCAATCAGCGGTGGTCCAAGTACGGCGCTGTGCCCGCGTCGACTCCAGGAAGCGGCCGTACAAATCCGGCAGCTCGGCCGCACGCGTCGTGTTAATGTTTACTTTTTCACCCAGCAATTTAGTCTGAAGGGCTGTGGCTTTTGCAGGGTCACCTTGTATGCTTGCTTCAGCGCTCTGCTGCTCAGCGGCCCACGTCTTGTAGCGTGCTTTCTGTGCGGCGTACTTTTGCTTCGACTGCACGGAGAGGCTATCCACGGCGCGGTCGAGGCGGGCACTTTGGCGGTCATAGTCGGCCATGAGCTTGGGCCATTTGCGGTGAGCACCGGCCGAAGCACTGTCGATTTTCTGATCGACCCAGGTGCTGAAGCTTCGTAAGTCTCGTTCTACCGCCGAGGGAGTAGCCGCCGTCGTTTTTTGTTGGGCCTGGGTGGCAAAGGGCGTCAGCGTCGTCGTAAGAAGGGCAAGCGGCAGCAAGAGTCGTTTCATCGTATGCAATAGTAGGAATGTTGAATACGAACGATTGTGTTGCATCGTTCGTATTTGGTACTGTGGGAAATTCGGGCCTAAAACGGCAGTATACGCTAAATGGGTTCGGTTCTTCGCCGAAAAATGACGTTTTTGCAGCCTATGTTACCACATTCTGCCGCTGTTACTGTTCAGCCTGCCACCCTGGCCGATATTCCCACCATTGTCAGTCTTGCTGAAGCTACTTGGGAGCCAACCTATCGTTTTATCATCTCCAAGGACCAGCTTGAGTACATGTACCGTGTCATCTACACGCCCGCATCTTTGCAGCGGCAGATGCACGACCAAGGACACCAGTTCTTGCTATTATACTGCGAAGGTCATCCGAGTGGCTTCGCGTCGTATTCGCCTAAAGACCAAGGCGTTTATCATCTCAATAAGATCTACTTGCTCCCTTCTCACCAGGGCCAAGGCCTAGGTCAGCAACTCATCCAGGCGGTAGAGGACATCGTACGGGCTGCGGGTGGCACCACCTTGGAGTTGAACGTCAACCGCTACAATCCGGCTATTGCGTTCTATGAGCGTCAGGGCTTTCAACGCTACCGCGAGGAGGATATTCCGATTGGCCCCTTCTGGATGAACGATTACGTGATGCGCAAGGAGCTGTAGCTCGCAGCTCTCTTCTTTCCGTGCCTGAAGCCTTAATCAATAGCTGATTAGGGCTTTTTTGTTGTCAATCTTTTTAACGTTCCACTCCTAGCTACCTGCGTTTCTCGCAACTGGCAGAGGCCGGCACTCGACAGACAGCAGCCAATATCCTTATGGTTGTAGCTTAAGAGCGCCCAGTGGAGCTAGCCCTGGTAGGTTATTGTTGATTTCACTTAACCCACGTCGACTAGGCACACCCTACCCTGACTGCGGTGACTTTGAATAGACTGTTATTTCCTATTACATCCTGCGAATTCAAAACTGACCAACTAGGCACCGAAATGTTGATTACAACTCTTTGCAATGGGTTTCCACATGACATAAGTACAATTTTAATTGAGTTTTAATTTTAGAATAATAATTATCGTTCACCCTACTTATGCTTATCCGCGAGTGGAGTCAAAGTTTACTTATAGCCTATAAAAGGCTGCTTTTATTAAAAATTCATCTAGTAATAGTGTGGTGCAGTTAAAATCATTGCTTTGTAACTTAACAATGAGTTTATTATGAATCGTAGTATTCGCACTCCTTTTTTCTTCTCATCACACACATCTCATTATGAGAAAATTTCTACTTGTATTTTTATCACTTGTGTTTGCTTTACAGCAACACGTAATTGCCCAGAGCCGAAGTATATCGGGTCAGGTAACAGACCAGGTAAGTGGTAATGGGCTTCCCGGTACGACCGTCCTAGTTAAAGGAACTTCACAAGGTGTATCAACTAACGCGGATGGCACCTTCACACTCAGTGTACCCAGCGACAATAGTGTCTTGATTATTAGCTCTATCGGTTACCTAACCAAGGAGCTTGCTGTTGGCAACGAGAGCAAATTCACTATCCGCCTAGCTGAAGACACCAAGCAGTTGAGCGAGGTAGTTGTGACGGCATTTGGGGTGCAGCAACAGCGCAAGTCGCTAGGCTACTCGGTTGCAGAAGTTAAGAACGAAGAGCTAACGCAAGCCCGCCAAACAAACGTTGTCAACTCACTATCCGGTAAGGTAGCTGGTGTACGCGTTCAGGGCTCCAGCGGCATGGTTGGCTCCTCGGCTAGCATTTTCATTCGCGGCCAAACCACGTTTACGGGTAGCAACCAACCACTATTTGTCGTAGATGGTATTCCAATTGATAACGGTGGCGGCGCCAATGCACTGCAATCCGGCGTTTCGAACTCCAACCGGGCTATCGATATCAACCAAGACGATATCGAGTCAGTGTCGGTGCTGAAAGGCCCGGCGGCTGCCGTACTGTATGGTTCGCGCGCAGCGGCTGGTGCTATCATTATCACCACGAAAAAAGGTGCTTCCCAGAACTCGAAGAAGCAGACGGTAACGCTCCTCTCGAATTACAACATCGTACAGGTATCGCGCATGCCTGACTACCAAAACACCTACGCTCAAGGCAACCGCGGTGTATTTAACCCTTTGAGCAACACGTCGTGGGGCCCAGTCGCAACTGGCCAAACCGTTACCAACTTCCGCGGCGAACAAGAGCAGCTCAGCATCAATCCGGACAACGTGAAGGACCTGTTCAAGACGGGCTCTAACTTCCAGAACAACGTTTCGCTTTCGGGTGCCACCGAACGCACACGCTATTATGCTTCTTATGGCAACCTCCACGAGGTAGGTATTCTGGACAACAACGACCTGAAGCGTAACACGGTAACGTTCAACGGTAGCGCCAACCTTACGCCAAAGCTACGCACCTCTGTTAGCACCATCTTCACCAATAACGTTTCGCAACGGACACAGCAGGGCAACCAACTCGCAAACCCCTTCTTCCGGTCTTGGTTCTTGCCGCGTAGCTACGACCTCAGCCGCTACCCTTACGAGTTGCCTACCGGTGGCCAGCAGGTTCCGAGCGATGTTACGTCGACGAACGGTCGCCTTGCCGCGAACAACACTTGGTATAGCACGGATGATAACCCCTTATGGACCATCAAGTACAACACCTACAACGATGAGTTGAACCGTATTGTGGGCAACATCAGCCTCGGTTACGACTTCACGGATTGGTTGTCGCTAGACTATAAGCTAGGTACGGATACCTACGCGCAAACCATCAAGCGCGTAAACGCGCGGGATGGCAAAGGTGCCGCAGCCGTAAGCGGTGTAGGCGCCATTGAGGATGAAACTTACACCCGTCGTGAGCTCAGCTCTTACTTGTTTTTGAACGCGCACCACGATATAAATGAAAAGTTCGGGGTTCGTTTATTGGTGGGTAACGAAATCAACCAACGTCGCACAACGGATATTGGCGTAGTAGGCAACAACATCCAGGTTCGGGGTTACGACAACATCACCAACACGCTCAACTTTACTCCTTACGGCTTGCAAACCGCTCGTCGTTTGATCGGGGTGTTTGGCGAAGTAGGTTTCGATTTCCGCAAAGCAGCATTCATTACCCTGCGCGGCCGTAATGACTGGTCATCTACTTTTGGTAAGGAGAACCGGTCTTACTTCTACCCTGGCGTTTCGACCAGCGTAGTGTTGACGGAGCTTATTCCTACCCTGAAAGATAACCGCATCTTGAGCTCTGCCTCTATTCGTGGTGCAGCGGCACAAGTAGGTCGTGAAGCAGAGGAATACCGCACGGAGACGTATTACGCTTCCACCAACAACCCTTCTGATGGTTTTGGTCCTGCCCTAGCCTTCCCTTTCCGGGGGCAATCAGGCCAGTCGTATGGCAACGCTGCGGGCAATGCGAACCTAGGTCCAGAGTTCACGACCAGCTACGAAGTAGGTACTGATCTGGGCTTCTTCAACAACCGCATCGGGTTAGAAGCTACGGTATATAACCAGCAGAGCAAAGACATCATCTTCGCTGTGCCGGTGGCTGGTGCTTCGGGCTTCACTAGCTCTTACCAGAATATCGGTCGCTCGGAGGCAAAAGGTATTGAGGTATTGCTTACTACCACGCCTGTTAAAACGACCAACTTCACCTATAGCAACTCCATCAACTGGACGCACATCAAAACGAAGGTGCTGGAGCTAGCCCCTGGTGTAGAGCAAATTACCTTGGGCGGATTTACCACACCTAGCACGCGCCTGATTGCAGGTCAGCCCTATGGCGTCATTTTCGGCAGTGTGTTCCAACACGCCCCTGATGGCCAGTTGTTGCTCAATGCCAATGGTCGGACGGCTACAGCCGCTGCTAACCAGATCGTAGGCAATCCAAATCCGCAGTGGACCGGCGGCATGACGAACACCTTCTCGTGGAAAGGATTGACGCTGAATACGCTGATCGACGTGCGCTATGGCGGCGATATTTATGGCCGTAACATCACCGACTTGCGTCGCTCGGGCTCTGTTAAAGAAACTCAAGACCGTAACCGCACCTACGTGCACAAAGGTGTCGTAGCGAATAGCGATGGTACGTATTCGCCCAACACGACGCAGATTACCGCCGAGGATTACTTCACAGACCTTTATGGCGCTAGCGTAGCCGAGTACATTATCTTCGATGCTTCCTGGATTCGCTTACGGGAAGTAGCCTTGACGTATGTGCTGCCTAAAGCGTTGACCAACCGGACTTTCCTAGGCTCTGTGGAGCTAGGCCTCAACGCCCGCAACGTATTCCTGTATGCTCCCAATGTGCCGCACATTGACCCCGAGGTGAATGCCCAGGGCGCGAGCAACTCCCAAGGGTTGGAATACAACGCGTTGCCTCAGACCCGCACGTATGGCGGCTCTATCCGGCTTACTTTCTAACGGCTTTACTCCTCTGCTAGCATGCAACTTTCTCGCTTTACTAAATACGTAGCGTTTACCGCAGCACTGGGTTTGCTCAGTGCTTGCGACGACTTCCTGGATATAAATAACAGCCCCAATGCCGTGTTGGTCGCTCCGCCTAACAACGTGTTGGTGGGTGCCGAATCGCACCTAGGGTTTCTGATGGGTTCTGATCTGCACCGCTACACGGCCCTGTTCGTGCAGCAGTTCGCGGGCCAGGGCGGCGCGGGCGTGCAGCCCGTCGATTACGACCGCTACAACATCACGCCCACGGATATGAACAACGTGTGGCGGACGGCAATTTATGGCAGTGCCCAAGCCGACTTGCAGAAGCTGATCGAACAGACGCAGACTTCCAGCCCCGTTTACGCTGGCATCAGCAAGCTCATGCAGGCCTTCTTATATGGCGTCACGGCTGATTCCTTTGGTGATATTCCTTTCACCGAAGCCTTGAAATTTGCAGACAACCCGCAGCCGGTTTACACCCCATCTCAGGACGTTTACTCGGGTCTTATCACGTTGATAGACGCCGCCGTAGCTGATTTAGACAAAGCCTCCGTACTCCGCCCGAGCGCCGATGATTTGATCTACGGTGGTGATGTTGTGAAGTGGAAGAAATTTGCCAATACGCTGAAGCTGCGGCTCTACTTACACTACTACCCAAAGCTTTCGTCAACGGCCAGCTCCAACTTGGCTACGCTGCTGAGCCAGCCGGCTACGGCCTTCATGACGAGCAATGCTGACAACTTCCAGCTAGCTTTTGAAGCAGTAGCCGGCAAAACGAACCCCATCAACCAGTTTGAGACGAGCCGGGCCAATCAGTTCTTTCCCAGCACCACGCTGGTGAACCTGATGAATGCGAAGAGTGATCCACGCCGTCCGTTCTATTTCACTGAGTCTCCCGCGGGGCAGTATACAGGTGCCGCCAATGGTACCGGTTACCTAGGGGTAAACACTGCTTTTTCCCGCATTGGCACCTTTCTGCGCGGTGCCAAAACGGGCACAGGTGCACAAGAATACGCTGGTGATGCGCCCATCCGGATGCTCACGTACTCGGAGTACAACTTCATTCTGGCCGAGTACTACTTGCGTAGTGGCAATGTTGCCCTAGCTCAAACCAAGCTCAACGACGCCATCACGGCTTCTATGCAAATGGCAGGCGTGGCCACCGCTGCGATTAACACCTACATCGCAAGCCGGCCTGTGCTGGCAACGGCTGCTACACCGCTCCAAAATATCATTGAGGAGAAGTTTGTGGCCAACTATGGCGTAGCCGTCGAGCCGTGGTCTGACTGGCGCCGTACGGGCTTCCCGGCGCTTACACCGGTGTCTATCAACCCAGTGTTGACCCAGATTCCGCGCATTCTACCTTATTCCGATGTAGAGCGCACGGCGAATCCCATCAACACCCCCGCCCGCACTGACCTCACCGCTCCGTCGGTGTTCTGGGACCCAGGCCGGTAAACGTAGTCGCCAACTTGAGCAAGCTGCTCGTGGCCTTCTCTCATTTTCACGACATATTTCCATGCGCATACATCTTTACACGCTTTTGCTTCTTTGCTTGGTAACACTTACACTGGCGAGCTGCAAAAAAGACGACGTTTTGGACGACATGATCATCCCCAAGACGTCAATCACCTTCAATGATAATATTGAAACAATTAGTGCCGATTACAACAGAGCCAGCACACTCACGCTGAAAATCAGCGGCGTAAGCGCCGCTAGCAATGTGCAGATCACCAGCACCTACTCGGTGAGTGGCACGGCAAAGGCGAAGGACCTAGGTACCTTGCCCGTTGCTGATGGCGTGGCTACGTTGAGCGTACCCGCAACGGCTCTCCGCAACACCGCCGATGGTGCCGTGGTAGGTGCCACGGCCACTGGCACGGGCACGGCGTCACGGGCAAACAACTCTTATGTGCTGCAAGTGAATGCGCTGTTGCCGGATGGCACCAGTGAGCGGCGCTTGTTCACAGCCGTGCTTACCCAGTAACGCGGCCTCTCGGCTCAGCCGAACAGCTAGCTTCTCAACGCCCCAATCAGATCGATTGGGGCGTTTTAGTTGTATCTTGCCCGACACATTCGCGGCACCCGTACGCTGCAACTCACGTACTCCACTTTATTTTACTTAACTCCTTCTTCATGGCAACCAAACTTACCGTTCTCAGCAATGGCTCCCTCCGCGTAGAGGGCGACTTCGAGATTGTAGACGCGCAAGGACAGCCGTATGGCCTAGGCGGGCGCGAGCGGGTGAGCATCTGCCGTTGTGGCCTCTCCAGCAACAAGCCGTTCTGCGACGGTTCGCACAAAGGACATTTTGAGCACAACGCTGTAGCCTTCGACCTCCCTGCGCCCAAAGTTTAGCGCGAAGCTTTTGCACACAAAAAAGCCTTCCCTGTACAGGGAAGGCTTTTTTGTTGGTAATAAACCAAAGACGATAGTGCTTGCTATGAACGTTAGGAAGCGGCAAAAAGCGAATTCACTAGCTCCACATACTCGCGGCGGGCTGCTTCTTTGCTCTTGCCCGTGAGGCTAGCCCAAGCGTCAAACTTGGCAATACCTTTGAAGTCGAAACCGCCTGGTCGGGAGCCGGTTACATCGCCTTCTGTAGCTTGTTTGTAGAGCGAATAAAGTTCTAGCAGAACCGTGTTGGAAGGTTTGGTGGGGAGCTGCTGCGCACGCTGGGCAGCGGCTTCAAATTCGTCGTGGGTAGCCATTAAGGAAGGAGATAGTTGAGAAAGGGGTCAAACAACAACGAACAAGGTAGGTATTTCAACCAGATACCGCTACATGCAGCGTAGTTCTATTGCCTAACTTGACGCTGTTTCCCCCTAACCATTCTTTCATGAACCTACGACCTCTACCCCTACTACTCAGCAGTTTGTTGCTAACTGTATTCTCTGCGCACGCCCAAAAAACCTATTTGCATTGTGGTCGCCTATTAGACGTTCGTTCTGGCCGAGCGCAAACTCAGATGACTCTTGTGGTGGAAAATGGACGCGTGGCTGCCGTACAATCGGGCTACGCCGCAGCAGGTGTCACCGACAAGGTGATTGACCTGAAGAACAAAACCGTGCTGCCTGGCCTCATCGACTGCCACGTACATATCGAGTCGCAGCCAGGCAAAAACAACTTCAGCGAGCAGTTCATCCTTAACCCCGCTGACCTAGCTTACCGCGCCCTCGATAACGCGCGCAAAACGCTAATGGCGGGCTTCACTACGGTGCGCGACCTAGGGGGCTCGGGCGTGAATGTATCGCTGCGCAACGCCGTGAACCGTGGCCAAGTGGTTGGGCCGCGCATCTTCACGGCTGGCAATGCTATTTCGGCCACCGGCGGCCACATGGACGATACCAACGGACTCTCGCGCGAGCTAATGGATAAGCTAGGGCAGCCGTCGAGCGTAGCCAACGGGCCCGACCAGTGCCGCCAAGCGGTGCGGGAACAATTCAAGCGCGGCGCCGACGTCATCAAGATTGCCTCTACTGGTGGCGTGCTCGACCTGTCCAAGGACGGCAGCGGCCCGCAATACAGTGAGGAAGAAATCAAGGCGGTGGTCGAAACAGCCCGCGACCTAGGTATGAAAGTGGCCTGCCACGCGCACGGCGCGGAAGGTATCAAGCGGGCCATTCGGGCCGGCGTGACCAGCATCGAACACGGCACCCTCATGGACGAGGACGGCATGAAGCTCGCCAAGAAGTACAACACCTACTACGTACCGACTATCATTGCCGGCAAGTCGGTGGCGGATTCGGCCAAAATCGTGGGCTACTTTCCGGCGGCGGTGCAGCCAAAGGCGCTCAGCATTGGCCCTTTGCTGCAAGGCACCTTCGGCAAAGCCTACAAAGCCGGCGTAAAAATCGCCTTTGGCACCGACGCCGGCGTGTACCGCCACGGCGTGAATGCCCTAGAGTTTCAGTACATGACGGAAGCCGGCATGCCCAACCTGGAAGCCTTGCGCGCCGCCACCCTCAACGCTGCCGACCTCCTAGGCGAAACCACCAACCTAGGTACCCTGGAAGCCGGCAAGCTAGCCGACGTGGTAGCCGTGGATGGTGACCCATTACAGGATATTAAAACGATGCAGCATGTCACGTTCGTGATGAAGCAGGGCGTGGTGTATAAGCAAGAGTAATCCCCTAATCATCAATAAAGTAAAAGAGCCTAGCTAGGTCCTTCTCACAGGACGTGGCTAAGCTCTTTTTTCAAGCTTAGTACACGACAATGCGCGTGGTCTGCGTAGTCTCTGCGCTCGTCAATCGCACCAGGTAAACGCCTGCGCGCAATGCTGGAGCTGGCAGCGCTCCTGTTGCCGCCGATACCGACCACTGCGCTACCCGCTGCCCCGTCACCGCGTACAGCTCTATTAAGGCTTCTTTTCCTAGCTGCTCTTCAACGGTGTAACGCAGTGACTGCCCTGTGCCAACAACTGTTGGGAACACCCGGAAACTAGCTTTCTGCCCCTCCAGCTGCTTTTCTCGCACAGGCAACACCCAACCCGATGACAAACGCGCCACAAAGCCAGTACTGTACTGCAATCCACCATTTGGAACAGATGCGCTACCAAAGGTTGGTTTTATGCTCTGATAATTACCTACCAGATACACTCTGTTCTGAGGGGCCAACAGTAAATCTGTACTTTGCTCATTAGCGCTGCCACCACCGGTAGCTAGGTTTTGCCAAGTGCCAGTAGTGCCATCGAGCCGGGCCACGAAAGCATCGGTACCGCCCTGACTGGTGGCCGTTAGCAACGGCGCTAGCGTAGGACTATCGAAGGTAGCCGTGCCGAGTAGATGGCCTGCCATATAAACATGCCCGGTAGCATCTACGCGAATAGCCGTAGCCCGATCTTCCCCGTTGCCCGCGCGCACAACCCAGCGCCAAGCGCCGGTAGCACCATTGAGCCGGGCGACGAACATCTTCGATGACCTCTCCGTAGCAGCACCGGTACTTAACGACAAAGAGCCGAAGGTAGCATTGCCCGTAAAGCTGCCTACCACGTAAGCGTCGCCGCTATTATCTAGCGCAATAGCGTTGATGTAGTCATCAGCCCCTACGTAGGGGCTATAGCTACCCCCGGATGCTGTCCATTGCCAAGTACCAGTGGCCGCGTCTAGGCGCGCCACGAAGGCATCTACGCCATTAACGTAGCCTGGCAGAGTTAGCTGGCCTCCCCCCGGATTGCTGAAAGTTGCGTTACCGATGTAAGCGCCGGCCACAAACAGATGCCCGGTAGCATCTGCCGCAATTCCGTCGCAAAACTCATTGCTCGATCCGCCTGCACGTACTGCCCACTGCCAGCTACCATCAGCCGGTGCAAGGCGCGCAACGAAGATGTCGGGCTCTATTCCGCTACCGGTGGCCGTGGTGAGGGAGATAGTCCCGCTAGTACCGGTGAAGGTAGCTGTGCCTGCAAACAGACCTAGCACGTAGGGGTTACCAGCGGCATCCACGGTAACCCGTTGGCCTATGCAAATACCCGCGGGCCCTGAAAGGCCCGTAAGATCGTTGCGCACAGCCCACTTCCAAGCACCAGTAGCGGCATCGAGTTGCGCTACGTAGGCCACGAGCGCGCTCGTTCTACCCGTCAACGTTATCGGCGTACCGGCTGTAGCACTGTAAAAACTAACCTTCTGCCCGCCAAAGCTACCTGTGGCATATACATGTCCTAAGACATCTGTGGTAATACCAATGGCAGTTGTACCTAGGTAGGCCGAAGCAATACGCACGGCCCACAGCCAGTTACCAGCGGGGTCTTGTTTCGCAATAAAGCCTGTTTGAGCCGTTCCTAGGCTAGTCATCGTTACGGTGCCAAGCGTGAGTTTTCCCTGGAAGGTGCCTGCCACATAGATATTGCCGGCAGCATCGGTAGCAGCACTACTGGTTTGCTTGGGCCCACCAGCGTCGGGGCTGGCTACCCACTGCCAGTTACCACTACTCGCTTCTACTTGCGCCACAAAGGCATTCTGACGGTCGCCACCAACTACTGCCGTAGCTGGCGAACTGCCGAATGTTCCATTATTATTATAGAAGCCAGTAGTATATAGATGCCCGTCTCGACCCAGGGCTATTGAGTGACTGCGGTTTCCGAGCCAGCTAAGCAAGCTGGTAGCTCCTACTGCCCACTGCCACTTGCCCGTCGAGGGTTCCAGGCGCGCGACAAACGTATTAGCATAAGACCCGTTTTCGCTTGTACTGAGTAATCTGATTGGACTTCCGGAGGTAGTAGGTGTAAAGTCAGCCCCTCCACTCGTAGAGCCTGTGACATAGGGTGTACCAGCGGCGTCTACCGCGATGCTGCCCCCAAAACTATTGCTACCAGATCCGCCTCTCACCACCCATTGCCAATCGCCGGTGGCAGCATCTAAGCGCGCCACGAAGACATCGGAGCCTTTGGAGCCTGCTGGTGAGAGTGACGCCCCCGATGGACTATCAAACGTAGCGGCTGGTATTGGAATGGGAGGATAAGAGCTCTTGTTACCACCTCCCCAAAATCCCCCTGTCACGTACACGTGCCCGGTGCCATCGGAAGCTACACTCGCGCCGCTGTCTTCGTGGGTACTTCCCCCGCGTACAATCCATTGCCAAGCGCCGTTGCTACCGTCCAACCGAGCCACAAAGATATCGGGGCTGTTTTCGGCACTCACAAGCGTTAGCGTGCCACTAGCAGCCTTGAATGTAGCAGGGCTAGCCGCAGTGCCCTGAAAGGAGCCGGTCACATAAATATTTCCAGTTGCATCGGCAGCAATGTTCCTAGCTTGGTCGTGGCCGGTGCCGCCACCCTGCACAGCCCACTGCCAGGTGCCGGTGCCAGCGTCTAGGCGCGCGACAAACACGTCTTCTGCCCCGCCATTGCTGGAAAGTGTAAGCGGAGCAGTTGCCGCATTATTGAACGTAGCATTGCCTTTAAAATTCCCGGTCACGAATGCATGTCCTGTAGCATCTAGCGCAATACCTATGCCTGAGCGTGGACTCACGTCTGCGCTGATATTATTGCTGATGGTTGCACTGGTAGCCCATTGCCAAGCACCATCAGTACCATTGAGTTGGGCTACCATGATATCCGTCCCTGTGTTTGTACCCGTTAAGGTAGTAGTACCGAATGTAAAGCTACCAGCTAGGTTAGCGGTCAGGTAAAGCTTATTGGCAGCATTTAACGTCAAGCTAACTTTACGAGGATAGATAAAGCCTACATCGCCGCCACGCACAGCCCACAGCCAGTTACCAGCAGCATCCAGCTTAGCTACAAAGACAGCGTCTGATCCTTCATAGGTCAAGCCCCTTGAGTTATGCTCCAAGGTCGTCGCGCCAAACGTAATGGCACCCTGAAAAGTACCGGCTACAAACACATTCCCAGCGGCATCCGCCACGATGCTTGCTCCTTGGGAAATGCCATTACCTAGCTTGGCATCAATAGCCGTTACCTGATCAAAAGTCTGCGCGCCAGCCACCTCCGATAGCAGCGCCAGGGCAAATAGCATAAGTACGCCTTGCCAACGCAGGCAGGACAATAAACATGTAAACATTGCTTAAAGTGGTAAAGGTGGAAGTATAAACGGGGTAATCTATTGGTAATCAACCTTAGCTACAGCAGCCTACTTCTCCCCACCAGCAAGTCACGTTGTACTCATCCCCTAGGTGCCGTTTAGTTGACTGAAGTAACCACTCAAAAGTTGCTTTATTCAACGTTTTATATACATTAATTTTAGATTAATATAGTTTGAGTATTGTGTTCCACTTTCTAAGCTAATTCGCGCTCCGTTGGTAATTATTCCGCGGCTACTCCCACGTACTTATCTACCTTCTCTCAAACCCTAGAGGAGCTTGTGCTGTACCCTTGTCTGTATGAACACCTTATGTAATCGAAAATGCTAAAATGCTAGATCTTAATAGTTCAGCTAAGCACTAGGGTTGGTAACCTACACAGTTGAGTTAGGCGAAAACAAGGCGGTAAAAAGCTACTCTTCGTTGCCAACCCAGACCCAATTGCCCAAGTATATGCAGCCCTAAGCTCTATGTACTTCAGCAATGGAAACACCCGAAATAGATAACCTCGTCAAGAAATTCCTGCAATTCAAACTCACCATTGCCTTTGCCGAAAGCTGTACGGCGGGTCTGCTAGCTTCTGAGTTTTCGAAAGGGGTTGGCAGCTCCGAAGTGTTGCTCGGTAGCGTGGTCACGTATCATCCGCTGGCCAAGCATAAGCTACTGGGAGTAAGCCAGGACTCTCTGAGTCTGTACACGGCCGAGTCGCAGCAGGTGACAAACGAAATGGTGATGGGCCTGCACAAGAAGCTGCCGGCTGATATGTGCGTTGCCATCACGGGCTTGTGCGGCGCCGGGACTTCCGAAGCCGACATTAAGCCGGTGGGCACCATGTTCTTCACTTTTCTGCATCAGAACCACGCCGAAGAAGTGCGGCAAGAGTTTGAAGGCGACTGTGTCTCCGTTCGGGAGCAAGCCGTCGATTTTATCTTCACGCACCTAGGCGAGTTGCTGGAACGCTATTCGGAGCGATACGCCGCAGAAGCGGTGGAAACTCGCACGAAAAAAGGCTAGGTTGCATAGCTACCTTCGAAAAGGTGAGCGGCGCATAGCTAGTTTGGTCTACTATGCTCCGCTCACCTTTTTTTCCCGAGAAGCATAATCTGCAAGTTCAGGCGCACCACGTCGCCCATAGAGCGGCAACGATTGAAAAGCTCTGTGCGGTGGTGGCGGTTTAACTCGGCTTTCAGCTCAATTACTTTTTCGGGCGTTGATACTTCGTCGGCGCGCATGCAGTCAATCAGGTCTTTCAATCGGTAGCGCGCCGCCCGCACCCGCCGGGCCATCAGGGAGCGTTCCTCCGTCTGGTATTGCCGCACGCTTTCGGCCGTGAGCAGTTCGCCGCACATCTGTACGATGGGCAAATTGTCCTTGAAGAATTGCGGCAAGTACATCGTTTTGCGTCCCTCGTAGCTCTGCTGGTCGAAGTCGATGGCCCGCACCCGGTATTGCTCGTCCTCAAAATCGGGCGTCACGTCGATGACGTAGTTGTAGGCGCGCATGTCTCCGAGCAGCCGAGCAAAGCACCGCTCATTGAACTTCACAAATTCTTTGGCGATACGCACCTGGTTGAGGTGAGGGCGGTTGAGATGATGGCGAATGAAATCGTCGCCGGGAATTCCGGCAATGTGCTCCTCAATTAGCGAGTCGCGGTATACCAGGTAGTTGATGCGGTTGGGCGATAAGATATGTTCTAGCTCCAAGCCATACACTCGCGACGCATCGGCCCGCTTTACGTAGAAATAGTCGTAGTTGTCGTTGAACTGGTTGACGATGCGCACCCGAAACGGATTGCTGTTGCCGAAGCGGCAGTAATCAATCCGATCCGCAATTAGGTGCTCCGAAAACGATAAGTCGCCGTCCGTCTTTAGCAGCGCATACACTTGCGAAAGTCCGGCGGACAGCTCCCGCAAGCTGCTAGGTTCATAAAAAACTGTTTGCCACAGCGTATCTCGTCCATTGCGGTCGAGGCGCGCAAATGAGCCGGTAAAGTGCTGCAAGTCGGCATAGGTGACGGGCAGCATAGTTTCGCGGTCGTAGTCGTGCAGGTACTTGCGCAACGACGGACTAATGGCGTAGTTTATTTTCTTCTTGGAAATGTTCATGGCGGGTGGTCTGAGCCAACTTGCGAAGCTAAGCAGCTAAGAATTAGAAGTTAATTCATAAGGCTAACATCCCGGCATTGTCCAAAACTTATAAGAAAATTCCGACCTTCGTGCTGCCGCATGCTCGGCGGTTTATTTTTCCCTTATCCGTTATGAAAAAGACATTACTTGTGCTGGCCTTGGTGCTCCTGCTGCCGGCCTTATCACCTGGCTGGGGCTTTTTTGCCCACCGCACCATCGGGCAAGTAGCCATTTACGCGTTGCCCAGCGCTATGCAAGGTTTTTACTTCCGGCACCTTCCCGAAATTGTGCGGCTTATCACGGCGCCCGACGAGCGCCGCGAGTCGGACCCTGCCGAAGCGCCCAAGCACTATATCGACATGGACCACTACGGCGACAACCCGTTTGGCGATATGCCCAAAGCCTGGGACAAAGCCAGCGCCAAGTACTCGGCCGATACGCTACGCAAGTATGGCACCGTGCCGTGGACGGTGATGGAAGTGAAAGACCAGCTCACGGAAGCCTTTAAGCAACGCGACACGACGGCCATTCTTCGCCTCTCCGCCGACCTAGGTCATTACGTGTCCGATGCCTTTGTGCCGCTGCACACCACCGAGAACTACGACGGTCAGCTCACCAACCAAGCCGGTTTGCACAGCTTATGGGAAAGCAAACTACCGGAGCGGCACATTGCCGAGTACAAGCTCGATAGTGACCCCGGCCGCTACTTAAAAGACCCGCAAGCCGCTATCTGGCAGGCGGTGCAGGAGTCGTACGGTTTTCTCGGAGCTACCTTCGATATGGAGGAAAAAGTAACGCGTGACTTCACGCCTGATACCAAATACGTCTACTCGCATAAGTTCGGTAAGACACGCCGCTCCTACTCCGACGCTTTCGCCGATGCCTACCACAAAGAAGTGGGTGGGCAGGTAGCCTACCGCCTCAAGGGCGCACCTACCCTAGTGGCTTCTATGTGGATGACGGCGTGGAAAGATGCTGGCAGCCCTGACTTAGATGCGTTGTTGCCGAAGAAGCAAACCAAGGAGGAAAAGGCTGAGCTAGCCGCTCAAATCAAGACTTGGAACAAAAATGAGCTGGTGCCCCAAGAAAAGCTGATTGCTTTGCAGAAAGAAAAAGCGGTAGAGCGCCCCGATGAAATCAAGTCGGCGGAAGAGGCCCCGGCTACGCCTGCTACGTATGAGGCCGCTACGCCTGCTGCGGCCCCAGCCGCTCCTACCACGGCTCCAGCTACACCAGAGAAGATAAAGGTGAAAACCAAGGGCGGTGACAGTCCGAAACAAAAGCAGAAAATAAAGCCACAGAAGAAGGTCGACGACGGCTGGAATTAAGCCCGTAGTGCTCCAGGTTTGCTGTTGAGCTCCAATATATTACACCAACCCCAGGCAGATAACCGCGTAGGATGAGCTTATGCCAAGGGAACTGATGCACTCAGTTTCCCTTGGCATAAGCTCATTTTTATTTCACCCTTACCTGCCTACGATGATCCTACGCTATGACCGGCTGGCCGTTGAACTGCCCAAGCCCAAGAATCCTTCACCCAATGATGCAGCCGCCATTCAGGAGTTGCTAGGTGGTAAGTACGGGGAAATGTCGACCCTAATGAACTACACGTTTCAGTCGTTCAACTTCCGGGGACGTAACCGTTTGCGACCATTCTATGACCTAACCTGCAGCATTGCCGCAGAAGAGTATAGCCACATCGAGGCCGTTTCCTACGCCATCAACCTGCTCCTGACCGGCCAAACGGTGCGGGGCAAAGACCCAAAGCCAGGTCCATTGAAGGAGGTAGTTGATGCGCGCAACACGTATCATTTCCTTTCGAGCGCTCAAGCAGCTGTGCCTTTCGACTCGATGGGCAACCCCTGGACGGGCCAATATGTGCACGCCAGCGGCAACTTGAAGCTCGATCTACTGCACAACTTCTTTCTGGAGTGCGGAGCTCGGGCCAACAAAATGCGCGTGTACGAGATGGTAACTGATCCGTGCGCCCGTACCATGATAGGCTACCTGCTCGTACGCGGTGGGCTACACGTGGTAGCTTATGCTAAAGCACTAGAGAAGCTAACCGGTGTAGAAGTAAGCAAGCTGGTACCTGTACCCGAACTCAGCAACGATGCCTTCCCCGAGGCCAAGAAGCTTCAGGATGAGCAGAAGCTGCACCTCAAGCTCTATACGTTCAGCCCTGACGATTACAAGCAAGCCGGTATCATCTGGAACGGCTCGCACCCCGAGGATGGTCAACCGCTGGAAGTGGTACAAGGTGGCTTCATGGGTGTGCCTTACCCCGATTTGGAAGAGGAGCCCCAGCTCAACTCGCCCGGCGCCGACGACTACGACCCGGAGATGTTCAAGGACATCGCCAAGAAGATGGGTATTAAGCTGTAGCCTAGCACCAGCCTTTTCCGCATATTCTAGTTACTTTGAGTTGCTGTCGTCTTCGGATGGCAGCAACTTTTTTTGTGCCTTACGCAGCCTAGCTTCGCGCTTTCTTAGCGGCTGACCTAAGTCGCAGGTCAGGTAAAAGCTCGTTTTATTCTGCTGGCGGCGTTCTAACGCGTTGCTGTTTTTCTTTTTCTACGCTCCTATGTTCTCTCTCCGTTCTACGCTTGTTGGCTGGTCAAAAGTAGTAGGGTTATGCGCTGCCCTAGCTTTTGCTACAGCGTGTGGCCAAGCCGACAAGCCCGCCGAAACAGCCGCGGCTAAAGCGACGCCTCCTCCCGTTCCTGGTCCCGATCTTACGACCCTCACCGACAGCAACGCCGCTCCTCTGCTCCTAGCTTACTTGAAGCAGTATCCAGGCTCTGAAGTCATCATTCACACGCGGCAGGGCAACATGCGCATCAAGCTCTACGACGATACGCCCATCCACAAGGCCAATTTCCTGCTGCTCTCCCGCAAGGGTGTGTTTGACGAAACGGTGTTCAACCGCGTCGTGAAAGACCTCGTGATACAAGGTGGCCGCTCCGACCATCGCACCATCCGCATCACGAAATACCACCTTCCCCCTGAAGTGCGCCTCGCTCACTTTCACAAGCACGGTGCCCTCGGCATGGCCCGCTACGACGACGAACAGAACCCAGGCCGCCTCTCCTCCAACAACGATTTCTATATCGTGCACGGCAAAAAAATGGCGCCTGCTATGGCGCAGGCTATGTCCGGCCGCAAGCTCACCCCCGCCCAACTCAAAGCATATCAAACGGACGGTGGGGTCCCAGCCCTAGACGGAAAATACACTGTGTTCGGCGAAGTTGTCGAAGGCCTAGATGTTATCGACAAAATTGCCAACGAGCCCGTAGATGCTTACAGCTGGCCGAAGAAAGATGTAGACATCAAAGTAGAAGTAGTGAAGTAGTCAGAAGGCTACAAAGCCAGCTCCCCTCCTTTTTTAAGGAGGGGTCAGGGGTGGTTGATTAGAGCTAGAAAACTAGACCTAGCTTGTCGTTCAACGACAAGGAACCACCCCTGACCCCTCCTTAAAAAAGGAGAGGAGCTAGCTTTGTAGCCTTCTGACTACTTCACTACTTCCATCTTATATTGATTTATAATCTTCAACAGTACACCGTTTGTCCAGCCGAAACCGTCTTGTAGCGGGTACTCGCCACCGCCGGCTTTGATATTTGTGTCTACCACGTTGTACTTCTCCAAAAGCTTACCCGTTTGCTTGAACACGTTGATGTTCAAGGTGGCCCAGCGCTCGGCAATGGTGCGGGCCAGGGCGTGCTGTTCGTAACGCTCTAGGCCGCTGATGGCCATCCACTCCAGAGGAGCCCAGGCATTGGGAGCGTCCCATTGCTGGCCGCTTTTGTTGAGCGTGGTCACGAGGCCACCTGGCTTTAAAAAGTCTTTCTGCAAACCGGCGGCTATTTGCTTGGCTTGGCTCTGGGTGGCTAGTCCAAACGTCAGCGGGAAAGCGGAGGCTAGGGTGCGCACCGTGGCGCGCCGCCCGGCTACCCAGTTGTAATCGACGAACCAACCAAGGTCTTTGTCCCAGAAATAAGCCAGAATAGCCTTTTTACGTTGCGCCGCTTTGGCAGTGAAGGCCGCGGCCTGACTCCGGTTTCCCTGTAGCTCGTAGGATCGTGCCAGGGTAGTTTCCAAGTGCCAGAGCAAGCAGTTCAGATCAACCGGCAACAGGTTAGTGGTTTGGATAGAACCTAGGTTACCGGCCGGCCCAAACCAACGGCTGCTAAAATCCCAGCCCGACGCGGCGGCCGCCCGAATGTTGCGGTAGAACTGGTTCAGCGGCTGTGTGGTGGTCTTGCCCGACGCCACATCCTGAGCGTACGATTCTTCCCGGGGTTGGTCGCTGGCGTCCCAGTAGCGGTTTAGTAGCGTGCCATTGGGGAGGCGCACGGCAGGTCCGTAAGCCCGACCAGCCTTAATGGTATCAGCTCCGGCCATCCAGTAGCCATACTCCTTAAGCATGGGCTCTTGGTAGCGCACGAGCACGGTATCGCCTTCAGTTTGTGCCAGTAGCTCTACCATGTTAGCGAAGAACGGCGGCTGCGAGCGAGTCAGGTAATAGGTACGGTTGCCGTTCGGGATAAATCCTACTTCACGAATCAGGTGCGAAAAGTTGTTGAGAATGTGCCGCATCACGGTATAGCGGTGGCTTTCCTGCAAGCCTAGCATCGTGAAGTATGAATCCCAGTAGTACACCTCCCGAAAGCGCCCGCCAGGCACGATATACGACTGCGGCAGCGGAATGAGCGACGTGCCCTGGGTGACGGCCGGATCGGCGCGGCGTTCCAGCACCGTCCAGAGCGTGTCGATGTGGTGGCGAATACCCGCGTTGATGTTGCTCTGATACTGCTTGGTCACCTCCCCCTGATACAGCTTGGTGACTTCGCCCGGCAACTCAAAATACGTGAGCGTGAAGCGTCGCAAGTCAAACCCCGGCTGACTCTTCTGCTCCTGATACGCCTGCCGAATGACCGCTGGCGCGACTTTCGGCACGGCATCCACAAACGTCTTTCCGTCGGAGAAGATAAGGCCGAGCTGGATGGCTTCGAACAATTCCGGGTACAGCTGCCGCGGCGATTCGCGTTGGGCCTGCGTACCTAGGCTGACAAATACCAGAACAAGAGCAAGCAGTTTTCGCATCGGTAGGGTGGTTTTAGGGCTGAGAATAGGTGGCAGGTGACAGGAGCGCAATGGGTTATTCTTCCCGGCGAATACCAACTAGCTTGGTTTTGAGCGCGTCGCCGGGTTCTTCTTTTAGCAGGCCGGGCAGTTCTTTGCGGGTGTACCCGAGGGTTTGGGTAGTGGCGAAAAAGTCGGTCCCGCTTACGTCGGCACCAGCCTGCGCTTCCTCTTTTCGGGCCGGGTGAAACAGCGCGCTGTCGTTGGTGACGCGGTAGAGCTTGTAGAAATAATAGCGCCTAGCCGTGTCATCTGTCGGGTGAAATTGCACCACGTACACGTCGCCTACTTTCGGGTCGCCGAGGTAGGCTTGCGGTTCGGTGGTGCGCTGTTGGCAAGAGGCCAGCAACCCCATTGTCAACAAGAATACAGAACTGCCAACTAGGTTTTTTGAAGAGAAAAATTTCATAGTCAAGACGTAAAGGAGCAACAACGTACGAAGAGACAGCCATCCTTATACGCATTCACCTGAAGAGTAATCCATTTCGAAGCCGTTATTAGCCGCCCGGCGGTCCGACGCCCTAGGTGTCCGACCGGTTGTTGTCAGAACGATCCTCGCGTACCTAACTTATGCAGACGACTACAGCCGATAACCGGTTGGATGCCTAGGGCGTCGGACCGGCGAGCGAGGCATTAAAAAAGGCAACCTGCTAACCGCAAGTCGCCTTTTCAGCTTTATTGAGAAGCCTAGGTGCCTACCAGATTTTGGCGCGCTTCTCGGTGGCGCGCACCATTTTCGCGTTGTCTTTGCAATGAAAGGCCTCGTAGAATTCCGGCATGTTCTGCAAGGGACCAATCACGCGGTATTCTTCTGGGGCGTGCGGATTAGTAAGCACCAAGCGACGCAACGCCTCGGGGCGCTGCTGGGAACGCCAGCTCTGGGCATACGCAATAAAGAAGCGCTGCTCCGGCGAGAAGCCGTCGTATTGTGGGCGCGGGTTGCTGCCGTAGGTTTTGGCCAGTTGCTTTTCCATGGCGGTGTAGGCGATGCTCAGACCACCTAAGTCAGCTAGGTTCTCGCCCATGGTCAGCTTGCCGTTGATGTGCACCGAATCCAGAGGCGTAAAAGCGTCAAACTGGCTGCCCACAATGGCAGCGCGAGCCGTGAACTTCTCCGCATCCTCTTTGGTCCACCAGTCTTTCAGGTTGCCATCAGCGTCAAACTGCCGGCCTTGATCATCGAAGCCGTGGGTCATTTCGTGGCCGATGGCGGCGCCGATGCTGCCGTAGTTTACCGCATCGTCGGCTTTCGGGTCGAAGTAGGGCGGCTGCAGAATACCGGCCGGAAAGACGATTTCGTTTTTCGAGGGGCTGTAGTAAGCATTCACAGTGGGTGGCGTCATGTTCCACTCGGCACGGTCGATGGGCTTCCCTAGCTTATCCGCATTCTGCTGAAACGACCATTCGCGGGTAGCTAGCACGTTTTTCAGATAGGATTCTCGCGAGATGGTCAGGGCCGAATAATCTTTCCACTTGTCGGGGTAGCCGATCTTAACGGTGAAGGCGTTGAGCTTCTTCAAGGCTTCCGCTTTGGTGGCCTCGCTCATCCAAGCATTCTGCTGAATGTGCTCGGCAAAGGCATCTTTCAGGTTATTCACCAGCTCCACCATCTTCTGCTTCGAAGCAGGCGGGAAGGCTTTGTCCACATAGAGCTGACCGAAGGCTTCACCCAGCGAGGCGTCGGTGGCACGCAGCATCCGCTTCCAACGGGGCTGCTGACGCTCGGCGCCGCTCAGCGTTTTCTCGAAGCGGAAGGCTTCGTCGCTATAGGCTTTCGGCAAAGCGGACGTCAGGCTCGATACTAAGTGCCAACGCAGGTAGGTTTTCATATCGGCCAGCGGCGTGGCCTTTACCAGCGTATTCACCTCATGTAAAAACTCAGGCTGCCCCATCATGATTTCTGGTGCTGCCCCTAGGTGCAGCTGTTGCAGCATCGTGGGCAGACCTAGGTTCGGATACTTAGCGCTGGCCGCGGCCACGCTCATTTTGTTGTAATTAGCGTATGGGTCACGCAGCGCCACACGCGTTTTGCTGGCCGTGGCAAGCTTGGTTTCCAAAGTGAGCACCGCTTGTGCCTGCTTTTGGGCCGCGGCTTCCGAGTCGCCCATCAACTTGAACATGTTGACCATGTGCCCTAGGTACGACTCCCGAATCGACTTCGAGCGGGCGTCGTCTTTCAGGTAATAGTCGCGGTCGGGTAACGACAGACCGCCTTGGCGCAGGCTCACAATGTACTGCGTGCTCACCTTCGCATCTTGCCCCACGGCCACCCCGAACAGAGCGCCCGTGCGCAGCATCTGCTGGTGCGCCAAGGCAGCTTGCAAGTCTTTTGTGGTCTTGATAGCGGCAATCTTGCTCAACTCAGGTTGCAGGTATTTAAGGCCCGCCTTTTCAATCGCCACCGTGTCCATGGCCGAACCATAGTAGTCACCGACTTTCTGCAGGTTCGAGCCTTTCGGCGCCGAGTTGTTGGCCGCAGCATCAGTCAGGATTTGCCGCATGATAGCCTGGTTCCGGTCGCTCACCTCATTATCGATCCCCCAAGACGTTTCGCTGGCCGGAATGGGTGTGGTCTTGAAGAAGTTACCGTTAGCGTACTGGAAGAAATTATCGCACGGATCGACCGCCGTATTCAGGTAGTCGATACCGAGGCCGGTACCTTTCGGGGCTGGTGCGGCAGTGCTCGTAGCTGTGGCTGTGGCAGGCGTAGTCGCTGCCGCGGTGGTAGTAGGCGTGCTAGTAGCGCAGCTCGCTAGCGCTAGCATGGCTGCCGTTGCCACTAGGGTTTGTGTTAGAGGTAGGTGTTTGGTCATCAAGGATGAAAAGTGCAGGTTGAAAAAGCTAGTAAGAAACGTCTTCGGCGGATGAGCTAGATAAAAACGCTCACCTCCGATGATGCGTTGCTATAAGACAAAAAAGGCGGGCTGCCGTTGCAGTCCGCCTTTTTTGTCGTTGAAAAGCTAGGTATGGGGTTACCAGATCTTTGCCCGCTGATCGGTAGCGCGTACCATCTTCGCGTCGTCTTTGCAACCGAATGCCTCAAAGAACTGGGGCATGTTCTGAAGCGGACCGTTGGTCCGGAACTGCTCAGGCGAGTGCGGGTCGGTTAGCACCTGCTGGCGCACGTACTCGGGACGGGCTTGGGCATGCCAAATCTGGGCCCATGCCAGGAAGAAGCGCTGCTCAGGCGTGTAGCCATCGAGCTTGGTCTTAGGCTTGCCAGCAATGGCTTTTTCCATGGCCGTGTAGGCGATGTTCAGACCACCTAGGTCGGCGAGGTTTTCGCCCATCGTCAGCTTGCCATTCACGTGCACCGAGTCGAGCGGCGTGAAGGCATCGAACTGCTTGCCTACCACCGCTGCGCGCTGGTTGAACTTGTCGGCATCGTCCTTGGTCCACCAGTCCTTGAGGTTGCCCTCAGCGTCGTATTGACGGCCTTGGTCATCGAAGCCGTGGGTCATTTCGTGGCCGATGACGGCCCCGATACCACCGTAGTTCACGGCATCATCGGCGTTGGGGTCGTAGAACGGTGGCTGCAAAATGCCGGCCGGGAACACAATCTCGTTCATGGGCGGATTGTAGTACGCATTTACCGTGGGCGGGGTCATGCCCCACTCGTTGCGGTCAATCGGCTTACCTAGCTTGCTAGCGTTATCATCAGAAGCCCAAATACGCGCGGCCAGTACGTTTTTCAGGTACGAATCACGCGAGATGGTCAGCGTAGAGTAATCCTTCCACTTATCCGGATAGCCAATTTTCACGGTGAAGGCGTTGAGCTTCTTCAGGGCTTCGGTCTTGGTGGCGGCGCTCATCCAGGTGTTCTGCTGAATGTGCTCGGCAAACGCTGCTTTCAAGTTATTCACCAAAGCCAAGGCTTTCTGCTTAGCCTCGGGCGGAAAAGCCTTGTCCACGTACACTTGGCCGAAAGCCTCGCCTAAGGCCGCATCCGTTGAGCGAATCATGCGCTTCCAGCGGGGCTGCTGCTGCTTGGCACCCGTGAGGGCCTGGCTGTAGCGGAAGGTTTCATCCACATAAGCTTTGGGCAACGCATTGGCCATCGAGCTTACCACGCGCCAGCGCAGGTAGGTTTTCCAATCGTTAAGCGGGTCCCACTTCAGTACGTTGTTTACATCTTGCAAGAATGCCGGTTGTCCAACGATGACTTCTTTGGCACCGCCTAGCTTTTCCTGCGCCAGCATGGTTTGCAAACCTAGGTTCGGGTACTGCTTCTGCAGTTCCGCCATGGTCATCTTGTTGTAGTTGGCGTACGGGTCGCGCAGGTCGACGCGGCTCTTGGACGCCTTCGCCATCCGCGTTTCAATGCGCATGATGGTCGAGGCATCTTTCGTTGCGGCGGCTGCACTCTCCCCCATCAGCTTGAAGATGTTGGTCATGTACGTCACGTAGGCCGTCCGAACAGCCTTGGAGCGCGCATCGTCCTTCAGGTAATAGTCGCGGTCGGGCATGCCGATGCCACCCTGATAAATCTGCACGGCGTACTGCGTGCTGATTTTTTCGTCTTGCCCCACGCCCGTGTTGAACAAGCTGCCCACGCCCATGCGGTGGTGGTAGCCAATCACTTGCTGCAAGCCTTTCAGGTCTTTAATGGCAGCAATGCGGTCCAATTCGGGTTTCAGATACGTCAGACCTGCCTGCTCGATAGCCGCCGAGTCCATGGCCGAGGCGTAGAAGTCGCCCACTTTTTGGGCATTGCTACCTTTAGTCGCGTTGCGGTTGGCGGCGGATTCTTCCAGAATTTGGCGCTGTACCAAGGCGTTTTTGTTGCCTAGCTCATTGAAGCTACCCCAGCGCGACTCAGAAGCCGGAATAGGGTTGTTCTTCAACCAGTTGCCAGAAGCATACTGAAAGAAGTTGTCACAGGGCGACACCGACTTGTCGATGTTTTCGATGGCCAGTCCTACGCCTTTTGCCTCGGCAGGGGCAGCCGCCGAAGCCGTAGCGTTGGTCGTGGGAGCAGGCGTAGTAGTAGCTGTAGCTGCGGCGGGGGCTTTAGAAGAGTTGCCGGCGCACCCCGCTAGCGCCAAACCCGTTGCAATGGCAGCTAGGGTCAGGTGATTTCGGTTTTTCACAGAGGAAGGAAAAGAAGAATTGAAAATGAGGGTAGGAAGATAAAACAAAAAGCGCGACTCAGGAACCTGAGTCGCGCTTTTAAAGCTAATAAGCTAGGTGTCTGCGATTACCAAATTTTGGCCCGCATGTCGCCGGAGCGCACCATCTTGTCGCCTTCCTTGCAGCCGAAAGCCTTGTGGAATTCGGGCATGTTTTGCAGCGGACCGATGGTACGGTATTGACCGGGTGAGTGCGGGTCGGTCTGCATCTGCTGACGCATAGCCTCCGGGCGCTGGTTCACGCGCCAGATTTGGGCGAAGTTCAGGAAGAAGCGCTGCTCCGGCGTGAAGCCATCGATTGACTTACCGGCTTTGGCCTGGGGCGTTTTCATGAACGCGGCGTAGGCTATGGTGAGGCCACCTAAGTCGGCTAGGTTTTCGCCCATCGTCAGCTTGCCGTTCACGTGCGCCGAGTCCAGGGGCGAGAAAGCATCGAATTGCTTGCCCACTACGTCGGCTTTGGTCATAAACTTCTCACCGTCTTCCTTCGTCCACCAGTCGCGCAGGTTGCCCTGGGCATCTACCTTGCGGCCCTGATCGTCGAAGCCGTGGGTCATTTCGTGACCGATGACGGCCCCGATGCCACCGTAGTTCACTGCATCGTCGGCTTTGGGATCATAGAACGGTGGCTGCAGAATGCCGGCTGGGAAAACGATTTCGTTCAAGGAAGGGCTGTAGTAAGCATTCACAGTAGGTGGCGTCATGCCCCATACGGAGCGGTCAACGGGCTTACCAAACTTGCTCAGATTGTCTTGGGTGCGCCACTCGGCGGCGGCAAACAAGTTATTGAGGTAGCTTTCGCGGGAAACTTTCAGAGCCGAGTAGTCCTTCCACTTATCGGGGTAGCCAATCTTGACCACAAAAGCGTTGAGCTTCTTTAGCGCTTCCGCTTTGGTAGCGGCACTCATCCACTCGGTGGCCTGAATGCGTTCAGCGTAGGCTAGGCGTAGATTTTCAACCAACTGCTTGGCACGGGCTTTGGCCGCCGGACTAAAGTCTTCGTCGACGTAGAGCTGGCCAAATGCCTCGCCTAGCGAACCATCTGTTGCTGCGAAGGCTTGGCGCCACCGGGGCAACGGCTGCTTGGCGCCGCTCAGCACCTTACTAAAATTGAAAGCCTCATCAACATACGCTTTGGGCAACGCCGATGAAACAGACTCCACCAAGTGCCAGCGTAGGTACTGCTTTTGGTCGGCAATGGGCTCCTCCTTCAGCATGGCACTCGCTTCTTTCAGGTAATCAGGCTGACCCACAATGATTTCCTTGGCACCGCTCAGCCCACTTTCCTTTAGGCGCAGAGGGATGTTCAGGTCGGGGTAGCTAGCCGTTACCTGCTCCACGGTCATCTTGTTGTAGTTGCTTTCTCGGTCGCGCAGGGCTACTCGGTCGCGGCTGGCTTTCGCCATACGGGTCTCGAGGCGCGTTACGGCAGCAGCATTTTTCTCAGCCGTGGCCTGGTCATCACCTAGCAGCTTAAACACATTGACCTGGTAGGTGCGGTAGGCGGCCCGGATCGTTTTGGAACGCGCGTCCTCCTTCAGGTAGTAGTCACGGTCAGGCAATGTGAGGCCTCCCTGGCTCATCTGCACCGCGTACACGCTACTGTTCTTGCTATCCTGGCCCACGCCCAGGCCGTACCAGCCCTTCCCAAGGTTTTTGGGGTCAGCGAGGTAGCGCTGCACACCGGCCACATCCTGAATGGCGTTTATTTGGGCCAGATGGGGCTGCAAATACTTCAGGCCGGCTTTCTCTACGGCTACGCTGTCCATGGCAGCAGCATAGAAGTCACCCACTTTTTGCAGGTTGGAGCCAGGCTTAGCACTGCGGTCAGCGGCGGCCTTTTCCAGAATGCGCCGGGCCACAACGCGGTTGCGGTTCCTCAGCTCATTAAAGGAGCCCCAACTCGTCTCGGACGCGGGGATAGGGTTATTTTTGATCCAGTTGCCGTTGGCAAACTGAAAGAAGTCGTCGCAGGGCGCTACCGACTTGTCGATATTCGCCAGGTTGATGCCAACACCTGTCTGGCCCGTCGAGTTTTTGCCGGCGGTGGCGGTTGTTTTGGCAGTCGACTTGGGTGCGGCCTTTTGCGCCATGGCCGTGCCAGCCGTCAGGCTTAGCACCGCTGCGGCCATTGCCGTAATCGTTAAATTACTCCGTTGGGTCATGTGTGGGACTGTGTTGAAAAAATGCTGTAGTAGGGGAAGTTGAGAAACGGGGAAACTCAAATTTAAGCAAATCTGCTTTGTGAGGAACATCCGGCCTAGGTTCGCTCTTATAGTGCCGAAAGACCCCGCCCGGCGGCTGTTGTTGCATGTTGCTGTAGCAATTTTCGCCGCCCCAATTGCGTACCTTGCACCTTATGCCACCGCTGTTTAATCGTCGTTCTGAAATTGGTTTGCCTGCTTCGCTGCCGCCCGTCGCGCTGCCACTGGCCGAACTCATGGCCCGGGTGCGACAAACCCTCACCGACCGTTTTGCCGAGTCGTACTGGGTGGTAGCCGAAATTGCCGACCTCACCCTCCCCCGCTTCGATGGCGCGCACTGCTACTTGGTGCTCACCGACCAGCACACCACCGGCCGCGGTGCCCAGCTCAAAGCGCAGGCGCGGGCTACGATCTGGAGCCAGCGCTATCAGCAGCTAGCCCCCGCGTTTCTGGAGCAGACCGGTCAGGAGCTTAGCATCGGCATCAAGGTGATGCTGCGCGTGCAAGTAAAGTTTCACGAGCAGTATGGCCTCAGCCTCGACGTTGTCGCCATCGACCCGACCTATACCGTAGGTGACCTAGCTCGGCAGCGGCTCGAAACCATCCGAAAGCTTGAAGCCAAAGATCTGCTCGAACGCCAAAAGCGGCTTTCGTTGGCTATTGGCCCGCAGCGGCTTGCAGTTATCTCGTCGCCCACGGCGGCTGGTTTCCAGGATTTCATGCAGCAGCTTAGCGAATCGGCTTACGATTTCAGCGTAGCACTCTTCCCCGCCTCGATGCAGGGCGCCGAAGCACCTTCCAGCATCCTATCTGCCCTGGATATGATTCGGCGGCAACGCCACACCTTCGATGTGGTCATCCTGATTCGTGGCGGCGGCGCTAAAACTGACTTGCTTGCCTTCGACGATTATGGCCTAGCAGCAGCAGTCGGCTCTTTTCCGCTGCCGGTGCTCACGGGCATTGGCCACGAGCGCGACGAGGCTGTGACGGATTTGGCGGCTCACCTTGCCCTCAAGACGCCCACTGCCGTAGCTGCTTTCCTCACGGAGCGCCTGGGCCGCCTCGATGCCGTATTTGAAGGATATGCGCTGCGTATTCGGGAGCTAGCCACCGAACAGCTACAAGATGCCGCTACTCAACTTCGCCGCCTGACGCTCCGCACCCGCGAAACGGCCCAGGACAAGCTAGCTTTTCACCGCTCTGCTTTGCATCAGCAGCTCCGCCAGGCGCGCGAAACACCACGCACGCATTTGCGCCGGCAACAACAGCAATTGGCTACGCAACGCCGGGCGCTGCACCGTGCTGCGCGCCAAGCCCTACGTCGGCAGCAAGGAGCGCTGCGTACGCTAGGCAAGCTGCTCGCGCGTCGGTTCCGGCACCTGCACCGGCGGCGGCGAGAGCAGTTGCTACGCTACCGCTACCAATTGCAGCTAGCCACAGCGCGTCAGCTACACCTAGCCGAGCTGCGCTTGGCCCGTGCCACGGCCCATCGCTTGCCCAATGCGGAAACTGCCCCGCCAAGTGCGGCTGCGGGCATTCGTTTGCTAGATAACAATAACCAACCGCTTACCCCTGATCGGCTCCGCGCTGGCACCCACGTGCGCCTTCAGTTGCCCGACGACGCCGTGCTGATAGCGCGCATCATTGCCCGTTTGTCGTCTACCGACGGCAGCAGTCCTTCCGTGCCCGATCTTTTTTCTCAGTCATGACCAACGATCAAACTTACCGCCAGACGATTGAAGAGCTGGAAACCATTCTGCGTGCCCTCGAAAATGATACCGTCGACGTGGATGACCTCACGGCCCGCGTGCAGCGCTCCGCCGAGCTAATTCGCCTTTGCAAACAGAAGCTCCGTCATGCGGAAGCGGCCATCGATCGGGTGTTTGATACCCTCGATGAAGAGGACGATGCAGAGGGAAATGACGCCGCCAACGATCCTACCGACCGCTAGCTTCACCCCCATCCTAGGTTGCTGTGCTTGTTTGGCATTGTCCTCCGATAGATAACCTCCTATATTTGGGCATCTTAGAGACGATATACTTTATTTTTCACCTAACCTGCTCAACGCCATGTCATTCACCGGTACCGAAGGAGAATCAATCGACCACAAGCTAGCCGGGCAGTGGACCCGTAACCATCGCGAGGCGAATCCCAGCGAGATTCAAGGCCACTTCTTTGGCCACAAGATCCTAGAGAACATTCTCCAGCAGAAAGGCTGCATTGGTATTCGCATGTATTATGCGCTGGACGAGGAGAATAACCGTCATTTGGTACTAGTCGGCGTCGATAAGGACCGAAATGACATGCTCAACGGCCCCACTGCGGCCGATGGCCAAGAGGACGTGCCTGCCGCTGATGAGCTGACCACCACTGAACGCATGCCCGCTTTCGCAGCTAGCTTCTTGGTAGGAAACGATGGCAAACCTAGCCCGCCCTACAGCAGCGACGACAACATCCTGAATAGTTAAGCTTCGCTGATTCATTCTTGATGCTGCAAATTCCTGCTTGGCTCCTGACGGCTTCTGAAGTGCTGGAATGGGTATCGCAGCTAAGCGTACTTGTACCGTTGGCAATTGCTTGGCGGCGGCGCACTCTTTTTGCACCGACTGTTCGGGTTCTGTTCTGGTACACCTACCTTTCTCTGTTTACCTCTCTGGCCTTGCAAATTGGGCGGCACCTGTTTCACCTTAACACTCCGGTGCAGCATCTGTACACGCTACTCAAAACCCTGCTGTTTGGCCGCATGTACTACCTAGCGTTGCGCCGCCCGTGGCACCGGCAGCTTGTGTACGGACTCACGCTAGGTTTTGCAGGCTTTGCAGCGCTCGATGCCTTTTACTTAGAAGGCTTAACCCATTTCAATTCATACGGACGGGCCGTTCAGAGCTTGCTGCTCATTGGCTTTGCCATGCTTTATTTCGAGCAGATGCTGCGCGAGTTGCGCGTATCCCGTTTAGAGCAGGATCCTTTGTTTCTGGCCAGCGTAGGGTTGGTAATTTATTCAGCGGGCACGGGTATGTTGTTCGTGCTTATTAATAATTTCCGCGAGTCATTGTCGGCACTTACGCTGGCATTTGACACCGTTTCCCTGCTGAATATTGCGTTCAATGTTTTGCTCACGTTTGCCTTCCTGCGAGCCCACCCAAGCGAAGTAGAACAATCGCACCAAGGCTAGTCCAAATAACTTAATTGCGCCACCTGCAACTAGTTAATTTTTGTTTAACGCTGCACTGCAGTACTATTTTTAAATCCTGTTTTTTTAATGTCTGATTCTACTCTTTTTGATCCGGAAGCCGGTCAATTCTTTTCTACTGTTACAGAACCTAAAGCATGGACAAAGCGCTACCGCGATGAACACCCGGAACTTGACGAAAACAACCAAGCCAAGAACCCGCTTTATGCTACTTACTTCAGCAAAGAATTTGTTGAAAGTATTTTAAATCAACCACGCCCAGCTAGCTCGCCGTGCGTGGGCCTACGCATCTACCGTGGTACGGATAGCAATCAGAAGCAGCACACGATCTTGGTCGGCGTCGATCCAGATGGCAACGACATCGTGTATGCCACGGCGAACGACGGCACCGCCAACCTGAACGAAGTGATGGTTGGAAATTATGGAAGAGGTTGCCCACCTGACTGTGACACCACAGGCACCGGGCTTATGGCTGATTAATCAGAGGGAGGCTGGCTAACATTATTTAGGCCGGCCTCCTTCTGATCACGCTACTGATAGGCTATTGCTTGTTCGATGTTCACTCGTTGTAGGCTTCTGAACGTAGTGCATGCTTGCTGGGACATAACCAGAAAACAAAGATTCAGAACCACCACTATAAGTAAAATAGCATATGAACTTAGAGAGGCTGCTTGAGCGTACAGCGGAGCTGTCCTTTATCATTCCGTTAGCAGTCGCTTCGGTACGCAAGGCCAATTTACCTCCGGCATTTCGCTCCGTCTACAACTTTCTAATTGTTGTATTCATTGGGGCTGTTATACGTCGTTCTGCTGCTATTGCCTTTCACAATAATCTATTTTCCTATCACTTCTTCACGGCAGCGGAAGTATATTTTTTAGGTCAGGCCTATTATAGGCTAACTCCTTCACGCACTATAAAAACCGGTATTCGTACTCTACAAATTTTATTTATTCCGTTAGCTCTCCTGGATGCTACAATGGCAGGCGGGTTATTAGCGCATATTAATACTATGGCCAATACGTATTCGGGCACCATGTTTGTCGCCCTAGCCATTTTAAATTTATTTAACTTAACAGAAAGCGACTCAGAAAATATATTTGAGAATCCTTACTTTATTTTCAATGTTGCTATTTTAATTAACTCTACCATCACCACAGCTATTCATACACTCAGTTATTTTCCTCAAGACCTACCTTACTTTAATCAAATTATGTTGGCCTTCCCCTACATAAATGCTCTTTATGTAGGTTTACTGGCGTATGTCTTCGCCCGTTTCAAGCTAGCCATAGATCCGCTTGACGCATTACCGCCCTGGCTACGCTTTGCAGCCAGACGCCGTTCCGTGCGGTCAGTAAGACTACCTATTGCTTCCATTCCACCTACCACCATTCAGGCCGAGGTATAACCACGCCACGCCTTACGCCAATCATTTTCGATAGCAACGGAGAGTTGCACTTTTGGTCTGCTATTCATGAATGAGGCGCTTGTTCCGCTGCTTCTGGTCACGCCTATTCTACTCTTGCTCGCCTTGGGCATTGTAGGCTTCGTGATTCGCTACCAGCGCCGCCTCATGCTCCAGCGCGAAGAGATGCAGTTCATGCAGCAAAAAGGGCAACGTGAAGCCCAGCAGCAGGCGCTTGAAGCTGCACTCCTCGCTCAAGAAGACGAGCGCCGCCGAATTGCCGCCGACCTCCACGACGGCGTCGGCACTACCCTAGCTATCGTTAAGCTACACCTAAACGCCCTTCAAAAGCCAGATCTTACCCAGGAAGCAACTTCACTGCTCGATCAGGCAATCAGCGAGGTGCGTCGCATTTCGCGCAATCTCTTGCCTGTAGCTTTGCAGAAGTTCGGGCTTCCTTTCGCCCTCGATGCACTAGCCCGCACGGTGCCAGCCGAGGGACCTACACAGCTGGTGCTGGAACAGCGCGGCGCTCCCCGCCGCCTCGACCCTAAGTATGAACTGATTGCATACCGCGTCGTGCAGGAGCTACTAGGCAATGGCTTGCGCCATGCCCGCGCCTCTACGATTACCATCATCGTAAACTTCCGCCCGTCGCAAGTAGAATTGCATTATACCGATGACGGAGTCGGCTTCGATTTGGCGGCGGTAGAAACCCAACCCTCCCCCATTACCCGGACTGGTCTAGGGCTTACCAACTTACGCAGCCGAGTCGCCCTGCTACAAGGCACTTTTCGTCAGGAATCTGCCATTGGAGCTGGTAGTCAGGTTTGGATTTCGCTGCCGCTTCCGTACCTTACCACCGATCAAGCATCTGCCTCTATTATTCCCTAATCAGTCTTTATGTCCAATCAACTTGTGCGCATAGCCGTAGTAGACGATCATATCTTATTTCGCAAAGGTCTTCGGGCGCTACTCAGCGGTTTCCCGGGAATAGAGGTGATCTTTGAGGCAGGTGATGGGCAAGAGTTATTGGAGCGGCTTGATCAAGGCAGTACGCCCGACGTTGTGTTAATGGATTTGCAAATGCCGGTGTTGGATGGTTTGCAGACCACCCGTCTGCTCCGCGTACAGTATCCGCACGTGCGCATCATCATTATTTCCATGCACGACGAGCCTGAGTTGATTGAAAACTTAATGCAGGAAGGCGCTCACGGCTACTTGCTTAAGAATGCTAACCCCGACGAAGTTCGTAACGCTATCCTGAAGGCTATTGGCCGCAGCCGCAAGTACCCGCTGCTGGCCGAGCTGAACTAAACCTTCTTATTCATTTATACAAAAAAGGCCGCTCAACATGTTGAGCGGCCTTTTTTGTGGTTTTGGGATGACTATTGTAGTATAATATTTATTCTATATAAAGGCTTATGTCATCTGGTATGCGTTTAAATTTTATTCCCTTTCTCTTCCTCCTTACTTCACCGCTGCTGCCCGCTTGGGCACAATCTCCCAGTAAATATATTCTCGACCTCAGAGCCGATAAGGCAAAACCTATTGCCTCTGACGCCCTCTACATAGCGCAGGTAGTTGATCTACGCCTCAACCAGAACAACATCGGTTGGGTGCAGGGTGGTATGTACGAAAATCGCATCCTAGCGAACTTCCGCCACGACTTCAAGCAAGAGCTCACCAGCTTTGCGCAAGCAGCTAGCCCGCGTAAAGCAAACGCGCAGCCTATCCTGATGTGCGTGCGGGAACTCCAAGTTGCGGAACATGCCAAACAGACCCAGCAAACCGCAAGCGCAGAGCTAGTTATTGACTATTTGTATCAGCAGAATAATGGCTATCATCTAATAGCGCACACAGCTGATGCCGTTACTACCAAGAGGCTATACGATATTACCGCTTACCACGAGTACAACCTTACGAAGGTTCTTAATCAAAGCCTTGCGAAGCTGGCGAGCATCAACCTAGAGCAAATGGTTGCCACCACACCCACCATGACTTGGGAAGAGGTGCTAGGTAGTGCTATTAGTTCTCAGGCCAGCTACCCGATTATGGTTGATAGCTTACTGCGACCGGGCGTTTACTTAACCTTTCAGGAGTTTCGCAACAACGCACCTAGCCTAGCCGGCACAATTGAGGTGGAGCAGGCGCCACTCCAAGGCAATGGCTGGGCAGCCTCTTACCAAGCCATCCCACACTTGCGCAACGCGGATGGCCGCCGAACTTCCGTTAGCAATAAAGTGTGGGGCTTCTGCGATGGCAAGCAGTTCTACATCCGGCACGATAGAGCCTATTTCCCGTTGCGGCGGCGAGCCGATGCCTTTACGTTTTTAGGCCTTGCACCACCTGACTGGCATAACAATCAGCAACAGGTCGTACCCGCGGGCTCCGGCGCTTTTATGTTCGTTCACGCTGCCCCAAACTTACCCATGGAGTACTCCCTGAACATGGCCACTGGCCAAGTCAGCGAGTTTGTTCCATCTACAGCGCCGATGGCAGCACCTGCCGATACAACTTCCATTGTCGTATACCGGCGGCCCGATGCGGCCCCCGATCAGGCCGTTACCATTCTAGTAGATGGCCAAGTAGTAGGCACTTTGCGCGGCAATGAGTACGTGGTGATCCCCTGGACTGACAAGAAGAAAGAGCTAGCGCTAGGTGCCCGCACGGCCCAGGAAACAACGTACCGATTTCATCCTAACTTCTTGGCGGGCAACTATCTCGACTGCCGCTTGGTTTCGGCAACCCAGACGGCACCTAGGCTCCGTCTTATGCTGGCCGAAGAAGGCGCAGCCCATGTTGCTGAGCTTACCCCTGCTAAGGAGTAGTCCCTATCCTAACTCCAGGCTCGGGTCCCAAAACAGACGCTTAAATTCCTGCACCTGGTCGTTCTCTACGCGTACACCTTCGGCCTCGAGCGCCTCCTGCATAGCCGTTGGGGTAGCAAAATGCTGACGCCCGGTGAGCAAGCCTATCCGGTTGATCACGCGGTGGGCAGGTACGGCGGTAGCACCTGTTAGGGGATGAGCCGCCATCATGGCCCACCCAACCATCCGGGCGCCATTTCGTGCCCCTAGGTAGTGTGCAATAGCGCCGTACGTAGTCACGCGACCGGCCGGGACGAGGCGTACCACATCGTGTACATCTTGGAAAAAATTGCGGTGAGCTTCGGAGAGTTCTTTGGGAGACTTCATAGACAGAATAACACAAGAAGTATCTGAACAGGTGGGCAAAAACAAGCTCAGCGCTAGCAGAAAAGCCTTTTATTTATGTAAACCTACTGCAACAGCAGGGCGTAAGAACGGACGTATTGCCTTATTGAGCACTACTTTTTCCACCTATTTCTACCCGACTGCTATGTCTGACAAACTGGAAACCCTAGAAGACCTGTTCCAAGAACAACTCAAAGATCTGTACAGCGCCGAAAACCAGCTGCTGAAAGCAATGCCAAGCATGGCTAGCGCAGCCAAAGATCAACGGCTACTGCAAAGCTTCGAACTACACCGCCAAGAAACCGAAAATCAAGTGACACGCCTGGAGCAGATTGCGCAAGAGCGTGGCTTTGACCTAGGTGGTCATACGTGCCAAGCCATGCAAGGCTTAATAGCGGAAGGGCAAGAAACTATTTCGGAAGATGCTTCGGACGAAGTAAAAGATGCTGCCCTTATTGCCGCTGCTCAACGCATTGAGCACTACGAAATAGCCGGCTACGGCACGGCGGCCCACTATGCTGAGCGCCTCGGCTATGATACAGCATCTTCTCTGCTGCGCCAAACGCTTCAGGAAGAGCAAAACACTGACACCAAACTCAATGATCTAGCGAAAAGCTATATCAACCAAAAAGCCATGTAAACGGCTGATTGATTCTGTTAAAAAAGCCTGCAACCCGCAGGCTTTTTTTGTGTCTTAGCAGGTAGAAAATCTATCAAATAATCGCCTTTCTTTAAAACTCACCACCCTCGAACTATTTCATGTGGTAACACGCTGAAAGCGGCTGCAGTCGCCCCTCGGATTCGTATGTTGTACTCTCCAGAGTATGATGCTGACCAGGAAGTTTTGGCAAAAAGACCTCCGCGTGAGCACCAGCTTCCTGCGCTACCGAACCCTAGGGTAAAAGCCCGCGTTGTACCATTTCGCCCTTCTGAAAAACTGACCCTTTATTAGTTCGGGATTAGCCTCCCTGTTTATGCAAGTCAAAGAACAAGAGCCCGTTGTAGCGGAACCGCGCCCAGGACGCCGGATACTATGGATTGTCATCTCCCTGGCACTTATTGCGGCCTTGGTGTTTGTCAAGATGCGCTATTTCCCTTCACCTGCCGAGGGTGGTAAGGGCGGCGGCAAAGGCGCTGGTGCCGGTGGCAAAGGGGGTGCCGGTGGCGCCAATGCTAAAATACCCGTAACGGCATACGTAGTGCAGCCCACCCGCTTGGCCGATGTGGTGGCCGCTACCGGTTCCGTTATTGCCGATGAATCGGTGGTAATTCAGAGCGAAATTGCGGGCAAGATTACCAGCCTCAACTTCAAGGAAGGTCAGCCGGTTCGGAAAGGGCAGCTCTTGTTCACGATTAATGCCGCTGATGTGCAGGCGCAACTGCGTAAACAGGAGTATAACATCAAGCTCTACCAAGACCAGGAGAAGCGCGAGCGGACGCTGTTGGAAAAGGAGTACATCAGCCGCCAGGAGTACGAGCAGAGTAACAACGCGCTGCTGACTGCCCAGGCCGATTTGCAAGCTTTGCGCGTTACCTTGGATAAGGCTAATGTGCGTGCTCCGTTCGATGGCGTGCTAGGGTTGCGCTCTGTCTCGGTGGGAGCGTACGTATCACCGGGCACTTCTATTGTGACTCTGTCGCGCATACAGCCCGTCAAAGTCGATTTCAGCGTACCGGGCCGCTACGCACAATCAGTGCGTGTCGGTGACCCCATCCGCATCACCGACGAAGCCACGACCAAAGAGTACCGCGCCAAAGTATATGCCGTCAACCCGCAGATTGATCCCGCTTCGCGGACGCTAGCCATCCGGGCCGTTTATCCGAACAAGACCCGCGAATTGCGCCCCGGTGCTTTCGTGCGGGTAAACTTGGAGCTAGGTCAGATTACCGATGCATTGCAGGTTCCGACGGAAGCTGTTATTCCGAACGCTAGTGGCTATACCGTGTTTAAAGTGAAGGGTGGCAAAGCAGAAGTACAGCCCGTAAAAATTGGTATTCGCTCCGAGCAAGTAATTCAAATCGTCGATGGGCTGGCTGTGGGTGACACCATCGTCCGGACCGGCATTTTGCAGGTGAAAGCCGGCAGTCCGGTGAAAGTGCTGCAACAGTAAACCTAGCTCGTGTGTGGCAATTTAAGTGGTTTGCAGTAGTCTTCTAATTGTAAGATTGTTGTCACGCTTGCAAGCTTATTTGTTGTCTAACAGCGCTTTATCATCTCTAGCTAACTAATCATGAGCTTATCCTCTACTAGCATCAACCGGCCGGTTTTGGCTATCGTGATGAGCATGCTCATTGTGATATTCGGCGTTATCGGCTTTCGGTACCTCGCTATTCGGGAGTACCCCAGCGTCGATCCGCCCATCATTACGGTACAAACCAGCTATACGGGCGCTTCCGCCGACGTTATTCAATCGCAGATTACGGAGCCGTTGGAAGAAGGCATCAACGGCATTGCCGGTATCCGCAACCTCTCGTCGACTAGCCGCGATGGTGCTTCGACCATTACGGTAGAGTTCGACCTAGGGGTAGACTTGGAAGCAGCTGCCAACGACGTGCGCGACAAAGTGTCGGGCGCCCAGGGCCGCTTGCCGCGCGACGTCGACCCGCCCATCGTAAGCAAGGCCAACGCCGACTCCTCCCCGATCATTCTGAGCTATCTGAGCAGTTCTTCGCGGACGCTGCTGGAGCTGACCGACTACGCTAACAACGTACTGAAGGAGCGCCTGCAAACCATTCCGGGTGTAAGCGAAATCCGGGTGTGGGGTGAGCGAAAATACTCCATGCGCCTGTGGCTCGATCCGGTGAAGATGGCTGCTCTTGGCATTTCGCCGGTTGATGTGCAAACATCCTTGGCCAAGCAAAACGTGGAGCTACCTAGCGGGGCAGTGCAGGGGCAAACGACCCAGCTTTCTCTGCGTACCATGGGCCGCCTCACCACCGTATCAGACTTCAACAACCTCATTTTACGCAACGACCCTAGCTCGCAAGTGCGCCTGAGCGACATTGGCTATGCCGAACTTTACCCGGAAAACGACCAGACCATTCTGCGCCGCAATGGGGTGCCGATGGTGGGCGTCATGGCTATTCCGCAGCCTGGCTCCAACCAGATTGCCATTACGGATGAATTCAACAAGCGCGTCAACCAGTACAAAACCGACTTACCGAAGGACCTGACGCTGATCAACGGCTTCGATAACTCTATCTTCATTCGGGCGTCTATCGCGGAGGTGGAGGACACCATCATTGAAGCCTTCGTGCTGGTAGTACTCGTTATCTTCCTGTTCCTGCGCGACTGGCGCTCGACGTTGATTCCGGTAGTTGCCATCCCGGTTTCTTTGATCGGTATCTTCTTCGTGATGTACGTGATGGACTTTACCATCAACGTACTCACCCTCCTTGCTATCGTACTCGCCATCAGCCTTGTGGTCGACGATGCTATTGTGGTACTGGAGAACATTTACAGCCGGATCGAGGAGGGCGAGTCGCCTTTGGAAGCGGCACTGAAAGGCTCCGAGGAAATCTTGATGGCCGTGGTTTCTACCACGGTTGTGCTAGCGGCGGTGTTCTTGCCGGTGGTATTTCTGTCCGGCATCACTGGGCGCTTGTTCCGCGAATTCGGGATTGTGTTGGCCGGTTCGGTACTGATTTCGGCCTTTGTGTCACTCACGCTCACCCCGATGATGTGCTCGAAGCTGCTGAAGAAGCAGGAAAAGCACAACTGGTTTTACCGCAAAACAGAACCCTTCTTCGAGGGGCTCACGAACGGCTATCGGAGTGCGCTGGAAGGCTTTCTGCGCAACCGGTTCCTAGCGTGGGTAATTGTGGCGATGACGGGCGTGGGCATCTGGTATTTCATGGGCGCGCTGCCTTCCGAGCTAGCTCCTATCGAAGACCGCAACCGCATTAGTATATCGGCTACGGCTCCCGAAGGGGCTTCCTTCGAGTACATGGACAGCTTCATTACGCAACTCTACAATGTGGTGCAGGATAGCGCTGGTGCATCCGCCAACAACATCCTGACGGTAACGGCGGCGGGCGGTGGTAGTGGTGGTGGCAGCGTGAACACCGGTATTGTTCGTGTGTACTTGAAGAACCCCGAACAGCGCAAACGCTCGCAACAGCAGATGGCCGACGCATTAACGGCTAGTGTGAAACCCCTGACGGGTGCTCGGGTGTCGGTGTCGCAGGAACAAAGTATTGGATCTGGCGGCGGCCGCGGAGGTGGGTTGCCCGTGCAGTTCGTTGTGCAAACCCAAGACTTTGAGAAGCTAACCGAGATTGTTCCAAAGTTTTTGGATGCCGCGCGCAGCGACAACACCTTTAGCTTCGTTGATGTCGACTTGAAATTCAACAAGCCGGAGCTTCGCGTGATCATTGACCGCGAAAAGGCGCAGAGCCTAGGAGTATCGGTGCAGGATATTTCGCAGACGCTACAGGCCGGCCTTAGCGGGCAGCGTTACGGATATTTTATCCGCAATGGCAAGCAGTATCAGATTATTGGGCAGGTAGCGCGCCAAGACCGCAACCAGCCCTTGGATGTACGCACCCTGAACGTAAAGAGCAGCTCTGGCAAACTCGTGCAGCTCGATAACGTCATTCGGCTAGAAGAAAAAAGCACGCCGCCTCAACTCTACCGCTTCAACCGCTATAACTCGGCGACGTTCTCGGCTTCGCTGGCTAAGGGACAGACCCTCGGTGACGGCATCGCCGCCATGCGCGCCATTGCGGACAAGAACCTAGACGACTCGTTCACCACTTCTCTGGCCGGCACCTCGCGCGACTTTGAGGAAAGCTCCTCGTCGCTGGTCTTTGCCTTTGGCCTAGCTTTGGTGCTGATTTACTTGATTCTAGCTGCGCAGTTTGAGAGCTTCCGCGACCCTGGCATCATCATGATTACGGTGCCGCTGGCACTATCGGGTGCGCTCCTGAGCTTGTGGTACTTCAACCAAACGCTCAACCTGTTCTCTCAGATCGGCATCATCATGCTCGTGGGCCTCGTAACGAAAAACGGTATCCTGATCGTGGAATTTGCGAACCAGAGCGTGGAGAAGGGCGCCGATTACATGACCGGCCTCATCGAAGGCGCCACCGCTCGTTTCCGCCCCATCCTGATGACTAGCCTTTGCGCCGTGCTTGGTATTCTGCCTATCGCGGTAGCCACGGGCGCAGGGGCCCTCGGTCGCCGTGCCATGGGTATTGGGGTAGTAGGCGGCTTGTTCTTCGCAACGGGCCTCACGCTGTTTGTGGTGCCGGTGATGTACTCCTACTTCGCCACTGCAAAAAAGCACAAGCCTGAACCAGAACCCGAGAAAAAACGAGAAGCCGTACCTGCCTAAGCTTCTGCCCTGATCTAGGGTGTGATCTACCCTAGGTCGGGAGCAGGTGTTGCGCTTCTCTTTTGATAAGTATCATCTTTATAGCGCCGGCTTTCCACAAGGGATAGAACAGCCGCAGCCAGGCATCCGCCACCCCCCTCCCTACTTACTTTGCTAATGGCCCTTTTTACGCTTCGTCTTAGTATTATTTCCTCTTGCTTGCTCTTACTGACGCCTTTGGCCCAGGCGCAGCAACAAAATCAGTTAGCTAAGCCCCAAACGGTAGCTGATGCACCACCGCTCTCCTTACAAGATGCTATCCGGCTTGGCTTAGAGCACAACTACAATATCCGGCTCTCACAAGCCGACCAGGAAATTGCCCGTAACAATGTGACGCGGGGTAATGCAGGACAACTGCCGATTGTGGATGCTAGCTTCACGCGCACCTACAACCTGAACTATTCGCGCCAGCAAACTGGCGAAAACGCACCTAGTGTGGTACGTGGCGGACACTCCAATGCGCTAATAGGCAATGCCGGCGTGACTTGGACGATCTTCGACGGCTTTGGGATGTTCATTGCTTACGACCGGCTGCGGGCGCTGGAGCAAAGCCAGCAGCACCTCACGCGCGCCACGGTGGAAGAAACCGTAGAAAACATCAGCAATGCCTATTACGATGTGGTTCGTCAGTCAGGCAAGATCAAATCGTTAGAAGAAGCCCTCGTGATTGGTCAGCAGCGTATCGACCTGACGCAGGCGCAAGTAGATGTAGGCGTGAGCGCCAAAGTGGAAGTGCTGACGGCCCGAGTCGACTTCAACGCCGACCGTTCCCTTTTGATCCAACAGCAGGAGCTACTGAGCACGGCAAAAATCAACCTTAATAACCTGCTTGGCCGCACAGCGACAAACGATTTCAGCCCCGCTGACTCTATTGTCGTTGAGCGAACCCTCAATCAGGAGACGATCTTACAAGACATTGCCGCGCGCAACCCGCGCTTGCAGCAAGCGCGGGTGGGCGTGCAAATTGCGAACTACGACCGCCGCCTAATTCGGGCGAACCGCTTTCCGCAGCTCGACCTCAACGGAAACTACGGCATCAACCGCAACATCAACAACAATGCTATTGTAATCACCCGGACCAACAACACGATTACCACGAGCGTTACGACGAACACAAACCGCGTATACGGTCCGAACTACGGTTTCACGATTGGTTTGCCGGTGTTCAATGGCTTCAACAATCGCCGATTAGAGCAAAATGCTCGCGTGCTGGAGGCTCAAAGTCAGTTGGTTCTGGAGCAAACCAACCTCAACCTAGGTACCGAAGCGGCACAGGCTTTTGCTCAATACCAGAACCGGTTGCAGCTGCTCCAACTCGAAGAAGATAACATTACCCTAGCTCGCCAGAACGTAGCCATTGCGCTAGAGCGCTACCGCCTTGGCCTGCTCACGCCCTTGGTGCTCCGCGAGGCGCAGCTCAGCCAGATTGCCGCCGCTACGCGCTTGCTCGATATTCGTTTTCAGGCCAAACAAGCCGAGCTAGCTTTGCGGCGCCTCAGCGGCAATTTGGTCCAGGAAAGCGTCACTCAGCGGCCGTAAGTACCTAGCTTTAAGTAGTTCTTGCGTGTGTAACGAACTGTGCTGCTATCAACCGCCGGCCGGTACGTGCAGCCTGCGTAAGGAATTGAGCGCTTTCTGGGTCTCACGGACGGTGTTAGCTTGCTTCTCGTCTTCCGCAGCTGGGGGCTTTGCATCTTCGAAGAAGCTCAGAATATTCTTGCGCAACTCAGGCTTTATGTTCTCAAAGTTGTGCTCAGCTAGCTTGCGCACTAGCTCACCATAGGTTTCGTCAGCCAATGGGTACTCCCCTACTTTGGTCGCGTGCCCGGTGTCGAAATCGTAGTTTGGCAGCTCCGGTGAATTGCCCTTGGCCGTAGCATTTTGTTCGCGCTGTAGGGCCTTGCAATAGTTTTCCATCACGTCGGCAAAGCTTTGCTTGAAAAACTTTTGCGCTTCAGGCGTGGGCAACCGAAAAGCAAAGGGCTTCAACGGGCCAATCTTCGGCAGAATCCCGATGAGTTTTGAGGCGGCACGTGCGCCAAAACCCGGCTTTTCGTAGGTCACACCGTATTCGCGACGAAACTGCCGCGGACTTTGATGGTACACGTAGTCGCGCCGACGGGCCCGTGGGTCTAGCTTACGAATTTGCTTGCGTTCAGCATGCCAAGCGGCGCGGGCGGCCGTCGGAATAAGTTGCTGCACCGCAAAGCGAAAACTTCCTACCGACAAGTCAACGTTGAAAACAACTTGACCTAGCTCCAAGCCATACGTCTTGTAAAAAGCTCTCTCGAGCACTGGCTTGCTTACCTGAAAGCCAATGAAATCATGGTAGTTATCGGAACGGTAGCGGCCAGCCGCGAGCTGTACCACGTCAAAAGCAAACTCCAGCTGCGTATGCTGCTTAGGCGCTTCCTCATACGTGATGAAATTTCCAAACTTGGCTGCCAGTTCAGGATACACCGACGCCATCGCCCGGTTGGTTCCTTCGGAGTGGCCCTTGATATCGGCTACGTAGTGCGCCAGTGCCCCGAGGGCAAAAGCGTACTCATTCCGGTCGTGCGCCTCATCGAGCAGGTTACGCACCAAGTCGCCACTGCGCACATAATGAGCTAGGTTCGTAAATAACTGGGAGCCAAAAGGGTAAAACCCCATGTCCTGGATAATAGAACCGCCATACGCGTACGATTTGGCTTCTTTCCACTGCTCTATAGTGGCGCCGGGGTAGCGTTGATTTAGTAAGGGTACCAAGCATCTACGCCAACACGAGTCAACGTTAGCTTGGTGCGTGAGCACAGAATAGGCGGATGCTGAGCTTGGCGCAAATACCAGCCAAGCAAAAATCCAGAGCAGTCGTTTTGACATGAAAGTTTGAGCAGAACGGGTGTGTGTAGCTTTTACGCCTTCAGTAAATGAACTCGTCAGGCGAAAGGATGTATCCCCCTTGTATAAGGAAATTGCTATGCTTACGTGAAAGCATGTGCAGAGTTGTAGCTCAACAGCTACTTCTGTCTGAGGTTCATCTATCGCCCAAAATTGAGCAGCAATAGCCACTTTGGATTGTCTTGCGTCGGCTTGCAAGCAGGGCTCTAAGAACGTTATGGTCCTCGCACAGACGATAAAGGAGCAGTACCCGAATAACAGCTACTGAACTCTATCTATGCTGTCAAATGCCTACGCTATTGTTTTTATACAATGCTGATAACTACACCAGTAAAAGCAATAGAGCAGGCGAAATAATACTTATAAATCACAATACTGGGCGAGCTTTTCTATTTTAACAATAATAAATAGCACCAACTTTTCTAAAGTTTGTGTATAGTTGTAAAATAGAGTCTTGCCGACTGCAAGAACTCCTTTCCGCTCTTTACTCCTTGTGCTTCGAACCTATATACTCACCTAGGTTCATAGAGCAACTCACTAGCCACACCTGTTCGCCTTACACTTGGTGGATAATTTAATATGTCTACCACCGAAGAAACTTTATTACTGTGGGAGTCATTCAAACAAGGCGACTGGAATGCGTATACCCAATTGTATAATTTGCATTTCAAGCTATTAACCAACTATGGCTATAAATTTACAAAAGATATTAGCTTCATTGAAGACGCTGTACAAGATCTATTCATAAAGCTGTGGACAAATAAAGAAAACCTAGGCAGCCCTTTATCAGTTAGAAATTATCTATACAAAGCGCTCCGCAGCATTCTTTTCAGAAAGATGCAGGCAAGATCTCGATTTACAGAAATCCAAGACAAAGACCCCTTACCTTTTGAAGTATCATTCGATCAAGTATTGATTAAAACCGAAGAAGAAAGAGAACTGAGCATAAAAATTAAGTCCGCAGTAAACGCTTTACCAGCCAGACAGCAAGAGATAGTTTTCTTACGGTTTTACGAGGGATTTAGCTATCTTGAAATTGCTGATATTATGGAAATCACAATAGCTTCTACTTACAAACTATTATATAAAGCATTAAACTCTATAGAATTTATTTTCGCTACTTCTACACCCAATAATAAACCAATATAAATACGTAATTACAATAAACTCACTAATACACTGGGCGTAAACTCACCAAAGTAATTGCAAGGGACGTCTAATTTTAGAAGCAGGTAGCTTCTTCCAAAGCGCAGCTTTCGGGCAGCACTCAAGGCATCGATGCTACCTCATCTTACGCTAGTGTTACGATTTGTTTAAAATTTTTCGCTGACGAAGGGATAATCGGAATACCCTGGGGTATATAAGTAGTGATTAGCACGCTTAGCGCCACATGGATTTCAGCAAATACGCTTCGTTTACAGCCAAAGACTTTCTGGAAGATGATGACTTCATCAATGGGGTGCTCAACCCTACTGATGAGTCTGTTCGCTTTTGGAAGCAGGTAGCCGAGCGCTATCCGAATCAACGAGAGGCTATTGCGCAAGCAACCAGCGTTATCCGAGGCTATCGGGCGCAGGACACCTTCACAAATGAGAGCCGTCAGGCGGAGCTTTGGAAGCGCATCGAGGCTGAGGTGGGGCCGATATCCGCGCAACCCAGGGTTATTCAATTGCCAACCCGCCGCATACCGGCTCTGCTACGAATTGCGGCCGCGGTGTTACCCCTCGGCCTAGGTTCCCTCTTTTTCTGGTACAACCAAGAGCAGCATGTTGAAACGGCCTTCGGGGAAATAAAAACCGTCGAGATGCCCGATGGTACCCAGGTGCTGTTGAATGGCAATTCGTCGCTGACGTACCAGCGAGGCTGGGGCAAAAACTCTCGGGAAGTATGGCTGAAGGGCGAAGGTTTTTTTCAGGTGACGCACCTAAACAAAGATTCAACTCATATTAAACCCGGTGAGCATTTTGTCGTGCATTGCAACGACCTCAATATTGAGGTATTAGGCACAACCTTTAACGTAAGTAACCGCCACGCGAAGGTTGACGTGGGATTAGTGACTGGCAAAATCAAATTAACTACTGCTGTAGCTACTAAATCAGCCGCCTCCGTGGTGCTAGCTCCGGGAGACTATGTAGAATACGCAGCTAAAACTATCTCTGCAAAGAAGAAGCTAGATCATCCCGAAGACCTAATGACTTGGTCTAAACACCAATTTATTTTCAAAGATGAAAAGTTAGATAACATTCTGAAAGTATTGGAAGATACTTATGGATACCATATTGAATATTCTAAAACTACTAGCCGAGAACTAAGAATTGAAGGCGAAATAAACGTCACAGGGGTTCAAGAACTCTTGCAGACTATTTCGGCCTCCTTACACGTGAGTATTTACCAGAATGGAAAGCAGATAATTGTCAACTAACCCTTTCAACCTGAATGCATGAGAAACTTTGACTCAAGAAGTTCCTTTAAGTGGTACGCACCGTTGCTAATATTTATGTTGAAAGGCGCGCCTGGCAACGCGCAATTTGCGCTAGCTACGAAGCCGAACTCAAGTAGAACGCTTTATAAAACGCAGGGTGAACAGCCGGCAACTGAAACCAGAAAACCGTTAAAGGAAGCCATCGATAATCTGAAATCGCATTACCAGATTCAGATTGCTTTTAAAAAGGGATTATTAGATAATAAATTCTTACCAACGGCGCTAGACACAAACAACCTAGCGGGCACTGTTGAAAATGATTTAACCAAGCTCGTAACGACGTTTAATTTAAACGTTAAAAGGATTACGGATAAACAATACGTCATCTACCAAGCTGACCCGAAAAGCGCGGCCGATGATGTTGTAAAGGGTAAAGTGGTGCTGGAAGATGGAGCCGGCGTGCCGGGTGCTACAGTGGTCGTGAAAGACACGAAGCTAGGCACTGGCACCGACGGCGACGGCAACTTTAGCTTGACGCTACCCGCCGACTACCAGGGTAAGCCTGTTACGCTCGTGGTTTCCTTTATTGGCTATGCGAAAGTGGAACTGAACGTGAGCGACCGTTCGGCGCCCGTCACGGTCAAGTTAGCTAAGAGCAGCCAAAACCTGGAGGAAGTCGTGGTGACGGCCTTGGGTATCAGCAAGCAGAAGCGCGACCTAGGGTACGCCGTGACCGAGGTGAAGGGCGAAGACTTGGTTCAGGCCCGCGAAAATAACGTAGCCAATGCCTTGACCGGCAAAGTGGCGGGCGTAAACGTAGCGGGTATGTCGACGGGACCGGGCGGCTCTAGCCGAGTAATTATCCGCGGCAACGGCTCCTTATCGGGCTCGGCCAACAACCAGCCGCTGTACGTGCTCAACGGCATGCCTATCGACAACTCCGTGCCGGGGCTAGCGCCTACGGCCAATGGCGGCGGTAGCAACGTTGACCGGGGCGACGGCATTGCTAGCATCAACCCCGATGATATTGAGTCGATTACGGTGCTAAAAGGCGGTACGGCTGCTGCCCTGTATGGCTCCCGCGGTGGCAATGGCGTTATCCTGATTACCACGAAAAAAGGCCGGGCGCAAAAGGGTATTGGCGTAGAATATAACTCCACTGCTACGCTCGAATCCATTTCTGTCTTTCCCGACTTCCAGTACGAATACGGACAAGGCGATGGGGGCGTAAAACCCACTACCCTCGCCGCGGCCCAAGCTACTGGTCGTCGGTCGTGGGGCGCTAAAATCGACGGCTCGACGGACTACGTGGGTGTTGATGGGCAGACGCACCCGTACGTTGCGCAGAAGAACAACCTCAAGAACTTCTACCAGCAAGGCAGCACCTTTACCAATACGGTGGCTTTGACAGGCGGCACGGAGGCCATTGCTTACCGCTTTTCGCTGGCCGATCTGCGCAGCAAAAGCATCTTGCCGGGTACCACGTATAACCGCAAAACCGGCAACCTCAACCTGAACGGTAAGCTCAGCCCTCGGCTCAGCTACGAGGCCTTGGCGCAGTACAACATCGAAACGGCGCACAACCGGGCCAGCGCCGGCGACGCCACAGCCAACCCTAACTGGTCGCCGTACATGATTGCCAACACGGCCGACGTGCGGTGGCTCAACCCCGGCTACAATGCCAGTGGCAACGAAACCGTGTGGAACGATGCCAGCGTGGCTACCAACGGCTACTTCGTTATCAACAAATTCAAGCAAGACGACCGCAAGAACCGGTTTATCGGCCAGGGCTCCATTAGCTATGAAGTAGTTAAGGACCTGGTGCTTAAAGGCACCGTCAGCCAAGACCACTACGATTATAACTACTCGAACGTCACCCCCACGGGCACGCTGTACGCTCTGACGGGACAGTACGTAGGCATCAAATCGGATGTGAGCGAAACCAACGGGCTAGCTACCCTCACTTACCGCAAGCAGATCAAGGAAGTGGGATTATCCTTCCTGGGCGGGGTAAACAAGCGGCACTCGGAGCTCAACGAACTCGATCAGGCGGGCACCGGATTTACCATCCCCTACTTCTACAGTTACAACAACCTAGCTTCGGGTACTACCCTCGCGCTGGCCCAGAAGCAGGAAGTTAATTCCGCCTTCGGCTCGATTGATTTCAGCTTCAAGAACTTACTTTTCCTGACGGTAACCAGCCGCAACGACTGGTACTCTACGCTGAGCACGAAGAACAACAGCCAGTTTTACCCGAGCGTCAGCGGCAGCTTCATCGTGTCGGATGCCCTGCCGCTGCCCAAGGCCATCAACTTGCTCAAATTGAAAGGTGCCTACGCCCAAGTCGGGCAGGGCGCGCCAGACCCGTATGCAGTAAACCTCACTTACAGCAACGTACCTAGCTCCGACCGTCCCTTGCAAAACGTGAGCAGCAACACGGCTGGCTCGGGCATTGCCGGTATCACGAATGCGAACCTAGGTCCGGTGCTGTCAACTACTTCAGAAGCGGGTATCGAAGGCCAGTTGCTGGATAACCGCTTCAATTTCGATCTTACCTTGTATAACCGCGTGACGGATAAGGACATCATTAACTCCACGATCAGCTCCACCTCCGGCTACAATAGTGTTTACCTGAACGCTGGCAAAGTGCGTAACCGCGGTATCGAGGCCTTAGTAGGCGGCACACTAATAAAAGCGTCCAACTTCTCCTGGAATGCCAGCTACAACCTCGCCTACAATGAGAATAAAGTATTGCGCCTAGTCGACGGTATCACCTCCATCAACCTAGCTTCGACAGTCGGTAACTGGGGCAACATCAACAACATTGTAGGGCAATCGGCTTTCGAAATTGTGGGCACCCGTATTCAAAAGGATGCGAACGGCAACACGGTTTTTGATCCGGCCAGCGGCTTTCCCGTGGCAACAGGGTTGCAACCCTTGGGTAAAAGCGTGGCCCCGCTCACCATGGGCTTCAGCAATGACTTTCGCTACAAGCGCTTGTCGTTGAATGTGCTGCTCGATGGCAAATTTGGCAATAAGGTATTCTCCATCAGCGAGGTGTACGAAACTCGGCTGGGGTTGCTAAAATCGACGCTGCCGGGTCGGGAGTCAGGTTTGCAGCTGCGCGGCGTCACGAAAACGGGTGACACCTACGAACGCGTGGTGCCGGTGAGTGGCCTGCGAGGCTACTATGACAACTACAAGAACTACTCGGAGCTGTTTCTGCACGACGGCAGCTTTATCAAGCTGCGCCAGGTGATTCTGGCTTACAACCTGCCGGCTTTCCACATCAGTGCGCTCAAACTGCAATCGGCGTCCATCGCCTTTGTGGCCCGTAACTTACTCATCCTCATGAAGCACACCGATTTCGACCCCGAGCAGAGCTTCAGCAACAGCAACTACCAGGGCTTGGAGTCTATCGGCTTGCCCCGCACCCGGTCATACGGCCTGAACCTGTCCGTTAAATTCTAACTCCGGAGACGACAACCATGAACAGACTTCTATCTAAATGTGCTCTCTTGGTCGGTGTTGGGCTGCTAGGATTTACGGCGTGTACCAAGGACTTCGAGGAAATCAACACCAACCCTAACGCTATTGGCACCATCACGCCAGAGTATGTCTTCACAAAGGCTCAGTACGACGGAGTGTCCAACATGCTGAACTCGCTGCTGGGCACCATGCAGTACACCACTAGCTTCAACGACGTGTCGGGCTTCGGCTCCAAGTACATTGCTAGCCAGGTGAATACCTCGTCGGCCTCATTCAGCTCTGCCTACCCGAATGCGTTGAATGAGATAACACTGGTAATCAATGCTGTAAAAGACGACCCCAACAAAGTAAATCTGCTGGCAGAAGCTAGGATCTGGCGAGTGTACTGCTACAGCCGCCTAACGGATCTGTACGGCGACATTCCTTATTTCCAGGCCAATCAAGGCTACACGGAGGCGAAGTACACGCCCGCTTACGACGCGCAGAAGGACATCTACGCCGATATGCTGAAGGAGCTGGACGAGGCAGCCACCAGCCTAGACCCCGCCAAATCCACCTTCGGCGTGGCCGATTTGATGTACAACGGCAACCCGGTGCAGTGGAAGAAGTTTGCGTACTCCATGATGCTGCGGCTCGGCATGCGCCTGACCAAGGTAGATGCTGCCGCTGCGCAAACCTGGGCCACGAAGGCGCTGGCCGGCGGGGTTATCACCGAAGACGCCGACATTGCCAAGGTAACCTACCTAGCCAGCGGCCAGATTATCAATCAGAATCCGCTGGCGTACTTTCTGTGGATCAACGACTACATCGCCGCCAACGGCAACACCAACCAGGAAGGCGGTAAGTACCAGGATGTCTTCATCAACCACCTCAAAACGACTAAAGACCCGCGCCTAGGTGTCGTCTCGGTGGTGTACACCGGCGGCTCGCCGAACCGCACTGACACGACCTTTGTCAAGCAGCAAGGTATGCCGGCGAACCTAGGTGCCAAGCCCGCCAACTTTGCCCAACTCAGCGAGCCGAACCCCAAAACCGTGCTGCTGCTCAACTCCCCACGGTTGGTCTTCACCGCCGCCGAGTCATACTTTTTACAGACAGAGGCAGCGCTACGAGGCTGGTCGGGTGGTTCGGCCAGCACCTTGTACAGCAACGGCGTGAGTGCGGCCCTGCGGCAGTGGTCCATCATCAGCCTAGGTTCCAGCGACGGCACGTTGTCGAGCCGGCAGATCACGACCTACGTGAACAACAACAAGCTAGTGGCCAACGGCTTCGACCAGCAGATGCGGCAAATCTACACCCAATTCTGGGCCAGCATCTTCCCCGATGCGCAGGAGGCCTTTGCCAGCTACCGCCGTACCGGCTACCCCGCCCTGACCCCTAACAACTACCCCGGCAACGCCACCGGCGGGCAGTTTCCGCGGCGCTTTCTGTATCCGCTTTCCGAGCAGAACCTGAACGCCAACGCGTACGCCGCAGCCATTGCCCGGCAAGGCCCCGACAACCTGCTGACCCGCGTGTACTGGGATAAATAAACCGTTCCCTTCGCGCTACATACCTAGCTTTTACTTCCGGTAGAACGTGCGCGTTCTACCGGAACACTTTACGCCCCGAGATGATCAGAAAAGTACTTGCTTGCTTATTCTTAGCACTCTGCTCCTACGCCGCGCTTGCCCAAAATGACGTGGTGAACGATGACGAGAAAAGCAGCTTCAACCTCAACAAGCCCGAGCGCGAGCAATGGCTGAAAAACACCGGTGCTGGTCTGTTTATTCACTTCAGCGTCGATGCACAGCTAGGTGTCGTCATCAGTCACTCGCTGGTGGGCGCCTCCGACGATTATGTGGAGCGCTACTTCAAAGAACTACCCAAAACCTTCAACCCGAGTAAGTTTGACCCTTATCAGATAGCGGTGCTGGCCAAGCTAGCCGGCATGAAGTACATCGTGTTCACCACCAAACACCACTCGGGCTTTTGCATGTGGGACACTAAAACCACCGACTTCAACATCACCAAAACGCCCTATAAGAAGGACCTACTGAAGGAGTTTGTGGACGCGACCCGCGCCGCAGGACTAGACGTTGGGTTCTACTTTTCGCCCGAAGACTTTTACTTCCTGCACACCAACAAGCTCCCCATCAGTCGCGACAATGTGAAGCTGGACGCGGCTCTGGCCAAGAAGTACGAAGACTACAACCGCCGCCAGTGCGAGGAGTTGATGACCAAGTACGGCAAGATTGACGTGTTCTTTATCGACGGCGAGCCTAAGGAAGTGGTAAAGGAAACCTGCTGGAAGCTTCAACCCAATCTGCTCATCACCCGCGGGGCTATTAAGACGCCGGAGCAAACCTTGCCGGGCACACCTATCACGCAGCCGTGGCTCTCGCCCATCACCATCGGGACGGCGTGGCAGTACCAACCCACCAACGAGCGGTATAAGTCGGGTGGTCAGCTGATTGACTTGCTGGTGGAAGCCCGCTCGAAAGGTGGTTCTCTGCTCTTGAACGTGGGTCCGAAACCCGACGGTGCATTGCCGGAAGAACAAGAGGGCCGCTTGCGCGAGCTAGCTGCTTGGTACTTCATCAACCAAGAGTGCATCGACAGCACCAAAACCTGGGTGGTAAACAAAGAAAACAACATCCTCTTCACCGCCAAGGGCAACGCCGTGTACGCCATCGTGACGGAAGTGCCCGACTGGAAGGAAGGGGAACGGAGAACCTTTACCTTGCACTCCGTGAAAGCCCAGAAGAATACTGCTGTGAGCTTGCTAGGTCAGAACAGCAAGATTATGGAGTACAAACCCAACCTCGACGTGAGCTGCACTTACAAACAGACAGCCAACGGTTTAGAAGTGTCGGCGGTGAAAGCCCAGCGCATCTACGACGACCACCGTTGGCCGAACGCCGTAGTGCTCAAGCTAGACAACGTGTCGCCTGCTATGACCGAGGCCGTGACCGTGGAAACTGGTACGGCCAAACCGGCCACGGCTGGCTATGCCCTGAGCGGCCGTTTGTACAACTTCAAAGGCAAAAATGTGACGCGGGCTAGGTTTGCCTACCGCGCCTACCGCGGCCGCGTGGAAACCTTGTACGCCGACCCGTGGAAATATTCCAACTGGGTAAATGTTGGCCCTGACGGCCGCTTCAGCACGAGTGTAAAAAACTTAAAAGGCGCCTTCGAATACAAAGCCGTGGCCGAGCAAAGCGGCGTAGCGGTAGAAGGCGACAACAAGTCCTTAAACTAACAGCAGCCATTTTGCAGCGAAAACCACTCCTAGGCGCGAGACGATGGGCTAGCTTGTTCCACCTAGCTTTCTGCTGTCTAGCGCTAGTTCGGGTGAGCGGGGCACAACAGGCTACTGCCAAACCGGTGCTGCCGCTCATTCCGCAGCCAGTGCAGGTTTCGACCAACCAGCAGACGTTCACCCTTACGAGTCAAACCGGGCTGTTTGTGGGCAAAGACATTGCCCCGAGTAAGGCGACTTCCTTTCAAGAATACGTGCGGAAGGTGAGCAGCATCAACCTCAAGCTAGCTAAGCAAGCGGTTGATAATACCATCTCCTTGCAGCTCGATAGCCTCACGGTGACGCAGAAGGAAGGATATAAGTTGGTCGTCGGCGCGAAGCGGATAACCCTGACGGGGCACGACGAAGCAGGCGTTTTTTACGGTTTGCAAACCCTTAGTCAGCTCGTCAAACCTAGCTCGGCGGCCAGTGTGCAGCTGCCCGGCTGCACCATTACCGACTACCCGCGCTTTGCTTACCGCGGCATGCACCTGGATGTGAGCCGGCATATGTTCCCGGTCAGCACGCTGAAGAAATGGCTAGATGTGTTGGCCTTTTACAAGATCAACACTTTTCATTGGCACCTCACCGACGACCAAGGTTGGCGCATTGAAATCAAGAAGTACCCGCGCCTGCAAAGCGTGGCGGCTTACCGCAACGAAACCCTGATCGGCCACAAAAGAGAGCTGCCGCACCGCTTCGATGGGAAGCGCTACGGCGGCTACTACACGCAGGAGGAGGTGAAAGACATTGTACGCTACGCCGCCGAGCGCCACATCACCGTTATCCCCGAAATCGAAATGCCCGGCCACGCCTCGGCGGCGCTGACGGCCTACCCCGAGCTAGGCTGCACGGGCGGGCCGTACCACACTGCCACCTTTTGGGGCGTGTTTGATGATGTGTATTGCGCCGGCAACGACGCTACCTTCACCTTCCTGACGGGTGTGCTGGACGAGGTAGTGGCGCTGTTTCCCAACTCTTACATCCATATCGGCGGCGACGAGTGCCCGAAGACACGCTGGCAAGCCTGCCCGAAGTGCCAGAAGCGCATCAAAGACGAGCACTTGCGCGACGAGCGGGAGCTACAGAGCTATTTCATCCGGCGCATCAGCCAGTACCTAGCTTCCAAGAACCGGCAGCTCATGGGCTGGGATGAAATCCTGGAAGGCGGCTTGGCGGCCGGTGCCACGGTGATGAGCTGGACCGGCGAGCAAGGCGGCATCGAAGCGGCCAAGCTAGGTCACCACGTCGTGATGACGCCCGAAAAGCAGGTGTACTTGGATTACTACCAGTCGCTGTACCCTGCCGATTCGCTAGCGGCAGGTGGCTACACGCCCCTCAGTAAGATCTACCGCTACGAGCCCGTGCCCGCCGTGCTGACGGCCGCGCAGGCCCGCTACGTGCTAGGCGTGCAAGCTAACGTCTGGACCGAGTACATGCCCAACGCGAGCAAAGCGGAGTACATGATGTTTCCCCGCCTACTCGCCCTGGCCGAAATAGCGTGGTCGCCGAAAGCAACGCGCGACTACAATTCGTTCTTAAGCCGCACCCGCGCCCACGATCAGCGGCTACAAGCCATGCACGTAGCGCCCGCCCGCAGCTACGATTGGATAACGGATTCCACCTGGGCCGGCCAGAACGGGCTTCCCATGCTTCGGCTTAACTCTACAGCCAAGGGAGAAATTCGTTTTACCACCGATGGCAGTGAACCCACTAGTCAAAGCCAACGGTACCAAGCGCCTTTGCTCATTGAGAAAAGCAGCTTGGTGAAGGCCGCGGTATTTGAGGGAAAGACCCGCGTGCAACCGGTCTATAGCAAGCAACTGACTATTAGCAAAGCCACTGGCAAACCCGTCATGTTGGCAAACCGACCGGCTAGCAACTACAACCCCGGTACTACTTGGGCTCTGGTGAACGGCGTGGCGGGCAGCAACCGCTACAACGACGGTCAATGGTTCGGCTTCAGCGGCACGGACCTGGTGGCGACCCTAGACCTAGGTTCTTCGCAGCAGATAAGTAACTTGGGCGCCAACGTACTGAACTATCACTGGCAAAAAATGTGGGCGCCGACTGAATTGGTGTTCTCGGTTTCGACGGACGGGGTGAGTTACCAAGACGTCTACCGGCAAACCCAATTTCCGGTGAACGGCATCAACCCGGTGCGCGCCACCATTGCGCCTGTGTCAGCTCGCTACGTCAAGATCAGAGCGGTCAACCAAGGTACGATTCCCGCCGGCGAGTACGGCGCGGGCGGCAAGGCCTGGCTGCTAGTCGATGAGCTGCTTGTAAACTAAGACTACATGACCCTAGCTATTGTGCTGCTCTGCATTGTCGCCCTTATCGTCCTGATATCGGCCTTCAAGATCAATGCGTTTACTGCCTTTCTGATTATCTCCCTGCTTGCCGGCGTGTTGCTGGGCATGCCGCTGGCCAACATTCCGAAGTCCATCGAGAAAGGCATCGGCGACACGCTCGGGTCTTTGGTCATGATTCTGTGCCTAGGAGCCATGCTGGGCAAGCTGCTCGCCGAAAGCGGGGCCGCCCAGAAAGTAGCAGCGGCGCTGATGCGGGCGTTTGGTCCCAAGTACATTCAGTGGGCCATGGTGGTCGCGGGCTTCGTGATTGGCATTCCGCTCTACTACGGCGTCGGTTTTGTGCTCATGGTGCCGCTGATCTTCTCCATCGTGTACCAGTACCGGTTGCCGGCCATCTACCTAGGTCTGCCCATGCTCTCGGCCTTATCCGTCACGCACGGGTTTCTGCCCCCGCACCCTTCGCCTTCGGCGCTGGTGGTGCAGTTTCACGCCAACATGGGCCTGACGCTGCTCTACGGCCTAGCCGTTGCCGTGCCCACAATCATCGTTGCCGGGCCACTATTTGCCCAAACCTTGAAAAAGATCGAGGCGCACCCGCTGGAAACCTTTGTCTCGATGCCTGCCGCTACGGCTCACGAACCAGGCACGGCCAACAGCTTCTTCACGGCCTTGCTTCCCGTGCTGCTGCTGATGGTGGCGGCGCTCTTTCCGTTGCTGTCCAACAACCCGCAGTTTCATAATGTAGTGACGCTCTTTGGGCAACCTTCCGTAGTGATGCTGCTGGCCGTGGTCTACGCCACGTACTCGCTCGGGCTCCGGTCGGGCCGCAGCATGACGCAGGTCATGACAATTTACGGCGATGCCATCAAAGACATCAGCATGATCTTGCTGATCATTGGAGCATCGGGGGCGCTCAAGCAGGTGCTCACTGACAGCGGCGCTAGCAACGAAATAGCCGGCTTGCTCCAACACGTAGCCTTGCCGCCGCTGGTGCTCGGCTGGCTCATGGCCGCCATCCTGCGAGCGTGCGTGGGCTCGGCCACCGTGGCAGGCCTCACCACAGCCGGCCTGATCGGGCCGTTGCTAGCCCAAACCCACACCAACCCCAACCTGATGGTGCTAGCCGTAGGCGCGGGCAGCCTGATGTTCTCGCACGTCAACGACTCCGGTTTCTGGATGTTCAAAGAGTATTTCAATATCAGCGTGAAAGACACCCTGCGCTCGTGGTCCGTCATGGAAGCCTTGGTCGGCACCGTCGGGCTCGTGGGCGTTTTAGTTCTGAATGAGCTTGTTACCTATTGAGTCAGTGAAGCCGAATAGAAATCAGACTTTCGACCAGATCAGATCGTCATGCTAAGCCTGTCGAAGCATCTCGCGTGCTTCGACAGGCTCAGCATGACGTCCCTTTTATTTTTGAATATAATACCCAACTCCTCATGGCTACTCCCGAAGAAAACTTCGCCCAAACGGGCCTCAACTTGCCTCCCGCTCCCGCGCCGCTCGGCGTGTACAAACCTTGCTTGATCGACGGCAACTACCTCTACGTTTCGGGTCATGGGACCGTGCAAGACGATAAAAGCCTGATTATCGGCCGCATCGGCGAAACCCTCGATATTGAGGAAGGCAAGCTGGCCGCCCGGCAAGTGGGCCTAGCTATCCTCTCAACCATCGTGGCCAACCTAGGTAGCCTTAACAAGGTCAAGCGCGTGATCAAAGTGCTCGGCATGGTAAACTGCACCCCCGATTTTGAGCGGCACCCCTACGTTATTAACGGCTGTAGCGAACTGTTTGCGCAGGTGTGGGGCCCCGAAAACGGTATTGGTGTGCGCAGCGCCGTAGGCTTTGGCTCCCTGCCCGACAACATTCCGGTGGAAATTGAGGCGCTTTTCGAGCTAGCCTAGGTACCCGATTAGTAATAAGCAACATGGAAGAGTGGTTCAGCGTCGCGGACGCCGATGCGCTAGATACGCCTGCGCTAGTCGTGTACCCCGATCGGGTGCAGCACAACTTGGCGCAACTGGTAGCTAGCATTGATGAGGTGGGCCGGCTGCGGCCCCACGTGAAAACGCACAAAAGCCAAGAGGCCGTGCGCCTGACGATGGAGGCTGGTATCAGCAAGTTTAAGTGCGCCACCATTGCCGAAGCTGAAATGCTAGGTCTCTGCGGAGCACCCGACGTGCTGCTGGCCTACCAGCCCATTGGCCCCAAAGCCGCGCGCTTTGTGCAGGTAATCAAGCACTACCCGCAAACCAAGTTTTCCTGCCTCATTGATACCTACGCTGCAGCGCAGCACCTGAACAACTTGGCCGCAGCGAGCGAACTGACCGTTTCCGTGTTCATCGACTTGAACGTGGGCATGAACCGCTCGGGCATTGCCCCAGCCGCGGCATTTGCCTTGTATCAGCAGTGTGTTAGCCTCGCAAATCTGCAAATCATGGGCTTGCACGCCTACGATGGGCACATTCGCGACGAAGACCTAGCCTTGCGCACGGAGCATTGCAACAGCGCCTTTGCCCTGGTGGAAGAGCTAGCCGATCAGCTACGCAGCACTGGTTTTGACCCTATCATTGTGGCCGGCGGCAGTCCCACGTTCCCCATCCACGCCGCCCGTCAAGGGGTGGAATGCAGCCCCGGCACCTTCATCTACTGGGACAGTGGCTACGGTAACGTGTGCAAAGAGCAACCATACTGGCCGGCTGCCTTAGTGCTGAGTCGGGTCATTTCCTTGCCCGATGCCACCAAGATTTGCGTGGACCTAGGTCATAAGTCCATTGCTGCGGAAAGTCCGCTGGATAAGCGCATCACCTTCCTAAATGCGCCGGCGCTTCGGCCCATCGGGCAGAGCGAAGAGCACTTGGTGCTGGAGGCCGGACCAAATCACGGGTATAAAGTGGGCGACCTACTTTACGGCTTGCCCTACCACATTTGCCCCACCGTCGCCTTGTACGAGCGGGCCATTACTATCCAAAACCAAGCGCCCGCGGGGGAATGGAAAACCATTGCCCGCGACCGAAAAATCAACTTATAGAACATGCTAATAGTAGATGCTCACCTCGACTTGAGCATGAACGCGCTAGAGTGGAACCGCGACTTGACCCAACCCATAGTGGCCATCAATGCCCGCGAAGCCGGCCTAACCGATAAACCCGACCGTGGCAAAGCGGTGGTGAGTCTGCTCGAACTGCGCAAGGGTAACATAGGCTTAGTGGTAGCCACGCAAATTGCCCGCTTCGTTGCGCCCGATAATCCCTTGCCGGGTTGGCATTCGCCTGCGCAGGCTTGGGCCCAAACGCAGGGCCAGCTAGCTTGGTACAAGGCCATGGAAGCGGCCGGCGAAATGGTGCAGGTAAACAACCTAGCCACGCTAGAGCAGCACCTAGCTTTGTGGGCCGATGGCACTCCCACCGAAGGCAAACCCGTCGGCTACATCCTCAGCTTAGAGGGCGCTGACTCTCTGATTACCGTGGGGCACTTGGAACAGGCTTACCAATCTGGCCTACGGGCAGTAGGTCCCGCGCACTACGGTCCCGGTCGCTACGCGCAGGGTACCGATGCCACCGGCTTCATGGGCCCAGCTGGCCACGAACTGCTGAAAGAAATGGAGCGTCTAAACATAATCCTCGACGCCACTCACTTGTGCGACGACAGCTTCTGGGAAGCCCTGGACCACTTCAACGGACCCGTATGGGCAAGCCACAACAACTGCCGGGCGCTGGTAAACCACAACCGTCAATACAGCGACGACCAAATCAAAGCCCTGATTGAGCGCGGCGCCGTGATTGGTGCTGCTTTAGACGCCTGGATGATGGTTCCCAATTGGGTGAAAGGTGAATCGACCCCGCGGGACATGACCTGCAATTTGGAAGTAATGATCGACCATATCGACCACATCTGCCAACTCGCCGGTAACACGTTGCACGTAGGCCTAGGTACTGACCTAGATGGAGCCTTCGGGCGGGAGCAATGCCCATACGATTTGGAAACTATTGCTGATCTGCAAAAGATACCGATTCTACTAGCCAAGCGTGGGTACACTGCGCAAGACATCGAGAACATGATGCATGGCAATTGGCTGCGGTTTATAAGAAAAGTGTGGCAGTAAGAGCCAATGCTAATTCTTGTGAAAAGAAAAAGCCCCATTTCCAGCTTGAGAACGGGGCTTTTTGCAGAGAAGGGATTCGAACCCTATAATTGATTCGACCTGCGAACGCACTAAGAATACCTTGTTTGCAGCTTACAGGGGGCATATTTTAAAAAACAGCAGTGAGGATAAGTGAGAAGCAAGGGGTACGAATGACCTGTTTTGTACCCCAGCTGCCCCCGGGACTTTATAAATTTGAGCGGCAACTTTTTCTCCGCTCGTAATGGCTACCATATCCTTCCACCTGAAAGATTCCAAATCAGGCCGTTATCCAGGGTGGAAGTCGAACCATTGCTCCCCACTCCTCCCCTGCCGTAGCTGCCACAGATGATGTAAAATTCATTGCCTTGATCCACGAGTGTACAGCAGTAGTTCTCCAATCCTACCTACGTGCGCTGGTTGTTGTTGGGGGCCCCTGCGGCATCATGTTCGTCATCAGGAACGTGGCCGAGTTGTCCTCAATGAATCCCGTGCGGTCAGCGGAAGGGCAATTATGTCCGCGGTCAAAACCCGAACCCGTGTAGCTGCTCATGGTCACGCGGTACCAACCAGATGGCAAGCTGTTGTCTGCTGAGAAGTTATCCTGGCGTTCCGCCGAGCCGAGCCAAGCGCTACTCAGGTGCTAGCTCACCCAGTTCGGAATACCCCGGTCGCGGTGATAGCTCAGCGTGTACTGTGGTTTTATTAACAGATAGTTCGTGTAGTTGCTCGCATCTGTGGTGGCGCCACTGGGATTACCTAGGGTTAAACTCTCGTCTCGTGCAGAGATGAGTGTCGCAGGCGTAGAGGTCGCTTTTTTATCAGAGCAACTGGCTGCGACTAGCCCAATAAACAGGAAAAGACGACAGGAAAGAGGTGAGCGCATGAGTAAAGATAAAGAGTCGATGGCAGCTAGTATCTAATTACAGTGCCAATGGCAGTGCGGCCGCGCTAAGCCACCTTCAAAGCTTCCACGTGACCACAGCGGTCAATTAGACAACGGAAGTAGCCAGTGCATACCCTTCCTACCCATATGCCCGCGTACTGGCTACGGTAGCCCGGAGATGGGTATCAGCCTGATCCCACTGCGCTATCTCCTGCGCAAGGCGGCTGAGCAGGTATCTCAGCGTACAGCGGCTTGACGGTGCACGCACTGGATGCGACAGCTCACACAGAAAGAACCTACTACCAAGTTAACTTACTACCTAGCGGCACCTACGTGCAACCGGAACTTTGTAACGCCACTACCTTTGGCTTAAAGACCTAGCTACGATATCAGACCTGTGCCTTTCCTGATGCCCTATTACTCGACTACAAACAGGTTCCAGGAATTTCATGCTGTTGGGCTGCTCGCTGTATGGCTTCTGGCGGGCTGTGCAGGCTACGCAGCCAGTATTCTTTACTCCGTTGAGGTGGGTGAAGTACTCGCCTTGGCTAGGCGCTCCTCGCCGAATGGGCACGCTTTGAGCACCACGCAGGTCGCCTTTGAACAGCTGCGCCTAGGACTCGGCACGACTGCTTGCGTGCTAGGAATGTATGGTGTGGTGGTGTTCTACGACCTGCACCGGCAGGGCCTAGTGGTTCAGCACTTCTGGCGAACCAGCGGGTTGCGCGCCAAACGAGGGCTATTCTACGCCTGGTACGCGCTACGACCACGGCAACAGCGTTGGACGTTGGCTGCCTTTGCCGCCCTTACCGTGCTACGCATTATCGTGAGCCGGCGACTGGTTACCTTCGATGACAGTGCCTCTTACGAGTTCTTTGTACGAGATAGCTTGCTCACTGTAAGCGCGTACTATCCAGCCCCTAACAACCATATCTTCAGCAACACTCTGAGTTGGTTGTTCTATCAGGTGTGTCAGGAGTATTGGTGGAGCATGCGGGTGCCGGTATTACTTGCAAGCACGGCCGCCACGGCGTATTGGTTTCTAGGCCTGTTGCGCTGTAGCAACTTTCGGGTGGCCGCGCTGACTGTAATGCTCTGTAGCTTGCTGGAACTAAACTTGTTTTTAGCTGCTGAAGGCCGCGGCTATGCTCTGCTTTTCGCCTTGAGCGCCTTAGGCTTTTTTAGTGCCTTGTCACTCACGGATGCTGAGGCACCGACGCCTAAGCGGGCTTGGGCCGGTATGGCAGTAGCTGGAATTATAGGCTTGTACACTGTACCCACATTTGCGTATTTTTTGGTGGCGGCCTATAGCTGGTTGGGCTTTTGTTGGCTTTGCAAAGGCGACCTGCACCGCCTCGTCGCCGGAGTACTCTTGGGTGCTACCACACTTGTGGGCGCTGCTTTGCTGTACGCTCCGCTGCTGCTAATTTCCGGGCCAGGGGCACTATTTCGGAATGCTTATGTCAAACCCCTAGCGGTTTCAACCTTCTTCCAGCGGTTGCCAGCCTATGTGTGGGAAGTAGAGGGAGGCCTTCTGGGCGAATCACGTAATGGCGTGCTGGCGTCTGTGCACCTAGGTTCCCTAGCGGCGGGAGCCGTTGTAATTGGTTTTTTAGCGTTGGCAAGGGCTGCTCAGCGTGGCCGTTTACCGGCACACCAGGTCGCGTACGTTCTGCGCCTAGGAGTACCAGCGCTTTGGTTTGTGGTGATGCCTTACCTGTTGCTGGTGATGCAACGCGTGGAGGCTCCCAGTCGCACACTGGCCTTCAAAGCTACTTTTATGTTCCTGCTCATTGGCCTAGAACTTGACTGGGTATTGCACCAGTTTGGGCCAAGAGTCCGCCATTTACGCACCACATTGCGGCTAGGAATAGGTCTGTGGGCAGGAGTGCAGCTCACCCAATTGTACCGTTCAAACGAACTGAGGCTTTCTTACCTGCGAACACCTCATCTGGCGGCTCAATGGCTGTTGAATCAACCAGCGGGCCCGATACTCGCGCCCAATGCGCCGTGTTATTTACCGGCTCTCCGCTTTTACATTCATTTTGAAAAGCCGACCTCAACATTGGAGATCGACGATGCCCCTAAGCCAGGTACGCGCTACCGTTACATCATCAACCCGCCTGCTCCTTTTTCAGGAGCCTTGCCTCACTTGCATGTCGGCCGTGATGTCAACTGCGAAGCGATGGACATTGTATCCTATTGGTAGCTAAGGCGGAGCTCGTAGAAGCGTCTACGGTAGTGACAGGCCGAGTTATGCACCAGCCATGGTAGTTTGATAAGCACTATAGTTACACTTATAACCTGCTACAAGTGCTCCTGCGCAACTGGTATAAGCAGCACGAACGCTTACAAGAGCGTACATCGGTGTACTTCGCTGCTCAATCTATACTGAGCGCAACAAAGCTTCCAGCCTGCGAGAGTACATTGACAGAGCACTTCGTGTAACTAGTGCACCTGGAAAAAAAATTTATTTTTCTTGGAGCAACAACGTTACTCTATCAAGAAGCCTCATGCTAAATAGCTGAGGCTTTTTTTGTTTGTAGCTATATTACCCCATCCTCTTATCAATCATACCCTCATGCCTTTAGTAGAACTTTCCACCGCCTTAGTAGCTGCTGGCAGTGGCATTGTGGTACCATTCGTCAATAAGGTATTAGAGAAGACAGCTAGCCGTGTAGGAGATAGCTTCGATGCGCAACTAGTTACACTCTTTACCAAGGCGCATGATTTCTTAACTGCTAGTGGGCATGAGGCCAACCCTGTCGAGCCTAAAATTATTGCTCCTATTGTGCAGGCGGCTAGACTTGAAACGGATCCTGATTTGATAGATAAATGGGCCGCTTTACTGGCTAATGCTGCCAGCGGTCAAGTTGATATACTAGTTCAGCCTAGCTTCGCGGAAGTGCTGCGGCAACTTACTCCTACGCAGGTACGCATTTTGGATAGGATCTATCAACAGGTCGATCCATCTATTGAAGCAGGAGAGGACTGGCAGCCAGGGATTGAAGTTAGTGCTATTCGAGAAGAGCTTCAACTCACTTTCTTTGACTTTCAGCTGTGTATGGGCAATCTGTTGCGCCTCAGCCTTTGTACTGAGTATGAAGCTAAAAATGCAGCTACCTTAGGCAAGGTGGCCCCGGGGACTAAGAAAGTTGACCCTACCATTTTTGGTTATGCATTCGTAAAGGCATGCACCCCACCACAACTGACAGTGTAGATGAGGCAAGTCCCAACAATGCTAAGGTGAGTGCACTTTCGAAAAGCAGAGTTCACCTAGCAAAAATGCCGTAGCACGCTGCAAACAAGATGTTTTTTCTTTCCCCCTTGACAGGAACCGACACCAATAAAAAAGGCTCGTACTGTTGAATAACGGAGCGGGCATTTTGCCTTCCTCTAAGCAAGCTGGCAACGATTTCCGGTTGGCTACCTCAAAGATAAACGGCCACTATTAGGAGATGTATGAAGGTAGATCAAGGGGGTTTGTACCCCTAACTGTACCCCAGAAAAGAAAAAGCCCCGTTTCCAGCTTGGAAACGGGGCTTTTTGCAGAGGAGGAGGGATTCGAACCCCCGGAGGTTTAACCCTCAACGGTTTTCAAGACCGCCGCAATCGACCACTCTGCCACTCCTCTATCTCTATAAAGAATAACTGGGTGGCTGAGCAAGTGAGTAAAACGGTTTGACCGTCTTACTCACTTGCTCCGTTATTCAGTTATTCGTCGCAGAGAGGGGGGGATTCGAACCCCCGATACCGTTGCCAGTATAACGGATTTCGAATCCGTCGCATTCGACCACTCTGCCACCTCTCTATGCCCCAATAAGCGTGTTTGGGGACCGCAAAAGTAAAAGGCAGCGGATAATTAACAAGAAGTAGAACGTATTTTTTACTTAAAAACTTCAGTCTTGCTCGCGAGCTGAGTGCTTAATGCGCTGCTACACGCTTATTATCAGCCATAACCGTCTTGAGTCGACCTGTTGCTGCATCAATGCTCACGTTCACTTCAAAGCCTAGGATTATGGTCATGCACACAAAATCGAGCCATACCATAAAGCCGACGAGCGTGCCAATAGAACCATAGAAGTGGTTATAGCTATCAAAAATCTTGACGTAAAGAATAAACAGGAAGGAAACGATGAAGATAAGAAACGTCGCTACCACTGCTCCTACTGACACAAACGGCCACTTGTTGTGCACAGGTGGCACATAGTAATAGACCAGGCAAGTCGTTAGCAGAAACAATCCCACCAGGGAGCCATATTTGATCAGCGTGATAAGCTGCGACGTAAACTGCTCCGGTACAATCTCGCTGAACACCAAGGCATCAATAATATAGGTACCAAAGAAAATCCCCGCCACGGCAACTAACAGCACCGACGATAGCACAACGGTCAGCAACGTGGCAATGACACGTTTGCGCAAGTAAGTACGACGCTTGAATGACGGGTACTTCTTCTCAAAGGCATCGAGCAAGGCCATGATGCCATTGGAGCTTAGCACCAACGCCGCCAGGAAACCAAATGATAACAGGCCACCGTGAGGAATGTTGACAATGTCATCAATGGTAGTGGCCGTAGCCGCGTACATCTCCCGCGGCATCAGGTCGCCAAGGAATTGTAGAATGTCCACGTTTAGGTTTGGAATGGGGATGTACGGGATGAGCGTGAATAGGAAGATAATCGTTGGGAACAGCGCTACCGTGAAGTTGAAGGCCATGTAGCTAGCCCTCTTGGTAACACTATCCAGCTTGATTTCCTGAATCATCCGATCTATCACGTCATACACGGACGTATTGCCAGGCCCAATACGCATGCGCTTGAGCCACACAATGAACTTGCGATACGAGCGACGGCGGCGCACATCGGGCAGGTGATAACGGCGCACAGGCAAACGCATGATTCTGTCAGTTATCAGTGATCAATTACCAGTTGACAATCAATAAGCAAATACTAGCTTACTCTTTGACAGTTGACACCAGCTTAGTGTCAATTGTTCATTGTTCATTGTTCATTGTCTTTCAGGAAGGCAGCCGGCGCGGGCGCATCAGCAGGGAGCTTCGTGAGCGTCGGCGCTATCGGGCCAGCTGTCTCGTCTTCAGTAAAAAACGGAGCTAGCTTGGCCTGGATATCCGCCGGGATGGGCACTGGACGGCCGTTCGCAGTACTCACGAACACCATGAGCGTGTGTCCTTCCGTGAGCAACTGATTGGCCTCGTTGTAGATTTCGTATTCAAACAGCACCCGAGTCCCCTCACCAGGCTGACGTAGCAGCAGACGGACCGTGAGTAAATCGTCGTAGCGGGCGGGCCGTCTAAAACGAGTGCGCAACTCCCCCACTGGCATCCCAACCCCGTCGGCTTCCAAGTCCTTGTAACGAATACCTAGCTGCCGAAACGCCTCTGTGCGTGCTACTTCAAAGTAGGCGGCATAATTACCGTGGTACACGTAGCCCATCTGGTCAGTTTCGGCATAGCGGACGCGAATGTGCGTGTCGTGGGAATACATCAGTTGGCTTTTGGTGACTGATTTTTGTTTCTGGTGCAGGTTGGTTTGCTCCGATAAAAGCTAGGCACGTAAACCAATTACCAAGGACAAACCATACTACTTCATAATACCCGACCGGTTCAGGGCAGCCTGGTAGCGCCGGGCATTAACGAGGTGTTCTGCCTCAGTAGTTGCGAAGGCATGATAGCCGCTAAAGTCTTCTTTCGCGCAGAAGTAGTAATAGTTATGCTGCTCTGGGTTAAGTACGGCGTCGATGCTGGTAATGCTTGGCAGATTGATGGGGCCGGGAGGCAAGCCATTGTGCATGTACGTGTTGTACGGCGAATCCTTAGCTAGGTGCACATTCAGTACACGCTTGATCGTGAAGTCGTTGTTTGCGTACACCACCGTGGGGTCGGCCTGAAGCTTCATGCCGCGCTTGAGACGGTTGAGGTATACGCCCGCCACGCGTGGGCGCTCATCGGGGTGCTGCTGCTGCTCGGCTTCCACGATGCTGGCCAGCGTACTCACCTGCGCACGGGTCAGACCTAGCTTCTCGCGCTTGGCGTCGCGAGCGGGCGTCCAGAACTTCTCATACTCCTTTTTCATGCGCTGCATGAGGTTGTCGGCGGACGTGTTCCAGTACAGCTCGTAGGTGTTCGGGATGAACATCGTCAGGATACTCGTGGTGTCGAAACCTAGGCTGCGGGTGTAGCTAGGGCTACTTAGCAGGCTATCGAACTCCTTGGGGCGAGCGTCAATCGTGGTGCTGAGCTTCTGGGCTAGGTCGGAGCGCAACCGAATATTCTGGAAGGTGAGCTTCAACGGTGACTGAATGCCCTTACGCAAGTCATTGATTAATTCGCGGTTGGTGTAGCCATCCTTCAATTCATAGCGGCCTGGCTTCACGAGCTTGTCGTATTTCATCAGGCGTGCTACGAAATGCAACGACAGCTTATCGACAATCACCCCGCTGGCGTCAATGGAGTCCAGCACCGCTCTGGCTGTTTCCCCCCGCCGCACTAGCACGAAGGTGGGCTGGCCTTTGGTTTCAACGTTGGGAGTGTAGAAGACTTGGTAGAAGTAGTAAGAAAACGTAACCAAGAACAAGCCTAAAATACCCGTGACGTACGCATATTGCCTGCGGCGGCGCAAGGCTTTGGCTTTGTAATCGATGCGAGGCGGTTGAGCCATTTCGGGAAGAAAGCGGTGGAATATAGAAGGTAATTGACCAGCAATACTTTTTTTGCAGGACCAAAAGTACGCTAATCTGCGTCGCTTTTGTGGCTCGGGCAGTTTACCTCTAGCTTCAGGCTAGCCAGGCTAGGCCTCTTTCTAGCCATAATTCGAGTCCGCTCGTAACCTAAAAAGCGCAACGTGCGAATGAATGATTCTTACACGCTTACCTAGTACCTCTTGCGCAACGAGCCTCTTGTGTACTAGATTCCCTCCCTCTTCACTCCATATTCCCTTTCCTATGGCTGCTACGCTGCTTCGCATTCATCCCGATAATCCGCCCCTAAACAAGTTATTGCAAGCCGTAGAAGTGCTGCGCAATGGTGGCGTTATTATTTACCCAACCGATACCATTTATGGATTGGGCTGCGATGTTTTCAATGCCAAAGCGGTGGAAAAGCTGTGCCGCATCAAAGGCATTCACCCCGATAAAGCTAACCTTTCCTTTATCTGCTCCGACCTAGCCAACATTACCGATTACGCCCACGGTATTACCACACCTGTATATAAGGTGTTGAAAAAAGCGCTACCGGGCCCTTTCACGTTCATTTTCGAAGCTAGCCCCAAAGCACCACGCTATGGTGGTGTGAAACGCAAAACCGTCGGTATCCGCGTGCCCGATCATAAGATTTGCCTAGGTCTGGTGCAGGAGCTAGGCAATCCTATCGTGACAACCTCCATTCACGATGACGACGAGCTGCTGGAATACACTACCGATCCTGACCTGATTTTTGAGAAGTACCGCTCCTTGGTAGACCTCGTGATTGATGGCGGCTTCGGCAATAACATAGCCAGCACCGTGGTGGATTGCACCAACGAAGACTTCGACATCGTCCGCCAAGGCGCAGGCGATATTGAACAGTACTTATAAGAGAGTGACTGAGCGGCTGAGTCACTGAGTGAATTGTTAAACGACTACACTCAGTCACTCAGTCACTCAGCCGCTCAGTCACTCTCTTGTGCTTCCAGCGTCGATGCGACCACAAGTATTCGGCGGGTGCTGCCTGGATGTCGCGCTCTAATTGACGGGCAAAAGCTTCTGTAATGAAGTGCTCTTTATCGCTAATTGGCGTAATGCCGTCATATATTTCTGTTAGGGTGATGTCGTAGTAGCCACGGCGTACGCGTCGAATACCAACGTATACTACCGGACACTGAAAGCGAGGTGCCAGCCGATCAGCACTAGTGTAGAAGCCAGTATCTTGATGCAAGAAGTCAGTCCAATAGGGTTGATCTTCGGGGCCTGCGGCTTGATCAGTGAGTAGAGCTAGGCAACGAGCTTGATTGCGGTAACGAACCATATCACGCAACGTGTCGCGCATAGGAACCAAGTATGCCCCCGACCGAGTCCGCAGCCGCTTCATAAAGTATTCAAAGAAACCGTTACTCAACGGCTTGTAAACGCCGTGTGCTCGATCTGGGTAATAAAGAGCCCCCGTTGACAGGATCCACTCCCAATTGCCAGCGTGCGAACCAAGTACAAGCACCGTATGACCTAGCTCCATTGCTTTCTCGGCCAATTCAAAATTGCGAATCTTGGCCCGCTCATACAGTTCCGCCTTCGAAATCGTCAGTAGCTTCAGTATTTCAACGATGACCTGGGCAAAGTGCCAGTAGAAATCCTTGCCTAAACGCGTCACTTCTGCTTCCGACTTCTCCGGGAAAGCATTACGCAAGTTTCCGCTGATCACCTTCCAGCGGTAGCGCACGCCGTAGGCTAGCAGCAAGTACAATCCGTAAGCTAGCGCGTAGAGCACCGTGAGCGGTAAGCTAGCTACGCCAGTCAGCAGCCAGAAAAGCGGTCGGTAATACCACGGAAGAGAGCTAGGCGTGTTTGTTTGACTCATTTGGGCGCAACGGCGCCGGCTGGCGCGTAGGTTTCAGTTTCTCGTCGGACACGGGCTGTTTGGGTCGCTACTACTTGCTTACGAGCGTCGAGCACATCCACTTTAAGCGTGTAAGTGCCACTAGGCAGCGGTCCAAGCGGCAGTTCACCCGCAATGCTGGTCGGCCGTCCGGTGGCAATGTTATCTAAGGGTGCTTCGGCGTCAGCAGCAGCACCCTCTTCTGATTGCAGATGATAGCGCAAGCTTAGCTGCTGCCCTCGCGGCGCCTGATACAACTCCGCATAGAAATACAGTTGATCAGCTCCGCGAGTATACATACCGCCGGGTGCGCGCACTAGCTGGTAGCCACCGCGCGTGAAGTTGTTCTGTCCCGGCGATTTGGCAGCCGGACGAGCTAGCACAACCAAATCGCTCAGAGCAGCCCCTTTGGTCGTTGACTGAAGCACTAGCGGCATCTCAGCGGTTCCTTCCGTCCCGGCATGGTACTGGTCACGTACCCGACCGCGTAGCGTGTAGTTGCCGTCAGGTAGCGCTAGTCGCTTCTGAAAGCTCAGCGGGTTCTTGATAGCGGCTGTCGTGTCACTGAGCACGGGCGGCTTCAGCGTCACTGTCTCCTGATAAGCAAGCTTCCCATCTGCTTTCAAAATCTCCAACGTGACTATCGCAGCGGCCTGAAAAGCTTTGGGCGCCCGGCGCATGTATGTCAGCGACTGACTCAGCACGGTAACGTAGATTTCCACTTCGGCGCCTTTCACCGTCAGATCTTGGTTGCGGAAGCGGGCGGCATCAAGTAGTAGTTGGGGAGTAGCAGCCTTTGTGACCAACGTAGCTAGCGTTAAGCATACCAAAAGGAATAACCGCATAGAAAATAGAACAAGCTAGGTTGTGACAGCAATAAGACAAAGTGTCGGTACTTAGTGCCACCATTCTGGTGGCACTAAGTTCACATAAGAAAAGCTAGGTTAGCCAGCAAAGCTCCTCATTTAGACCTAAACATTGCAATGCCCATTTTATTTGAAGCCCAGCACAATCCACCAGCGACGTTTTTCGCCGAACTTGTAGGGGCTGATTCGTTGTTATTGGAGAGTAAAGAGCATTATCGGAAGCAAACGTATCGCAACCGTTGCTTGATTCTGACAGCACAAGGTGTAAAGCCGCTTACAGTTCCCGTCGTGGATGGAAACCGGAGCGAAAAGGTTGGAATTAGAGAGCTAGAAATTGATTACCGACAAAACTGGGTACACCAACATTGGCGTACGTTGCAGACGGCGTACGGCGGCACACCTTATTTTGAATTTTACGCCGACTATCTCCACGATATTTACGTAAAGAAGATTCCGCTCTTATTTGACCTTAACCTAGCGCTTTTGTATTTTTATCTGCGTTGCCTTCGGATGCGGATTCCAGTGGAATTCACCACCGAGTACCACTCCCACTACGACCTCACAGCCATGCGCGACCGGCGCGATTGGCTGACACCGAAAGGTGTTTCCGACTCCGAACCTGACAGGACGTCCGGCTCTGACAGGGTTCGACCCTACTCACAGACCTTTGGCGCACGTTTTGTACCCCACCTAAGCATCCTGGACCTGCTTTTCATGCAAGGGCCAGCTGCCGGCGGATTTCTCGTGTAGCACACCGCCGCTCCGAACCTTCGCCCGACTTATCCTGTTTTCAGGTTGTATCGGCCCAACCCGCTCGAAAATCGCTCCGGCGCACTTGCGGGGTTCCCTTTTTCTTCACTACCTTATCTGCATGGAAGCTAAATTCTCAAATCGTGTCAAGGAGGTCATCTCCCTGAGTCGGGAGGAAGCCATCCGGCTTGGGCACGACTATATCGGTACCGAACATTTGCTATTGGGCATGATTCGCGAAGGCGAAGGCACTGCTATTGGATTACTCAAGAAACTGGGTGTATCGGTAGAGGAGCTGAAATACGCCTTAGAACAAGCCACTCGCAATACGGCTACGCAGGGCACGAGCATTACCGGCTCTATCCCGCTGACCAAGCAAACCGAGAAAGTCCTCAAGATTACCTATCTCGAAGCCAAAATCTTCAAGAGTGAGATCATCGGTACAGAGCATCTGTTGCTGTCGATCTTGCGCGACGAAGACAATATTTCGTCTCAAATCCTTAGCAAATTCAACGTGAACTACGAATCCGTGCGTGACTCGCTGGATTATCACGGCAATGCCGCTAATAATCCTACGTCGGGCCCTGAAGCCGATGACGACGACAACGACCGCCTGTTTGGTGGCAACGCCGGTCGCGGTGGTGCCGGTGGCAGCGGCGCAGCAGCCAAGAAGCCCGGCGAAAAATCGCGCACTCCAGTGCTCGACAACTTTGGCCGTGACCTTACGAAGCTAGCTGAGGAAGACAAACTCGACCCTATTGTTGGTCGTGAAAAAGAAATTGAGCGCGTGGCCCAGATTCTGAGCCGCCGCAAGAAGAACAACCCCATCCTGATTGGTGAGCCTGGCGTTGGTAAAACGGCTATTGCCGAAGGCCTAGCCCTGCGCATTATTCAGAAGAAAGTTTCGCGCGTGCTGTTCGGCAAACGTGTTGTGACACTCGACCTTGCTTCGCTAGTGGCTGGTACCAAGTACCGCGGTCAGTTTGAGGAGCGCATGAAGGCTGTTATGAACGAGTTGGAGAAGTCGCCTGACGTGATTCTGTTCATCGACGAGCTGCACACGATTGTGGGCGCTGGCGGTGCTTCGGGTTCGCTCGACGCTTCGAACATGTTCAAGCCTGCCTTGGCTCGCGGCGAAATTCAATGCATTGGTGCTACTACCCTCGACGAGTACCGTCAGTACATCGAGAAGGATGGTGCCCTAGCTCGTCGTTTCCAGATGGTAATGGTTGACCCAACCTCGCCTGAAGAGACGATTGAGATTCTGCACAATATCAAAGACAAGTACCAGGATCACCACCACGTACTGTACACCGACAAAGCCATTGAGGCGTGCGTGAAGCTGTCGGATCGGTATATGAGCGACCGGTTCTTGCCAGATAAAGCCATAGATATCTTAGACGAGGCTGGTGCCCGCGTGCACATCAACAACATTGTGGTTCCCGAAGATATCCTCAAGCTCGAAGAGCAGATTGAGAACATCAAGACGGAGAAGAACCGCGTGGTGAAGTCGCAGAAGTACGAAGAGGCTGCTCAACTCCGCGATAAGGAGAAGAAGCTTCTTGAGCAACTCGACACCGCCAAGAAGAATTGGGAAGACGAGACCAAGAAGAAGCGGTACACCGTGAAAGAGGAAAACGTGGCAGAAGTTATTGCCATGATGACCGGCATTCCTGTGAACCGTGTTGCTCAGAACGAAGGCGAGAAATTGCTGAACATGGGCAACGAGCTGAAGGGCAAAGTAATCGGCCAGGATAAGGCTATTGCTCAACTCGTGAAAGCTATCCAGCGTACTCGCGTTGGTCTGAAAGATCCAAAGAAGCCGATTGGTTCGTTCGTGTTCCTAGGCCCAACGGGTGTAGGTAAGACGGAGCTAGCGAAAGTGCTTGCTACGTATCTCTTCGACAAAGAGGATTCACTCGTGCGTATCGACATGAGTGAGTACATGGAGAAATTCAGCGTATCGCGCCTGGTTGGCGCGCCTCCCGGATACGTGGGTTACGAAGAAGGCGGTCAGCTGACGGAGAAAATCCGCCGCAAGCCGTACTCGGTAATCCTGCTCGACGAGATTGAGAAGGCCCACCCCGACGTGTACAACTTGCTCCTGCAAGTACTCGACGACGGTATCTTAACTGACGGCCTAGGTCGTAAGGTTGACTTCCGTAACACCATCATCATCATGACCTCCAACATTGGAGCCCGCGACTTGCAGGACTTCGGCGCTGGTATCGGTTTTGGCACCAAAGCCCGGAATGAGAACATGGATGAGATTACGAAAGGCACCATCACCAACGCCTTGCGCAAAACCTTCTCGCCGGAATTCCTCAACCGTTTGGACGACGTGATTGTCTTCAACTCACTCGAGAAGAAAGACATCCACCGCATCATCGACATCTCGTTGGCGAAGTTGCTTGGCCGCATCCAGACCCTAGGTTACCGTGTAGAACTGACTGACGCCGCTAAGGACTTTGTAGCTGAGAAAGGCTATGATCCGAAGTTCGGTGCCCGTCCGCTGAACCGCGCTATCCAGAAGTACATCGAGGATCCGATTGCGGAGGAAATCCTGAAAGCCCAAGTGGTTCACGGTGACGTTATCACTGCTGACTATGAAGAAGGCAAAGAGGAGCTAACCTTCGCCGTGACCAAGAGCGGTGAAAACCCGAACCTAGCCAGCGACGAGCGCCCCGAAGAGGCACCTGAGTCGCCAGAGGGAAAGAAGGGTGAATAAGTAAGTTGATTTGAATACAAAAAGGCCGGTTCCTGAAAAGGAGCCGGCCTTTTTTCTTTTATATGTAGTATTGTCAAGAGGCCTTAATACTCATACCAACTCGATAAAGCGTACGTGCGGTGTGATGTAGGCCAGCGAACAATAAACTATGATGCCACTGTTTTGGTCGGTAGGTGACTTTTTTGGTGTCATAAGATCCAAGCAAAAATATTTGATTGGCAACAGAACCTAGCTGGAATTTCTTAAGTGCCAATATGAGCAGTTCGTAACGTATATGTTGCAACGCTTGATTTACTATGTGCTGATATTCAAGAGGCACATGTGGCCTAATTAAGTCAAAAAACTGAGCACTTTGCTGGTGTCTTTGTTGGGCTGTTAGGCCGCTGAAGGAGCCGGCACGATGCATACGGTAGACTCCCATGTTATGCGGCAAGTATTGAGCAGTACCACCGTGCATCAACAATAAGCAGAATAAAGCCAAGTCAGGGTAAGGTAACGAATAGTACCAATCGGGTAGCGGCCCTAGGTCATTACGAAACAGTACTGAGAGCGTGTAAACTGGATTACCACACAGAAAGTCCTCTAGTGTCCATCCATTTGCTTGTTTGCTTTTAGATGGCTCGGCTGATTCGTTAAATTCTCCAGTTGCCGAGTGTAGGATGTTGACTTTATGGAAGCTAAACCGCACAGTTGGATTCTGTTCAAGTTGATCTACCTGCTTTTGTAACTTCAAGGGGTCAGTCCAATAATCATCGCCGTCGAGCATAGCCACATACTTGCCGCGGCACAAAGCATAGGTAGGCCGCAACACGGGCAGCATACCCATATTATATTCGGCCAAGAACAAGGTAATTTGGTCTGGATAACGGTTTTTGTAATCCTGTACAATGGCTCGCGTCCGATCAGAGGAGTAGTCTTCTCCAATAACTAACTCCACCGGGAAATCAGTTACTTGCATCAACACTCCTTCAATGGCCTCAGCAATGTAGGATTCGTGGTTGTACGTAATCAACCACACGCTCACTATCGGCCGGTTCATAAGTGCAGAAAGATAAAAGTGCGAAGTGAAGTTTTACTGTCGTACCAATAGGTAGGCGGAGCACCGAAAGCTAGGTTCGGCGAGGTTCTCGATAGAGGTAAGTCGTGTACTCGTACAGCCCGTAGTCGTGGCGAAAAGCAAAGTGTCGGGTGAGATCTTGCTTTAGAAAGGAAGCAAGTAAATCTAACGGTACATGAAATAGATCTTCTCGCTCCCAGTCTACTTGTTTTGTCATGACATTGAAGGCTAGACCTGTAGTCGTTTTCGGCCAAAGCGTACGCAACAAGCTTTGACAATACGTCCACATTTCCTCGAAGCTTAAGGAGCACTTTTGGGTAAAAATGCCATTCATGATAATGTAGTCGAAGTCTGGCAGCGCCGTTGGATTTTGCAGCACATCGAAGCAGTAGAAGGGGGTATCTGGAAACTTACTGCGCGCAACAGCTAGCTGCTTTTCTGACATATCGAGCCCAGTGTATTCGATTTGTGGCAGATGATGGTGCTGTAGAAATTCAAGAAAGTGTGCCGAACCGCAGCCAAAATCAAGCAGGCGCACGGGCTTGTCGGGTACACTAGCTGATAGCAATCCTTCCAGCATCACTTGATAGCGTGCCTGTGCATCGTCATAGCTCGGCCATCCAACGCCTTTGTGGTTATCACCATGTGCAGCTAAGTACGACTCGCATTGGTTTACAATTACGCGGTGCAGTGTGCCAGGGGAAGAGCGTTTCATTTGCATTGTCATTCGTGAGCAAGGGGCTGCAACTAGGCAGTAGCTGCTACTGAAGCGTAGCCTGCTGGAAAAATTGTTGCACTTGGTTTGGTCGATTGTGCATTAGCACATCAATAATGGATAAGCCTGGCACAAAAGGTTGGCCTCTTTGAGAATATGGGATTAGGGCAGGCTGTAAAAACCGAAGCCTGATACCTTGACGCTCAAAATCAGCGGCGGCGTACAGGGCTGCCCCACCTGGCAAGTTCACGTACTCGTGAGCACCGAGGCGTTGGCAGATTTCTATGATTCGGGCTTGGGCCACCAGTCCGTTGTCCTTGGTGATGGTTGAGCTACGGAGAACAGGCACCGATAAGTTTACATGAGCGTTGATGCGCCGCAGGCTCTCCAATACCAATGCTGTCAGATCTCCCTCACCGGAAAGCAGGATTTGTTCTACCAGCGGAAAAACGTCGTTGAACGCAATGGCCGTCTTGTATTCCTGTCTAATTGTGGCCAACAATTTTTGCCGAGGTCGAATATCAGGGTACAGGCGAATGTCCTTGATCAACTTATTCTGTGAGCTTCCTAGCAACGGAATACTGAATAGGTACTTCGCGCAGTTGACTAAGAGCACGTTGCGGTTGATCCAGCCTTTGTTGATGAACGCCACATCATCCAGCAGCACGAAGGTATCGGCACAATGCAGCAGTTGGAAATACCCTAGGTATGGGAACAAGTACGGCTGCATTATAGCTACACGCATAAGGAGGGCCCTAAAACGTGCGCATTGATAATAGTTGCAATACGCTCTACTTCGGACTCTTGTAGGTCATGGTAGAGCGGCAAGCACAGCACCCGACTAGCAACACTTTCTGCCACCGGACACGAGGCTCCTGCAGCTACATACGGCAGATTTGTTAGAGCTGGGTAGAAGTACCTGCGTGGGTAAATATCAGCCTGATTCAGTGCGTTGACTGCAATCAACAGATGATCTTCGGAGGGCAACAGCACTGGATAATAGGAGTAATTAATTTCCGCCCTAGGTGATGGCATGGGACGCTGGATAGCGCGCGGTATCAGTAGCGCATCATATAGCGCTGTTAGTGCGCGCCGATGCGCTATCAACTCTTCTACATGTGGTAGCACGCATAGCCCAAGAGCAGCGTGGATTTCAGAATTCTTAGCATTGATACCTAGCCCAACAACTTGATTCGCACTAACATGACCGCAGTTGCGCATATAAGCTATCTTCTTTGCCAATGCGTCATCTTGCGTCACAATAGCCCCTCCTTCACCCGTGTGAAACAGCTTAGTAGCGTGGAAGCTTAAAGTAGAAATATCACCGTAATTGAGTACTGACTGATCGTCATAATCAACTCCAAAAGCATGTGCAGCGTCGTATATTACACGCAGTCTATAGCGCCTTGCAATTTGCTCAATGGCTTCTACCGCACACGGCAAACCAAATACGTGTGTAGCTAGGATGGCTTGGGTAGTCGGGGTAATAGCCTTTTCAATCAAGCGTGGATCTAGACATAAGCTGTCCGGATCGATGTCAACGAATACGGGCCGGCAGTTCTCCCATACGATGCTACTAGTGGTGGCAACGTACGAGAAAGGAGTCGTAATAATGTCTCCTGTCAGGTTTAATGCTTTGATGGCAAGTTGCAGGGCCAGCGTTCCATTACTGACAAAGAACAAATGTTTAACACCTAGGTATTTTTTAAGAGCACTTTCCAGTTCTATCACTAAGGGCCCTTCGTTTGTAACCCAACCTCGCTCCCACACGCCAGATAATAAGGTATGGTATTCCTCAAGGGATGGAAGAAATGTTTTGGTTACAGTAATCATATTTAGCCTTCCCTGCGCTATACTACCCTAGGGTAAACTAAAGCTACTTATTCTATTGCAATTTTCTACATAAAGTTAAATTTAATCATAGTTAATTCCAGTATATTTAATGTATGGTATTAATTCCCAGTTGTATACAGTTTGCATTATTTTTTGAAGCTGTAGTGAGGAAAAATCCTACTGCCCTATTCTACTGACACACGCGCTTATATTTGAGTGCTGTTTCCCATCCATCCCATCTTATAGCATGTCCGATCCGCACGTTAACCCAGCCTTAAGCAAAATTGCAGTACTAGAGCAGAAAAACGCCGAAGCGCTGCTCGGTGGTGGTCAGGTCCGCATCGATGCCCAGCATAAGAAAGGCAAGCTCACTGCCCGCGAACGAATAGACCTACTGCTCGACGAAGGCTCCTTCGAGGAAATCGGCAAGTTTGTGATGCACCGCTCCAAAGATTTTGGCCTAGATAAAGAGTATTACCTAGGTGATGGCGTGGTGACAGGTTACGGCACCGTGAACGGCCGCTTGGTGTACGTTTTCTCCCAGGACTTCACCGTGTTTGGCGGTTCGCTGAGCGAAACGCACGCCGAGAAGATCGTCAAGATCATGGACCTAGCCATGAAGAACGGCGCACCGGTCATTGGGCTGAACGACTCGGGCGGGGCCCGGATTCAGGAGGGCGTGGTGAGCCTCGGCGGCTACGCGGATATCTTCTACAAGAACACCCTAGCTTCCGGCGTGGTCCCGCAACTATCGGCCGTGATGGGGCCGTGCGCGGGCGGCGCAGTGTACTCGCCAGCTATTACTGACTTCATCCTGATGGTGGAGGACACGAGCTACATGTTCGTGACCGGCCCGAACGTGGTGAAAACGGTGACCCACGAAAACGTGACTAGCGAGGAGCTAGGAGGTGCTAGCACGCACTCGGCCAAGAGCGGCGTGACGCACTTCTCCTGCGCCAACGAAGTCGTTTGCATCAACAACATTAAGCAACTGCTAAGCTACATGCCGCAGAACTGCGAGGAAACGGCCCCGGCTCTCCCCTACTCGCCCGAGGGCGACGAGCTACGGCCGGAGCTGAACAACATCATCCCCGAGAACCCCAACCAGCCCTACGACATCCGTGACGTGATTCAGGGCGTGATTGATGCGAATTCGTTTTTGGAAGTGCACCAGAACTTCGCCGAGAACATCGTTGTCGGGTTTGCTAGGTTGGCTGGGCGGAGCATTGGTATTATAGGCAACCAGCCAGCCGTGTTGGCAGGCGTGCTCGATATCAATGCTAGCACGAAGGCAGCTAGGTTTGTGCGCTTCTGCGACGCATTCAACATTCCGCTGCTGGTGCTGGAAGATGTACCCGGCTTCCTACCCGGCACTGATCAGGAATGGCGCGGCATTATTACAAACGGTGCCAAGCTGCTCTATGCGTTCTGCGAAGCTACCGTGCCGCGTATCACGGTGATTACCCGCAAGGCGTACGGTGGTGCCTATGATGTAATGAATTCAAAGCACATTGGGGCCGATATGAACTACGCCTGGCCCACGGCTGAAATTGCGGTAATGGGCGCGAAGGGTGCAGCTGAAATTATCTTCAAACGCGAAATCGCGCAGGCTGAAGACCCCGAGGCCAAGCTCCAAGAAAAAGTAGATGAATACCAGCAGAAGTTTGCGACGCCGTACCGGGCCGCCCACCGTGGCTTCGTGGACGAAGTGATTGTGCCGGCCCAAACGCGGCAGAAGCTTATCCGGGCTTTCAAGATGCTGGAAAACAAAGTAGATACAATGCCAAGGAAGAAACACGGGAATATCCCGCTTTAATTATCATCTCTTCCTCTTTAACAATTATCCTAGTATGTACCGTCATATCTCCGACTTCCTAGCCGATTGGCAAATGGAAACGGCCTCTACTAGCAAGGTGCTGGAGGCTCTCACTGACGCTTCACTTGCGCAACCCATTACGGCAGAAGGCCGAACCCTAGGTCAGCTCGCTTGGCACGTCGTGCAGACCTTAACGGAGATGCCACATAATGCTGGCTTGCTGGACAACCATGAGCTGGAAAGCCAACCCGTACCCACTTCAGCCAGCGTCTTTGCAGAGACATATACGCGCTTAGCGCAGCAAGTTGCTGCCATCGTAGAGGAGCGCTGGACGGATGATCAGCTAGGAGATGAAGTGCCAATGTACGGCGATGTGATGAGCAAGCGTTTTATCTTGTCGCTGCTCATTCGTCATGAGATTCACCATCGTGGGCAAATGACCGTATTGATGCGTCAGGCTGGTTTGCGGGTGCCGGGGGTATATGGTCCCGCTCGCGAAGATTGGGTAGAATGGGGTATGCCTGTTCCTGCCTAGGCTGTTACTGAATTCACAGGCTTTTTAACTTAGATTTTCTATATGCGTCCTGAATCTTTCGAGTTTCTTCAGAACTACCTGAATAACCCTTCGCCTACTGGCTTCGAGAAAGAAGGCCAGAAACTATGGCTCGATTACCTTAAGCCTTACATCGATACGTACTTCGTTGACACATACGGCACAGCGGTTGGAGTTATCAACCCCGACGCGAAGTACAAAGTCGTGATCGAAGCGCACGCCGACGAAATTGCGTATTTCGTGAACTACATCACGAAGGAAGGCTACATCTATTTGCGGCGCAACGGCGGCTCCGATGCACTCATTGCGCCTTCTAAGCGCGTAAACATCCACACGGCGAAAGGCATGGTGAAAGCGGTGTTTGGCTGGCCGGCCATTCACGTGCGTAAGCCCGAGCAAGAAAAAGCGCCGACGATTGAAACGATCTTCTTGGACTGCGGTGCTTCTTCCAAGCAGGAAGTAGAAGAAATGGGCGTGCACGTCGGCTCGGTTGTCACGTTTGAGGATGAGTTCACCGTGATGAACAACAAGTACTACGTGGGCCGGGCGCTCGACAACCGTGTTGGTGGCTTCATGATTGCGGAAGTAGCTCGCAGGTTAAAGGAAGAGGGCAAGCAGCTTCCTTTTGCCCTGTATGTGGTGAATGCTGTGCAAGAGGAAATCGGGTTACGTGGCGCTGAGATGGTTGCGCACCGCATCCAACCCGACGTGGCTATTATCACTGACGTGATCCACGACACACAGTCGCCGATGTACGAGAAGAAGACGGCTGGTGACCTAGCTTGCGGCAAAGGCCCTGTAATCACCTACGGCCCAGCCGTGCAGAACAACCTGCGCGACCTCATCATCCGGACGGCCGAGGAAACCGAAACGCCCTTCCAACGTGCCGCCGCTACCCGCGCCACCGGCACCGATACCGATGCCTTCGCCTATGCTGGCGCCGGCGTAGCTTCGGCGCTTATCTCGTTACCATTGAAGTACATGCACACCACCGTTGAGACGGTACATCAGGACGACGTGGAGAATGTCATCAAGCTCATCTATGAGACGCTACTGCGCATCGAAGACAACCATGACTTCCGATATTTCTCCTAAGTACTAGCCGGTAAGCTAGGCAGCTAGTATCATCCTGACGGAAGAAGGGCCTTGTCCCGTGTGAATAGATACCATGAGGTAACTTCACGCGGGACAAGGTCCTCGCTTTGTCAGGATGATACGTTTTTGATCATGAAACTTCCCGCCATACATAGCCTCCCGCTCACTCTTACCGACCAGCTAGGTCGGCGAGTGGTGGTACCGTATCCGCCACAGCGAATTGTATCCCTGGTGCCTTCGCAAACGGAGTTGCTGTTTGACCTAGGTATTGGTGCGCGGGTAGTGGGCGTGACAAAGTTTTGCATTCACCCTAGCGAGGCACGTCAGCAAGCGGCTGTCGTTGGCGGTACGAAGAACTTCGATTTCGAAAAGATTGCAGCGCTTCAGCCAGACCTTATCTTGGGCAATAAGGAAGAGAACTACCAAGAAGGTATCGAGCAGCTAGCCGAGCAGTATCCCGTCTGGCTAAGCGATATTAGCACGCTTGAGGAGGCACTACGCATGATTCGGCAAGTGGGCATACTCACGGCTACGCAGATCAAAGCCGAAGCGCTGGAACAAGGAATTGCTGAATCATTCGCTACCCTAGGTCCTGTCACTCTGCCTATTTCAGCAGCATATTTTATCTGGCGTAAGCCGTTTATGGTAGCGGCCAGTGGTACGTTCATTGACGATATGCTCCGCCGTACCGGCTTCATCAATGCTTTTGCGGAGCAGAGTCGTTATCCTGAAATAAGCCTTGCGCAGCTGGCGCAAGCCGCGCCACAGGTTATCTTTCTTTCTTCCGAACCTTATCCCTTCAAGGAGAAGCACATCGCGGAATTTACCGAAGTGTGCTCCAGCGCCACTATCCGGATCGTCGATGGCGAGCTGTTCAGCTGGTATGGTAGCCGGCTACGATACTCAGCGGCATATTTCCGAGAACTGCATCAAAATCTCCTGTCATCCTGACGCAGGAAGGACCTTGTCACTTGCGAATGAATCGTAACTAGCGATGCTTATCTACGAGTGACAAAATCCTTCCTGCGTCAGGATGACAGATGATAGTTAGTTCATCTGATTAGATTGATTAACCTGAAAACCTGCTTTCTCCAACTCACTCCAGAACTGCGGGTACGACTTGCGCACCACTTTGGGATCTTGAATTGTCAACGGACCACGCAGCGCTAGAGGCGCGAAGGCCATGGCCATGCGGTGGTCGTGGTAGGTAGCTACTTCTTGGCCGTCGACGTGGAAGTTCTCGCTTGTAACACGGAAATGCTCATTGGCTTCTTCGAGCAGGAAAGCGCCGAAGCTAGCTAGCTCGGTTTGCAAAGCTGCGATGCGGTCGGTTTCCTTGATGCGCAGGCTTTCTAGGCCTGTCATAACGAGGTTTGTTCCTTGCGCAGCAGCAACTACGGCCACGGTTTGAGCTAGGTCGGGGCAGTCGGTGAAGTCGTGGGTCAGCTCGGCGGCGGGCGATATTTGCGTGAGGCGCACACCATCGGCTACGAACTCGGTAGCCACACCTAGCTTTTCCATAATGCCAACAATAGCCTGGTCGCCCTGCCAGGAATACTGGCGCAGACCGGGCAGCGTAATCTCGGAACCGACTGGCCCGAGGGCCACCATCGCATACCAGTAGCTAGCCGCCGACCAATCCGACTCAATCGTGTAATCGGCTGATTGGTAAGCAGCAGGACGCACTTCTAACACGCTACCTAAATCGCGAAAATTGGCGCCGAAGTGCTGCATCAGCGCCTGCGTCATGCGGATGTAAGGCCGCGAGCCAACTTTGCCCACAAGGTTCACGCGCAGGCCGCTGGGCAACATGGGCCCGATCATGAGCAGGGCCGATATATATTGACTGCTAATGTCGCCGCGGACGCTTAGCTCGGCTAGCTCGTTGTCGGCCGTTGCTTCGGGCTGCCAGCCTTGGAGGCGCAAGGGCGGAAAGCCTTCCATTTCGGCATATTCAATTCGGGCCCCTAGCTCACGCAAGGCATCTACCAGCACCATAATGGGGCGTTCTTTCATGCGTGGTGTGCCGGTTAGCAACGCCTGGCGGTTCGTCACAGCTAGATAGGCCGTCAGAAAACGCATTACAGTACCGGCATCTTCTGCGTCGAGCGTTTCGGCCGTGGGGTCAGCCAAGAGGCGCTGCATGAGTTGCGTATCGTTGGCGTCCGATAGGTTGTCGAGTTGGCCGCTGCCAGCTAGGGCTTGAATGATGAGGGCACGGTTGCTTTCGCTTTTAGAAGCGGGCAATTGGGCCGTACCGTTGAGTGGCTTACCGGACCAACGGAGCGTTAGAGAAGTCGAATTCACAGGCGATGATAGTAACGGAGCGACTCGGCCAACTCGGCCAGCGTCACGGGTTGATCGTACACGGCGTGGCCAATGCCTTGCAGCAGCGTACAGTTGATGGTAGCACCGACGTTCTTTTTGTCTTGCAATGCTAGCTCGGCAATGGCGTCGGTTTCGAACGTAATAAACTGGATCTTCTCGTACACCGTGAAGATGAACGTTTCAATTTTATCGAGCTCTTCTGGACTCAATAGCCCTTTTTGCACGGATAGCCAGCTTTCGCACACCATGCCGGCGGCAATGGCTTCGCCGTGCAGAATCTCGCGCCCAGGCTGACTAAGTAGGAAGCTTTCTAGGGCATGGCCAACAGTATGGCCGAAGTTCAGAATTTTGCGCAAGCCGCTTTCCAAAGGATCGGCTTCCACAATGCGCTGCTTCGTGGCCACCGACTCGCGGATGATAGGCGTCCAGTCTTCCACAAACATGCCTTGCCGACGCTGCTCATCGAAAGTTGCTGCATCGGCAATAAGCCAGTGCTTCACGATTTCAGCGTAGCCCGACTTCATCTGCCGCGGGTCGAGCGTAGTCAAGAAAGCCGGATCGATAAATACGCCAGCAGGCTCCTGAAACACGCCGAGCTGATTTTTGAAATTCTGAAAATCGACGCCCGTTTTGCCGCCCACACTAGCGTCTACTTGGGCCAGAAGCGTGGTAGGCACTTGCATGCACCGTATACCCCGCTTATAGAGCGCCGCGCACAAACCACCTAGGTCCGTAACGACGCCACCCCCTAGGTTGACGAGTACGCCAAAACGGTCGGTGCGGTACTCGGTGAGGCAGTTCCACACGTTCTCACAAGTAGCTAGGGTCTTATATTCCTCACCGGCCGGAATTTCGATGAGCTTGTGGTCTGCTGGCAAATGCGGCAGTAGTAGCGGGTAACACAGCCGAGCCGTGTTAGAGTCGGCTAATACCAGCACCCGGCTCACAGCAGGCTGGCGAAGCAACGCAGCCAAAGCAGGCAGCGCATCAGAACCGAAAGAAAGCGGAGCGTTCAATGGAAAATGCTTTTGCGAAACAGAACGTCACCCAAATGCGGGTGCCTGGCAAAAGTAACGGGTTCCAATTAAAGCAGCCCCTTTTAACCTACTGATGATAGTATATCCTTATTCAGCCCTAGCCAGAGATGGTTTGACCCTAGCACAACCGCTGTAACGATGGACCGCGAAAGACCTGCAAACTCTTTTCTTAAACCTAGCGTTGTCCTTCTGCTACTGAGGGTTGCCTAGCTGGCAACCTTAAGAAAGGGTGCAACCTCGCACATTAATTTTCAGTCACCCCTTTAAGCAGCTGACGTATTATCCCGTGTTCAGCAAAAATATTCGTCTTTGTTTTGCTCGTTCTCTTATTATGAAACACTACGCCTCGTTCTTCTACGCCTTCCTTTTCTTCGTTGCAATTGCTGCTACAGGCTGTAAAAAGGATAATGATTCCACAGCACCAAAAACCGATGGGCTTGTAGGTCGATGGGATCTATATCAGACCAGCGGGGGTATTGCTGGCACAACTACGGATGTCGCAACTGGCACTTCCCAGTTGGAATTTAAGGCTGACAGTACCATAAACGTCTACAGTAAGAACCAGTTAGTAGACACACGGCAATACTCCATACGGCGCAGTACCGAGCCTGGCGACAGTCCTTCTGCGAAGCTCATTTTTTACATCGCACAAGGCGTCCGTTACACTCCACAGTACATTGAGCTGAATAATGATCAACTCACGCTGAAGGATAACATCGCCGATGGCTTCGTCTATCGCTATCGGCGTCAGTAATAGTTAGCGGGTGATACTCAATCAATAGCTCGCGGGAGCAGACGCTAAGAGGAATTTTACGTATACCTAAGGCGTTACGTAATGACATCGGCTAGCCTAAGAAGCTCGGCAGACTTACTATCCGAACCGCCATCGGCTGGTTATCTTTGCGTCGCTGTACCTCCTTTCAAGCTCTTATAGTATGCCCGCAACTCAGGCTCCCGTTATTTCCTTCGACAACACTGCAATTGCTTTCGCAGGCAAATCAGATGGCGAGCTACGCCGCATGTATGCGCTGTTTGCTGCCATGAACAGCAACTCGCTGGTCAAGACCGGAAGCGGCCTCATGAACTTTGCCTTGAAGTGGAATTTGCCCGTCAAGTTCGCTATCAAGCAAACCATCTTTCGGCAGTTTTGCGGGGGGGAAACTATTCGGGAGTGCTTGCCGGTGATTGAAGAGCTAGGTCGTTACCATATTGGCACCATCCTCGACTACTCAGTGGAAGGAGAAGGCAACGATAAGAGCTTCGATGCTACCTGCAATGAGATTCTGGCGACCATTGATATGGCGCACCGCTCTACGCATATTCCTTTCTCTGTATTCAAGGTAACAGGGGTTGCGGAAAGCAGCATTTTGGAGAAAGTGCAAGCGGGCACTCCGCTCTCCAAATCCGAACAAGCTAGCTTCGAACGCTCCAAGAATCGTGTAAACGCCATCTGCGCCCGAGCGCACCAGTACGGCGTGCGGGTGTTTGTAGATGCCGAGGAAAGCTGGTTTCAGAAAACCATCGATGACTTGACTTACGAGATGATGGCGCGCTACAACCGGGAGTCTGCCATTGTCTGGAATACCTATCAGTTGTACCGCCACGACCGGCTCGATGCCATCAAAGCTGCCGCTGACGTAGCAGAACGCGAAGGCTACTACCTAGGTGGTAAGCTGGTGCGCGGTGCTTATATGGAAAAAGAAGGCCGAGTAGCTGCTCAGCGTGGCTACAACAACCCCATTAACCCAACGAAGTCAGCTACTGATGAGCTTTACGACGAAGCCTTACGCTATTGCGTGGAGCACGTCGACCGTATCAGCATTTGCGCAGGCACTCATAACGAAGCTAGCTCTTTGCTACTTACTGAGTTGATGCAGGAGCAAAACCTGCGTCCCAGTGACCCACGCATCTGGTTTGCTCAACTCTATGGTATGAGTGACAACCTCAGCTATAACTTAGCCGATGCGGGTTACAACACGGCCAAGTATGTGCCTTACGGACCTGTAGAAGCCGTTATGCCTTATTTACTACGGCGAGCCAACGAGAATACAGCCATAGCAGGGCAAAGTAGTCGTGAGTTTCTCCTGATTCAGAAGGAGATGACGCGCAGAAAGCTCGCCAAATAAAGCTGAAGCTTGGCGGCATAGTTTTGGTGCATGACAGGGTTACTGCGCAGGATTTCTATCTTGACCAGTGTTTTAGGTCTTATTCCCCTACTGTAAACCCACCTTTTGCGCATGATCAGTCGCCTTCGCAACCATCTCATTCGCTTTTCTCGTCATCAAGTAGGCACTACCAGCTACCTGAATCTAGTACAAGAAGCGGAGCTTGGCTTTAACCTCGATATATCGCACGAGAAAACCCGCCTAAACGAGTTGTTAGCGGAGCTATCGGAAGCAGAATATCATGCTGGCCGCCCTATCCTGAGCTGCTTAGTGAAAGTAGAAGGCTCGAAAGGACAAGGAGACAACTTCTACAAACTGTGCGAGCGACTAGGACTCGGGGAATGGCGTACGCTCAAGCATGACCCCGACTTCCTGAAGGAGTTGCGTACGACCTGCCGAGCTTTTTGGCAGAACGATGTCAATTACGAAAAATTCGGGCATACCGATAAGTTATATACTTAGGCAACAGCTTATTAGGAGAAAGTAAAGTAAATTTTCTGTAACCCCTGCGGAGAGGTACCCGTTAAGCTATATCAAATCCAGTTCTTCATTCTTTTTGGGGAACAGCTGGGTTTAAACTCTCTCCCAATCAATTTTTAACTTTCTCCACCCATGACTAACGAATCAATCAACCCGGAAAATGCAGGTACAGGCTCTGGCGCAAACTACGGTACTGGTACTTCAGGTACTGGCTACAGCGCTAGCAACCCTTCTACTTCCAATACGACTTCGAGCGGCAATCTCGGCAACTCAAGCGCGGGTGACAGCAGCACGGCTGGTACTTCTTCATATGGCACCACGGGCGGTGACAACAACCCCCACCACGATTACAGCGCTACTCAAAAAGGTGCCGAAATCGCTGGCGGAGCAGGTGCAGTAGTTGGTCGCGGCATCGATGCAGTGCAAAACACCGCTGGTGATGCAGCACGTGCCGTAACTGGCAACGACACAACTTACGGCACGACTACCTACGGTACGTTCAAAGACCGCTCGAGCGCTGAGCGTGCTTATAACTCGTTGACTTCACGTGGTTACACGAAAGACGACGTAAACGTACTGATGTCGGACGACACGCGTAAAACCCACTTTGGTGAAGACACCCCAGAAACTGATCTTGGTGATAAGGCCATGGAAGGTGCTGGTGTAGGTTCAGCAATTGGTGGTACGGCTGGTGCTATCATTGGCGCTATCGCTGCAATTGGTACGTCGGTAGCACTACCAGGCCTAGGTCTAGTAATCGCTGGTCCGATTGCCGCGGCACTAGCTGGTGCTGGTGCTGGTGGTCTAACGGGTGGCCTAGTAGGCGCTCTAGTAGGCTCGGGCATCCCAGAAGAGCATGCTGCTGAATACGAAAGCGACGTTAAAAACGGCGGCATTGTAATGGGCGTGAAACACCGCAACCCAGAAGATGCACAGTATCTCCACGACGAGTTTACCAACAGCAACGCCAATAAAGTGCGTAGCTACTAGTATCCGTCTTGTGCTCGCACGGGCATAAGCAAACAGTAAAAAAGTCTTCCCTGCTACAGGGAAGACTTTTTTTGTTGGTCTGTAGGATGGTCGGCTTTTTTGTTAGTTTTTTTTGCTACAATTGGCTATATCCTTTTACTTTTTCATCGTTAAAGGGTTAATAACCTGTGTGTAGATTGCGCGGCTATTTTGGCTCAACAACTGATTCAAGTCGCGGGCACTTATTTAGCCGGTACACACGTTTTAAAGTCGAAATCTAGCTGCGCTTCTCCCTAGCACTAGGATTGACTTTTACGTATATTTGATTTTCCTCCAATTTACATAGCATTCTATGTCTTCCCCACGATTGAAAGTAGGGCTGTATGCTTCGTTGGTGCTGGCCATCTTTGTGTTAGCTTCCTACAAGCTGTACCGGCGCAATGATACTAGCATACCTCAGAAAGACGAGGTACTCATCAAGGCGATGTTGCAGGGGCTAAGTGCCGCGCATTATCAACCTGAGCGCATCGACGACAATTTCTCAAAGCGTGTGTTCGACTTGTACCTCAAGCGCGTCGACGTAAACAAGAAGTTTCTGTTAGCTACTGACGTTAAGCAACTCAGCCGCTACCAAGCCGATATTGATGACCAAGTACGTCGTGGTACTCACGAATTCTTGGACATGACTACGCAGCTCATGGATCAGCGCACGAAGGAGGTTCAGGAGCTATACCGCGACATCCTCTCTAAGCCGTTTGAATTCACTTCTGATGAGTCGTATCAATCGGAGCCCGATAAGACGACATTTGCTGCCGATAAGGCGGCTCAGCGCGAAGAGTGGCGCAAGTACCTGAAGTTCCAGACCATGATTCGGGTTTCGGAAATGATGGATGAGCAGGCTAAGCGTAAAGAGAAGAACAATGCAACTGCTTCTACCGCTAGCAACATCGTAGCGACGGTAGAACCCGACCGGACGCCTGCGCAGATGGAAGCAGAAGCTCGCAAGCGTGTGTTGAAATACTTGAACGAGCAGTTTAGCGATATGTCTCAGACAGATGCTAACGAGCGCCTAGCTTCGTACGCCAACACCATTGCTAACACATACGACCCACACACCGAATATTTTGCTCCTCGGCAGAAAGATGATTTCGATGAGGCCTTAACGGGCCGCTTCGAAGGCATCGGCGCCTCTTTGCAAGAGAAAGATGGCCAGATCAAAGTGGCTGACTTAATTCCAGGTAGTGCATCTTATCGGCAAGGGGAGCTTAAAGCAGGTGACCTCATCTTGCGTGTAGCGCAAGGACCTGCTGAGCCTGTATCAGTAGAAGGCTTGCGCCTAGATAAAGCCGTAGCGCTGATAAAGGGTAAGAAAGGCACAGAAGTCCGCTTGACTGTAAAGAAGCCTGATGGTACGATCAAAGTGATTCCAATCATTCGCGACGTTGTTATTCGGGAAGAGACCTATGCGCAGTCTGTGTTGATCAATGACACGGGCAAGAAAATCGGTTATATCCGTCTGCCTGGCTTCTACGCTGACTTCAACGATAACAACGGCGGCCGCAGCAGCGCCGACGATGTGAAGAAAGAGCTAGCTAAGCTGAAGCAAGAAAACGCCCAAGGTGTAGTGCTTGACTTACGCTTTAATGGCGGTGGCTCTTTGCAAGATGCCGTTGAAATGGCTGGCTTATTTTTCGACAGTGGCCCCGTAGTACAGGTTCGCTCAGGCCAAGGCCAAGCTAGCATCCTCAACGACCGTGACCCTAGCGTACAGTATGGTGGCCCGCTCGTTATCTTGGTAAACAAGTACAGCGCTTCGGCTTCGGAGATTCTTGCTGCTGCTATCCAGGACTATAAGCGGGGCGTAATCATGGGTTCGGCTAGCACATACGGCAAAGGCACGGTACAGCGCATTTTCGACCTTGATGATGCGATGCCAGCTGAGTTCAACAACATTAAGCCATTTGGCTCGCTGAAGCTAACAACCCAGAAGTTCTACCGCATCAACGGTGGTTCGACTCAATTCAAAGGGGTAGTACCCGATATCGTCTTGCCAGACGTGTATAGCTACCTTGATGAGGGCGAGAAAGAATCTGATTATCCATTGAAGTGGGATGAGATTACTTCAGCTCGTTATCGCGTGTGGAACACGCCTACCCTACCAGTTGACAAGCTGAAGACAAATAGCCAAGCACGCGTAGCAGCTAGCCCAAGCTTCAAACTTATCAGCGACATGGTGCAGCGTCGTCGCAAGCGGAAAGATGATACTATGGTATCGTTGAAGCTAGCTACGTTCCGTACCGAGCAGGCCGAAGCGAAAGCAGAAGCTGACAAGTACGAGCAGATCGAAAAGGGCATTCAGCCGTTGACCATCGCGCCGCTTGCTTTCGACCTAAAGCAATGGGGTCCTGACTCAGTAAAGGTGAACCGCAACTTGCGCTTCACGAAATCTCTGAAGAAGGACGTAACCTTACGTGAGGCCGTAGCCGTGGTGAAAGACCAGATTTAGGTTTTCATTCCTTAAAAGCAAAAAGCCCCGCTAACGCAAGTTGGCGGGGCTTTTTGCTTTAGGTCAGATTGTAAAGGCTGTACTCCAGAAGACAGGCTAGTGCAAGGATGTGTGCAGCAAATAGCTACAACTAAGGCCTCTATGCATAAGATAAGCCTCTCCTATTTGACCGTTAAATTTCCATGATTATGCTCTTAGTTTATTCGACTAAATTTATTAGTTTTATAAATCATTTTATCAAACACAAAGTATTGATTTACAGCATCTTATTTTACTAAAATTTTCTTCAAAACAGCCTCTAAAATGCAACTACTAAGCGGGCAGAGCTGTTTAACTAACATGACGACTACAATGGAAAACAACATCTTCCCGCTCGTGACGGACGAGCAGAAGCAAGCGGAGGAAACTTGGCGCAAATCCATTCCTGCCCAGGTTTTCCTGAACTACTTCTTCGCTATCAACTACCACATTCAGGAGAACGACGATGCGCAAGGCGGCTTGCAGCACCTGCCCTACTTCCGGGCACACCAAGCCGAGCTAGCTGACTCCGATGTGGCAACCATCACTAAGCTACTGCACGCGTGCTGGAGCACCGAGTATGCTCTGCGCGCTACGGCCGAGCTAGGTGATGAGGACTACCTGCGTAACGCTCTGCACTGGACTTTCCCTCAGGCTTATCACACGATCTTGTCGGGTTTGCAAGCGTTCCTGTATACGACGGGTGTCCGCTCCAACAATCCGGCGCTGATTCAGCGAGAGGTTGGTCGCTTGGTTGTGCGCAACGCATACCCACGGCCGGTATCGTTCTATGCCGCTGGCGCCTATGGTGACTTCAGCATTCATCGGCTGCCCTTAGCTGGCTACAAGGCTGGTTTGCACATCGCTGGCAAGGAGATAGACGCTCAAGCGCAGATCGGCCAGTTCCTACGCACCACGCGTAAGCAGAAGGCGATGATTGTGCGTCAGCAAGTACAAGCCAATCCGAACACAGCATTGCGCAGCCAGAAGACAGGCAAGGTACTCGACAAGTGGACCGCTCAACACTGGCAGCAGATTACGTGGCGCCTAGGCTACACGACCATCTTCGATCTGCTTAGCCGTTTGCGTATCTCGCAGACCAGCCGGGAGATTGGCCGTTACGTGGAAGCTGAGATTGATTTCAAGCTGTTCCACCAGTCGCTGCTCAACATCGTGAGCTACCTCAACGGCATCCACGAGACATACATCGCTAAGGCGGTGGGCCTAGAGCGTTACCGCCAAGTGGTAGCCGAGCTGCCGAAGCACTTGCAGCACAGCTTCGTAGCCGAGCGCTTGCGCAAGCAGGTAGAGCCTACTATCACCGGCGAAGCACCGACGCAGATGGGCATTGCTGCCTAACATTTTCTCGCTCATCTAGTTTCTTACTCTATATACACGTAAGCGCCGCTCCTTTGGGACGGCGCTTTTTGTTTATCTACCTTTGCAGGCCTAATAACCATCCTTCCCTATGCACCATCTTAGCGAACAGGAGCAGATACGCCGCCAGAAGCTGGAGGACCTCCAAAATCTCGGCATTGAGCCTTATCCCTCCGAGCTGTTCGATGTGAATTTCTACGCCCAGGAAATTCTCGATAACTATCACCCCGAGCTAAACAACTTTCAGGAAGTGAGCCTCGCCGGCCGCCTGATGTCGATACGGGTGAAGGGCAAAGCGTCGTTTGCAGAACTGCAAGATGCCTCTGGCCGCATTCAGCTTTATATCAACCGCGACGAAATTTGTCCTGGTGAAGACAAGGAGCTGTACAACACGGTGTTTAAGAAGCTGATGGACCTAGGTGACTTCGTGGGCATCACGGGCCGCGTGTTCGTAACTATGGTGGGTGAGACGTCGATCCATGTTACCGGTCTTACATTGCTTTCGAAATCTTTGCGTCCGCTGCCAGTAGTAAAAGAGCGGGTAGATGAAGCAACGGGCGAGAAAATCACCTACGATGCTTTCTCCGATCCGGAGCAGCGCTATCGTCAGCGCTACGTAGACTTGGTGGTGAACCCACAAGTACGCGACGCCTTCGTTAAGCGGACGCAGCTGGTGCAAGCCATGCGTAATTACTTGAACGATAAAGGCTACCTAGAAGTAGAAACGCCAATCCTTCAGCCTTTGTATGGTGGTGCGGCGGCGCGGCCCTTCAAAACGCACCACAACACGCTGGACATGACGCTGTACCTGCGTATTGCCAACGAGCTGTATCTGAAGCGCCTGATCGTGGGTGGCTTTGATGGTGTGTATGAGTTCTCTAAGGACTTCCGCAACGAGGGCATGTCGCGCTTCCACAACCCCGAGTTCACCCAGATGGAGTTGTACGTAGCCTACAAAGACTACTACTGGATGATGGACTTGGTGGAGGAGATGGTCGAACGCGTGGCCCTAGCTCTGCACGGCAAAACGGAAGTGAAGGTGGGCGAAAACACCATCAACTTCCAGCGGCCATGGAAGCGCTTCACCATGTTCGAATCTATCAAAGAATACACGGGCATCGACATCACCGAGATGGACGAAGCCGCGCTACGTGAAACGGCTGCCACTTTGCACGTGAAGCTCGATCCGAGCATGGGCAAAGCCAAAATCATCGACGAAATATTCGGGGAGCATGTGGAGCCCAAGCTGATTCAGCCGACGTTCATCACGGATTACCCGGTGGAGATGTCGCCACTAGCCAAGAAGCACCGCTCAAAGCCTGGCTTGGTGGAGCGCTTCGAGGCAATCTGCAACGGTAAAGAAATCTGCAATGCCTTCTCGGAGCTGAATGACCCCATCGATCAGCGCAAGCGTTTCGAAGACCAATTGGAGCTAGGTAAGCGCGGCGACACCGAGGCTATGGTGCTCGACGAAGATTTCCTGCGAGCTTTGGAATACGGCATGCCGCCTACAGCTGGCCTAGGTATCGGCATCGACCGCCTGAGCATGATCATGACAAATTCCAACTCCATTCAGGACGTGCTTTTCTTCCCGCAGATGAAGCCGGAAAAAGCAGAGAAGAACACGGAGAAGACTGACAAGCCCGTAGAGTAAACCTACGGGAGTAAAAAACGAAACAGCCTTACCACCTAGCTAGGTAGTGAGGCTGTTTCGTTTAATGAGAGCTTAGCACGCTTGCAGGCTATAAAGCCTGAGTCATCTAGGGTTAAAAGTCGAAAGGCCTCCCGCACAAAATGCGAGAGGCCTTTCTTTACAAGAAGCTTACCTTTTTGATCAAAAGGAACTCTGAAGAAGCTTGCGATGGACGAGTCTGATTTTACTAACAGGCTTATAAACCAAAATTCCTGTTAGAAGCTCCTACTGTCGGCAATTTTACAACGAAGCACTTTACGATCTTCTTTCAAGCTCGTTATATGTTCTTTAACGGGTACCCTGCTGGAAGGTTACGCTAAGCCAATTTATTTTTTCAAAATATTATCGACGGGCCCTTCTTCGTCACGCTCAACCGAATTTTCACTGGTTGGGTTATAGTCGTAAGCTTGGGCCTCCGTGATGCTAGCCGCAAAATCGTCGCTGCTCGGGTCAGTGCTGCTGCTGCCGCCTTTGATGGGTTGTGGCGCCTCTTGCTCCTGTAGGTCGTCTGGGGTCGTTGGGTCCGTCATGAAATAAGATTGCTGTGGCCTAAGCTTAACTGAGGCGCATGGTGAATACTAGTTGGCCAGGAATTAGAACGTTTGGCCTAAGCCTGAGCCCATATGCCGTCCTTCGCCTGCACTGCCGTCGTAATCGGAGTCGAAGTCGTCGTAGGTGCTAGGCACGCTTTCGATACCAGCCGCGTAATCAACAGAAGCGCTCTTGCGGCCCTCTTCCGTTATGCTCGACTTGCCGGTGCGGTACAAAGAGTTCAACGCATTGTTGGCATCGGCGGAATCGCGCGACACAACATCCGTATTGTCTTTACCTGTTAGCTCGTTGAAGCGTGATACTCCTTGTTTAAACAGCTTACCTAGGTCGTTGCCCAGCTTGTCGGCAGATTGCTTTAAGCTTGCGCGGGTTCCTTCGCCCGTTTCGGGTGCAAGCAGCAGTCCAGCTACGGCACCAGCCGTGGCGCCAACTAGCAACGAAAGAATGATTTTACCATTGTTATCTTTCATGAGCTTAGAGAGTTGAGGGTAAGAGATGATGGTTTCAACGTGAAGACTCACTAGATGGTTAAAGAAAAGCCCTTCTCCACAGGGAAGAAGGGCTTTCGATATTGTAAGAAGGCTGTTGTCTGACCTACAAGTCGTTCAGCAGCTTCACGATTTCACTTTTGCCTTTGCCTAGCTTTTGCTGCAGGCGGCCAATCAGCTCGTCGCCTTTGCCTTCAGCATAGTCGAGATCTTCGTCAGTTAGCTGAGCATATTGCTGTTGCAATTTGCCTTTTACTTCGTCCCAGGTGCCTTTCAGCTTCAGGCTGCTGCCGGGCAGCGAAACACCTAGCTCTTCGAGCTTCTCAACGTAGCCTTTGAATTTAGCGTCGAGTTCCTCACCGTATTTGGAGAGTTGCTCGCCTACTTGACCGCTGTATTTTGTGGCAGTATTCTTTAGGTTCTCGCGGGTTGCTTTGCCTTTATCGGGTGCGATTAGCAGGCCGGCAATAATACCAGCACCAGCACCAGCAAGAGCAGCGAGGAGAATTTTACCAGTGTTGTCTTCTTCTTGGTACGACATGATGTAGAGAGAGAATATGTGAAAAATGAGAACAGGAGTAGCGTCAGCAGGCCCCCAAGGGGAGAGAGGAAGCCAAGCGGAAGATGCATCCGTTGTTTTCGCCAATCTGCCTGCTATACGAAGCACAGCAGCAGGGGTTCTAATTACGAATTAAAAAATAGTTAGACTAAAATATCATCCCTTGATAAACAAAACTTCTTCCCGGCGCCCGTACTTTACCCCATCAATTAGGCTGTGCTGCCTAGCTTCTCTCCTACCCTGCTGTACCTATTCGTATGTTCAAGCTTTGCTATTCCTTCTTGCTCGTTGCGCTGACCGCAGGCTGTCATCGGGCGCCTGCTACTGCTGAAAAGCCGTGTATTGACCCCGCCAAAATCCGGAAAGACGCCATTTGCACCATGGAATATGCCCCCGTGTGCGGCTGCGACGGCAAGACGTACAGCAACGCTTGCGTGGCCACTAATGCTGGCGTGACTTCGTATACCAAAGGCGCTTGCGCAGGCGCTACGACTAACTAATTGCCTTTCTGCTTATGTCTGAGAAAAAGTATTTTCGCCAGCTAGCTCCTTTCCGCGTTCCGACTACCGATGGCAAACTCATTGAGGAGCACATTGGACTAGCTAGTACCCACACCGCTGCTTACAGCGTGGCCCATATGGTAGCGCCGCCGCAATGGAGCGAGCCTCACCAAACGCCGGAGTTTGATGAAATTACCATTGTCGTGCGCGGCCGCAAGCGGTTCGAGGTCGATGGCGACGTGATTGAGCTTACCGCCGGCGAGTCGTTGCTAATTAAGGCCGGGGCCCGGATTCGCTATTCTAATCCGTTTGAGGAGGAGTGCGAATATTGGTCGATTTGCGTACCCGCTTTCAGCCCGGCTACGGTGAATCGCGAGGAAGAATAGAAATCACCTAGCAGTTCATACTTGTGACATTTTCGTTACCTAGGTGTTGAAGATCCTTATCCGGTTAAAACGTCTTAGGTTGTTGCGAAGTGACGGAATAACACTCAAAACCCTCTTGACCATACGGGCAAGAGGGTTTTAAATTTTAGGAAAGCCGCGTCCTCAGTGGTCGAATTTCTATGCCCATAGGGCATTTTGCGCGTTATTGCGCCTTCGCACCGATGACATTTCCATTTCTACTCCCCTCACCTGATGAAACAAAAAGTACTGTTTTGGCTGGTTCTATTTACTATTTCCTGTCATGCGTTGCAGGCGCAACACAGGCTTAAGGCCATCAAAGCCGGCAAAGTAATAGACGTAGTACAGGGCAAAGTTCTTACGAATCAGATTATTCTGATTGATAGCACAAGGATCGTCGACATCGGACCTAGCCTCCAGATTCCGCAGGGTGCTGAGGTAATTGACCTCAGCAATGCCACGGTGTTACCCGGTTTGATGGATTGCCACACGCACCTTTCGGGGGAGCCCGGCGACAACTATTACGAAGACATGTTCCGCAAAACGCCCATCGACGCGGCGGTGGTGGCGCACTTATATGCCAAACGGACCCTGGAAGCTGGTTTCACAATGGTGCGCGACCTAGGTGGCAGCAATCTGATTGACGTATCGTTACGCAATGCCATTAATGCCGGCACCATTCCGGGCCCACGCATGCTGGTCGCCACTTTTGCCCTCAGTGCCACCGGCGGCCACGGCGACCCCACAACTGGTTTCTCGCCCAACCTAGCTTTCAAGGGCAACCCCGACTACACGGGCGTAGCCGACGGACCCGAGGAAATTCGTAAGCGCGTGCGCAACAACGTAAAATTTGGCGCCGACTGGATCAAGGTACTTGCCACGGCTGGTGTGCTCAGCGAAGAAGGTAGCGCGGGTGCTGCCCTTTACTCCTTAGAGGAGCTAAAAGCCGTGGTAGACGAGGCCCACCGCTGGGGGCGCAAAGTGGCTGCTCACGCACACGGTGCCGAGGGCATCAAGTTAGCTGTGCAAGCCGGCGTCACTAGCATCGAGCACGGTAGTCTGCTGGATGAAGAAGGAATCCGGATGATGAAGAAAAATGGCACGTGGCTCGTGGCCGACATTTATGATGACGATTACATTCTGAGCGAGTACGCCAAGAAAGGCTTCCCCGAGAAGATCATTGAGAAGGAACGCTCGGTGGGCCGTTTGCAGCGCGAAAACTTTCAAAAAGCCGTAAAGGCTGGTGTGAAGGTAGCCTACGGCACCGACGCAGCCGTGTACCCCCACGGCGGCAACGGCAAGCAGTTTTTCTACATGGTAAAGTTTGGGCTCACCCCCATGCAGGCCATTCAGTCGGCCACCATCAACGCCGCCGACCTGCTAGAGTGGAAAGACCGCACCGGTTCTATTACCAAGGGTAAACTGGCCGACATCGTGGCTGTGCCAGGCGACCCGCTTACCGATATTACCGTGATGGAGAAGGTGAAATTTGTGATGAAGGAGGGCACTGTGTACAAGAACGAGCTAGGTAAATAGCCTGTTTGGCTTCTTTCGAGCGAGCGTCATGCTGGTCTTGCTGAAGCAGTACGCAGCCAATACTTCAATAAACAGATATTCAGCCTTATAACAGCTACACGCGAGCTATTTCGCGTGGTTTGATACGGTAATCTTTTGCCCACAAAAAGCCCGGCTTCTGGTCGGGCTTTTGTCTATATTTAAGCACTACCTCAACCCTCTCCCATGGACCAGCGCATCATCAACTTATTTGACGAATACACCCACAAGCCCCTCTCCCGCAAGGAGTTCATGGAACGGCTTATAAGACTAACAGGTGGGGCGGCACTAGCTGCTGCTGCACTATCGGTGCTCGACCCTGGCTATGTGGAAGCTGCTACCATTCCCGAAGATGACAAGAACCTGACGATAGAGGAAGTAACCTGGCCCGGCGACAACGGCACGATGAAAGGCTACCTAGCCCGCCCAAAAGGCCGCAAAAAGGTAGGTTCGGTCATCGTCATTCACGAAAACCGCGGCCTAACGCCCCACATCAAAGACGTGACGCGGCGTGTGGCTAAGGCCGGCTACCTAGCTCTCGGCGTTGATGCGCTTTCGCCCCTAGGTGGCACGCCCGCCAACGAAGACGAAGGCCGCACGCTGATCGGTAAGCTCGACCCGCAGCAAAACCTAACCAACTACCTAGCAGCCCTCACTTACTTGCGGCAACGCAAAGACGGCAATGGACGCACCGGCTGCGTCGGGTTTTGCTGGGGCGGTGGGCTCGCCAACCAGCTGGCCGTGCACGATCCGCAGTTGAACGCGGCAGTGGCTTATTACGGGGCGCAGCCCAAGGCAGAAGATGTGCCTAACATCAGCGCCGCGCTCATGTTGCACTACGCCGGCCTCGATGAGCGCATCGACGCGGGCATTCCGGCTTACGAAGCCGCACTGAAAGCGGCTGGTGTCAAGTACCAGCTCTTCGTGTACGATGGTGTGCAGCATGCCTTCAACAACGACACCTCACCGGCACGCTACAACGCCGAAGCCGCCAAGCTAGCCTGGGACCGGACGCTACAGTTCTTTGGGGAGAAGCTAGGGGCATGAGTGCGCAGCTTCGCGAGAAACTAAAGTAAAGCCCAATTACTACATACAACAGAAGCCCCGCTAGATGCTAGCGGGGCTTCTGTTGTATACACCCTAGGTCAATTTTCTAATTACAAAGCGGCGGAGCTATCCTAGCTTGTGTAGCGCCGCTCCTGCCCCTACTGTGCATCGCGGTGCCCCTCCCCGAACGGTTAAATGTAGCTCTGTTGTTTACCGCGTTTTACTACTACCTGATAGTCAAGCACTAGCTCTTATCGGATTATAGATACGAGCTTCGTAACCGGGTAAAGTCCTATCAAATACCCACACCTTTCAGCTTAAGATGGATCATTTTGCTCCTCATAAGCCTGGGGATAGGCTCTAAAAACGAGCTGTAACCTTAATTATCCTACTAAATAATTGCATTATACTTACAAAATTTCACTTTTGCTTGCTATACCAATTGGTTCGTTATAACGTTGCCACGACCATCATTCAACTCATTATTGGTTAAGTACACCAATAACCCAAAATCAAAGTCGTTTTAGGTACCATCGTTTTGGTAGCGTGTGCCTACTTACACAAGAGCCACTCAATGAGGGCTTTTCCATCATTGCTTACCCCCTTATTTGCTGAGCAACTAGTCTCATCGAGCACACTGCGCTAGCCTTGGTCCTTATCAAGCGTTAGCCTTTTGGAAAACCTAGCGCGATAGGTTTACTCAGTAACATAAAACCACTCCCTCTAACAGGTAGCTCTTAGCAGAGCTTCAGAGAAGCTGTATGCTTTTTCTACTCCTGAGCGCCTCTTACCAAAACAACCTAGATCAGAAAACCACAGGAGTTTCGCGCATATCCTGTCATCCTTTCACCAGTCTTAACCGCTGTAAACTATGATCAAGCCTGGACTCTTACGCTTTATTCTCGCTTCACTTGTCGTCGTCTTCCATGTAGCGAGAGTAGTGTTCGTCGGCACACTGGCGGTTTATTGCTTCTTCATCCTGAGCGGGTACTGGATTTCGTTGATGTACGATAGCAAGTACAAGAAACTCGATTCGCCCCTGCAGGATTTCTACATGAGCAGAATCTACCGCTTGTTTCCGGTTTACTTCCTCTTTGCTATTCTGGCGGCGGTACTCGTCATGTTCTATGACCCAAGTGCCGTACATACGATCAACCATTTTTCTTTGGTGGAGAAAGCCCATTTTTGGTTTTCCAACCTCACGCTTCTAGGCTATAACCTGCTTCCCGTTCAACCCATTGCGCCGGCTTGGTCGCTGGATATAGAACTACAATTCTATATTCTTTTCCCGGTGATGTTGGTGTTCTTGAATAACAAAGCCAGCCGCATAGCCGCCGTTGTGTTCTTTGGGCTTGTAACCCTCGTCGTAGAAGTGTTTCTCAATAAATCTTTCCTCCACGAAACCGTAGCAGTCTACCTAGTTTACTTCATCATCGGTATTTGCCTGAACAAGGACGCTATTAGCTTCAACCGAAGAACTGAAGTTATCTGCACAGGCTTGTTCTTCCTAGTGTTGGCTGTGCACTATGCGGTACCTAGCTTATTTCAAGAGGTAAGAAATTCGTTTTCCTCTTACCACCTGCGCTTTAGCGAAACAGCTTGCTTGTTGTTGATTCCAATGCTAGCGAACAGCGTACGGGTAAAAAGCAACAAGCTTGACCGGAATTTGGGCGATATTTCCTACGTTCTTTACCTCTCACATTGGATCTGGTTTATTCCTTTCAACTACTACACGCAAAGCTTGAGCAGCATTCAGCGGCTGCCTTACATGGTGGTGTATCTGGTGCTTACCTTCAGCATGGCCTACGTGTTCTACGCCTATTACGACAGACCCATTGAAGAAAGAAGACGGCGTTTGGCTGAGCTAAGTAAAGCGCAGCCATCGGCTGCCTAGTCGTAGAAGCGTTTCCTGCCAAAGTCGGGCGGCTTCCCTAACCTAGGTCTACTGAAGTACCTAGGCTAGGGAAGCCGCACTGTTTCAGGAATTACTAAGTCAATTATTCCTGCGTAGCAGCCCAAAACAAAAAGCCCCGCCAGTAGCTAGCGGGGCTTTTTCATTCATCTTGCACTAGTTTACTGCGCCGGCTTCGCTACGGTTACAGGTTTGCGCGGAAGTTTTTGGTCACGCATGGCGGTGTTGTACACAAAGGAGGCCACCACCACCGAGGCCTGCTTTAGGTCTTCGGGCTGCAGGCGCTCGTAGGTATCCATGTTGGTGTGGTGGGTGCGGGTGTTATAATCGAGGCCATCCTGAATGAACTGGAAGCCTGGAATACCAACGGCGTCGAACGAGAGGTGGTCGGTGCCGCCCGTGTTGCGCGGCGTGATGGTCGTGGCACCTAGGTCAGCGAAGGGCTGGAGCCACGCGGTGAAAATGGGTCGCACGCCCTCGTTGCCCTGCAAGTAGATCCCGCGAATCTTGCCGGTACCGTTGTCAAGGTTGAAGTAGCCAGCTAGCTTTTCCTGCTCAGGCGTGGGCTTACCGGCTTCGCCAAAGTGGTTCTTCACGTAGTTTTTGGAGCCGTGCAAGCCTTCCTCCTCTTCCCCCCACAGGGCAATCCGAATGGTGCGCTTGGGCTTCACATTCAAGGCTTTCAAGATTCGAACGGCTTCCATCATCACGGCACAGCCGGCCGCGTTATCAGTAGCGCCGGTAGCGGCGTGCCATGAGTCGAGGTGACCACCTAGCATCACTACTTCGCTCTTCAGCTTCTTGTCGGTGCCCGTAATTTCGGCTACCACGTTGTAGCCTTTCAAATCCTGGGTCTGGAATTTTGTTTTGGTTTCCATCTCCACTTCCACCGGAATACCCGCTTCCACCAAACGAATTAGGCGCAGTTGATCTTCGGGTGCCGTTTCGATTTCGGGCAGCACGGGCTTGGCGTCGGCGGCATACGGAGCACCATTGCTGGTGAAGAACGTGCCGTCGGAACCGCCACGTGGGTTACTGAGCACCGCGACGGCGCCCTCGGCTAGGAGGAATTCCGCCATTTTGCCGCGGAGCGCTATCCGGGCCCGATAAGCCGTCATGGCGTCGTCGGTCATGGCCGGGCGGGCGCTCGGGGTAGCTGTAGCATCCGCCATTTTCTTCAGGTCTTCGTCGGTGTAGCGCTTGGCGTCGGGCTCGAAGCCAGCTTTGGGCGGCGAGGTTACTTCCGTTACTACAATCTTGTCGCGCAGCTGGCCTTTGTACTTCTCCAGATCAGCTTCCGTAGCGGCTTTCACATACACGATCTGCTTCTTCACCTGCCCGTTGGTGCCTGGGGTCCAGGCTTTTGGAGCACCGATCATCGCATGGTAGTACGGCTTGGTCATAGCTAGGTACGACTTCTCTACATCCCAGCCGCGGCCAAAATCGCCCCAGGGCTCCACGTTCGCATTGACCAGGCCCCACTTCGACAGCTGATCTTTAGTCCACTGGTTGGCGCGCTGCAAGCCTTCGGAGTTTGCCAGGCGTGGTCCGCACACATCCGTTAGGTAGAAGGCGGTTTCCATCACTTTGGAGCGGTTCATACCTTCATCCTTGATTTTGGCAATCATGGCTTGGTCGAATTTCTCAGCTTGCTGAGCGAGCAGTGGGGAGCTGACGGCGAGGTTGCACACCACGGAGAAGAATACTAGTCTTTTCATGAAGAATAGGCTTGAGGTCATGTAGGCAATGTTACGTCACTGACGCGCCGCTTGCAGAAACGTTGCTTCGAGGCAGCAGCTTACCTTCCTAGCTGCCTACCATCTACTAGCCAGCATATTGGCCCGCTACCCTTCGGCCGAAGCGTTGGCGCTTGCTACCGCTTCCAGTTGTGCTTTCACGGGTAGCGTGATGATGAACTCGGTAAACTCTCCTTCGAGTGACTCCACACGCAATGCTCCGCCGTGGCTTTTGATGATATCATAGCTCAAGGGCAACCCTAACCCGGGGCTATCATTCGTCGTGTTGGCCGTCGAAAACCGCTGGAACATGCTGCCTTGCAAATCCTTTGGCAGACCTAGGCCGTTGTCGCGCACGCGTATTTCCACGTGTTTGGCCGAGCGGCGAGTACTGACGGCGACTTGCGGCACGTAGCCTTCTTCATCCAAGCTCTGCCGCTGCTGCACCGCCTGAAAAGCTGTCAGAAATAGTTGAATCAGGGCCCGGCTCAGGTCGTGGCGCACGACGTCGAGTATGCCTACTGCCGGATCAAACGTTGGTAACAACGCCGCGTTGAAGGTGCGGTGCTTCCCTCGCATTTCATGATAGGCCATACGCAAGTTGCTCTCTATCATGGTGTTCAACTCGGTGGCTTGGCGTAGGCTAGGTTCGGCCGATGCGTACTCCAGCATGCCGAGCACAATGGAGTTGGCCCGCCGTCCGGCCTGCACAATCTTCTCCTGGTATTGCCGCAGGTTTTGCAGCGTCTCATCCAGATACTCCCAATCGTCGTTCGGCAGGGCTAGCTTGTTGAACTCTGCGTGCAGCTCCTGGCACAGCGCTTCGCTGATGCCGGCAAAGTCGCGCACCTGGTGCACGGGTTTTTGAATCTCTTGGGCCACGCTTGCCATCAACTCACCGAGGCTCGCCATCTTCTCGCGCAATACCAGTTGGCTTTGCGCTTGCTTCAGCTCCAACAGCGTTCGAGCTAGGTTGTCGCGCTGCACCATAAACTCCTCCTTCTGCTGAACAACTTGCTGATTGAGAGCTTGCAACTTCGCGTTGGCCTGCTTTTGCAGCTTGTTGTTGCGCCATAAAAGCAGCGCCACCAGCAATAGCACCGCCAAACCGGCAGCCAGCGCATACATGCGCATGCGCGCCATGTAGTGGACCCGCTCTATCTCCAGCTCCCGCAGTCGTTGCTGTTCCGCAAAGCCAATAGCGTCAAGCTGTTTGATCCGCTGCGGGTCATACAAGCTGTCTTCGGCCCGGAGCATGATGTTCATGTATTTCAGCGTACTATCGCGCTGCTTACGGGTTTGGAAGGCCTCCGCTAGCAGGTTGCTCGTGCGTACCACGCCCACCACAAAAGGCAGTGACTGCCCCATCACCAAGGCTTTGCGCGCATAATACACGCTCGAATCGTGCTGCTGGCGGTTGTCGTACAGCTCGGCTAGGTACTGATAGGCCCGGCTGCTGCTGCGCAGGTCGTTTTCGGGAATGGCCGCTTGGGCACTCAGCCGGTAGTAGCGAATCGCTTCGGCCGTATGACCTAGGGCGCCTTGCAGCAAACCTAGCTCCCTCAGTACGTAGGGCGCAGGATTGCCCCAGCAGCTTTGGTGAACGTTGCGCGACTGCCTAGTGAGCTGATAGGCCCGATTCAGAAAGACCGTTGCCGAATCGAGTTGATGCAAGGCCGTGTAGCTGGCTCCGATGTTGGCAAGCACACTAATAAGCTGCGAATCATCCTGAATGTGGATCTGCTCATAAATGCTCTTCGACCGGAAAAAATAGGCTAGGGCCGGCCGCTCATCGTCGAGGGCGTGGTAGAGCAGCCCGGTTTGATTGAGCGTACGCGCCGTGCCTTCCAGGTCGCGGCTCTCTTCGTTGATTTTCAACGCTTTCAAATCCGTGCGAAGCGCCTGCGGCAGGTTACCTCGCTCCCCCATCAGGATGCCGATGCGCGACAAACAACGACCTTCCCCTTTGCGGTAGCCGATTTTCCAAGCTAGGTGTAGCCCTTTTCGGGCGTACCACTGCACCGAGTCGAAGCGGGAGTAGCGGTAAGACGCCGCTACATCGGCCAGGAGCAACACCCGGCTGGTATCAGACGTAGCTTGGGCCAAAGCCCGCCGCAACAGCGCCGTTTGCGGACTTTGCGCTCGTCCGACTAATGATCCAAGTAAGGCAAAAAGAAAAAACAGATAGCGTAATCGTTGCTTCATACGTGAAGATAATTGCCGCTCGTGGTTAAGCACAACTATTAGGTCTGCCGCGCGGGCTCTACCTAGGGTTGTGCTCGGAGCTTACATGCCTAAGCGGCCCCGCTCATCGGCATTGCTCTTGGTTTCGACACGCTTGCTCTTCAGGTCGGCCTTGCCAAAGTTGAAGGTGAAGGCTAGCCGCACCTGGCGTGTATCGTTGCGGTACATCTCGCTCAGCACCACGGGCACAATGGTGCTGGTCACCCGCGGATTCGTGTCGTAGAACAAGTCAGCTACGGATAGATTGAGCGAAGCCCGCTTGTTCAAAAACGTCTTCTTCACGCCCACCGACACGTAGGAATACGCATCCCAATCAAATAGCCCGTTCATAGAGGGCGAATTGTAGAGCCCATACACGCGTACCGACCAGCCCTTGCCCCAAGTAAGCGTGTTGTCGCTGCTGAGCATGTAGTAGGTTTTGCGCTTGGTCAGGTTCATGGTATTATCAAGCGGGCTGGGGAAGTTTAGTTCCTGGTAGAATACGCTGGCGCTGTTGTTCATCGTCCACCACTTAGCCGGCGTGAAGGGCGCAGTGAGCGTGGCGGTAGCTAGGTGGCGATGTGCTAGGTTCTGTTGGGTGGTCGTCAGGCGTAGCGTGGCGGCATCGTAGAGGTACACGGACGAAATGGCGCCAACGGTTTGGGTATAGGCGAGTTGCAGTCCGAAGCCTTTGTAGAGGTTATTCCAGGAGAAGCTGTGTAGGTACTCGGGGCGAAGCGAGGCATTGCCGCGGCTGGTGCTGTAGGTGTCCTGAAACCGCTCGTACGGAATGAGGCTTTCGTAGGCGGGGCGGCGGATATTCTTGGCGTAAGCCAGCGAGGTCGTGAAGTCATCCGACACCTTATAGTCGGCGCGCAGATTCGGGAACAGGTTGAAGTAGCTCGAATCGATGCCGCTGACCACGCGGTAGTGTGTGCGTTCAGCCCGCAGCCCAGCCTGCAAACCTAGCTTCCCGATGGTTTGATTCAGGCTGAAGTAGCCGGCCGCTACGCGCTCCTGGTATCCTAGCTTCGAGAAGGGCGACAACGCTTGTGCTACCCAGTTGCCGTCGGCGAGGGTGGCGGCGTCTTGGCGACTCTGGTTGCGGGTATCGGTATACTTCAGACCCGCTTCCAAGCGCGTGTTCGGGTTCCAAACTTTGGTGTAGTCGGCGGCGGTAGTGGAAATGTGGTAGGTAGCCGGAATGAAATTGCGGAAGGTGCTCGCCACGCCGACGGAGTCTTGAGGGCCTTGCAGCAACTGGTCAAACGTCTGTTGCTGCTTGTTCTGGTAAGTGGCGTAGTTGCTGGTCAGCAGCAGTGCCGAGCCGAGGCTATCCAGCTTGTGCTTGTAGAAGAGCGTGTAGTTGCTGAAAGCATCTTGCAACAGCACGCTCTCTTGCATGCGACTCGTAGTGAGTCCTTTGCTTTGGGTTATGTACGACTGGGTCCAGCCGGCACCGTCCAGGCTGCTGTGCAGCACATCCACATCGAAACCGAGCGTCATGCTGGGGCTGAAGTGATAGTTGAGGCTGGCGCTGAAGCTGCTGTTGAGGATGGTCTTGTTCAGGTCGCCACGCTGCGCTAGGTCGGCGGCCGGCGTCAGGCCTTCGTAGATCGTGCGGGACGAAGTGCTCCGCTCGAATCCATCGCGCCGATTGAAGCTGCCATTAACAGCTAGGTCAAGCTTTGGCGTGCTCACCCGCACGCCGCTGTTGAGGCCGGCCCCCGTGCGGTAGCCTTGGCGGAAATTGGCGCCCACGTTCGCCGTCCACCCTAGCTCTTTGGCGCGCTTGGTGTAAATCTCAATTACTCCGCCCGAAGCGTCGGCGTCGTACTTCGCTGAGGGATTACTAATGAGTTCGATGCGTTCGATTTGGTCGCCGGGAATGCTCGCCAGCAGCGTTTCGAGGTTAGTGCCACTGGGCAGCCGCTTCCCGTTCAGCAGGATGAGCACGTTGCCTTTGCCACGGAAGGTTAGCCGCCCATCGATCAGCTGCACCGAGGGCGCGGCGGCCAAGATGTCGTAGGCGTCGTTGCCTGCGGCTAAGATGCTGCCGTCCACGTTCATCGTTACGCGGTCGGGCTTTTGCTCGATCAAGGGCCGCTGACCAGTCACGACGACTTCACCTAGCTTCTGCGCTGTTGCAGCTAAGCCCAGCGTACCTAGGTCTAGGCTGGGGATGCCGGCCGATAGTTGAACGGCCTGCACATGCGTCACAAACCCGATCATCAGTATCTGAAGCTGGTAGCTGCCGGGCTTCACATTCTTCAAGCTGAAACGGCCAGTCTCGTCAGCCAAGGCAGTCTGCACCACGCTTTCGGAACCCGCCGCTTTCAAGACTACATTAGCGAAGCTCAACGCTTCCTGCTTCTGCTGGTCGAGCACGCGGCCGCTGATGGTCGTTTGGGCCACGGCACTAACACCAATTAATAAGCAGAGAAACAACAGGAAGGCGAGGCGGCTAGCTTGTGCGCAGGCAGGGAGTAGAGAAGGACGCATTTCGTGGTTTCTTTTGGCGTTGGGAAGAAGCTGGAACGAAGAAACTGCGCACCTTTAAGGAGCCGAACTTATTTCGACCAAGTCACGGCACCACACCACCAACGTGCGAGTTGGTCTGCCTTTTTTCATGCCCGAACTTCTACCTAGCCCCACGGAGCCCCGCCTGAGCACCCGCACCACTACCGTGCTGATGCAGCTGCTGCTGTGGTTGCTGCTTTACGGGTTCTACTTTGCTTGGAACAATCGCCCCAACTACCATTTCACGGGTCACATCTGGCCTTATGTGCTACTGGAATGGACCTTTGCCATCGGGCTCTTTAACTGCCTGGTATACCTGATTATTCCGCGCTGGCTGCTCCGCGGCCGCTTCAGTCTCGCCTTGATGGGCGCAGTGGCGCTCATTTATACCTACCGTCTGTGGATGTACGTGGGCGCTTTGCTGATTATTCACTACGCTCCCATAAGCGCCGATTTGCGCTACAACCTCCAAAAAAGTTACGCCGAAAGCCCTTGGCCCGACCTGACAAGCTGGCGCGGGTTGCTGGGTTCGTTGATGGATTTGCTAGCCACCGTACTCTTCCCCATTATCGTCAGCTTTGTCACCTACGCACTAGTAATCGAACGCCGCCGCCTAGCCTTGGAGCGCGACCATTTACGGCTGGAATTGAGCTACTTGAAAGCCCAAATAAACCCGCAGTTCTTGTTCAACACCCTCGGCACTTTGCAGCGCCTGACCCGCAGCCGCGACCGGCGCGCGGGCGACGTTGTGCTGCACCTAGCTGATTTGATGCGCTACACCCTCTACGAAACCGACACAGAGCGCGTCGCGCTGAGCCGGGAGCTGGAGTTTCTGGAAGATTACCTAGCCTTAGAGCGCCTGCTGCATCCGGAGGCTACCATCGCGCACGAGGTTGAGGGCGCGGTGACCTCGCAGCAGCTAGCCCCCTTGCTGTTGCATCCTTTTCTGGAAAGACTTTTTGTGGGAATAGAAGCCGCTCCAGGCAGTTCTGTGCATATTCAGAGCACGATTCACGTTGATGCCGATGCACTTACCTTACAGATAGTTCGCACGACCGGGATGCCGTTAGCCCATCTTTACCGCACCGATGCGGCCATCGAAGCAGCGCTGCGGCGGCTAGAACTGCAATACCCTCAGCAGCATACCGTGCAGCTCACGGAGGAAAATGCGCACTTACGTTTGCACCTTAGCCTTCAACTTTAAAAGGAAGTGCCAGCCTTCGCTCCTATGACTTATTCGCTTCCTTTCCGCATCCCACGCATGCAGGTCGTACGGCCGCTGCTTTTGTGGGCCTTGTATATTGGCTTTGAGTACTTCGTCTACAGCGGCTGGCACAAGTCGCCCTTGCTCACGTGGTGCTTTACGCTTAAGGACACGGTGGCCGCGGTGGTCAGTTTCTATTTCTTCTCGCGGGTGGTACTGCCCCGCTTTGTGCTACAAGGGCGCTGGCTCCTAACGGCACTGAGCTTAGTAGCCATCTATTATTGCTGGGCCTTAGTTTCATACGCCGTATTTCTAGGCCTTGACTACTACCAGCTAGACCCCAAGGAAAGCTACATCTACCGCATTCTGGATCAAGGGCTTTGGGTGGGTGTCTTCTCGTGGCACGGGGTCAGTATCGGTCTTTACGACTTCAGTATCACCGCGATGCTGCCCATCTTCGGCCGGTTCTTGCAATTCTTGCTAACGACGAGCAACCACACCCTGCGCCTACAACGCGAAAACCTGAACCTAGAAGTCAGTTTTCTCAAAGCCCAGGTCAATCCGCACTTCCTGTTTAATACCCTTAATAACATCTACACCATGGTGGTGAAGCAGGACGAGCGCGCCCCCGATATGGTGCAGCACCTCTCTGACCTTATGCACTACACGGTGTATGAGTCGGACGCGGCCTTGGTGCCACTCACGAAGGAAACGGCTTTCCTGGATGCGTACCTAGAGCTGGAACGGCTGCGCTACGGCAAGAAAGTCCGCATCACCTATCAAAAATCGGGTATCACGGACCAGCAGACCATCACGCCGCTGCTGTTTTTTCCTTTTGTCGAAAATGCCTTTAAGCATGGCGTCGATAGCAGCCTCGATGCCTCCTGGGTCGCTATTTCGTTAGCGGCGGACGCTACCCAGCTGCGGTTTGAAGTCAGCAACAGCTTCAGTCCCACGGCCCCACGGCGCGAGTTCGGGGGCGTAGGCATTGATAATGTGAAGAAGCGCCTAGCGCTCCACTACGCCCCCGAGGAGTACGACCTCACCATCACCCGCGACCAGGAAACCTACACGTACCGCGTGGCCCTAACCATTCGGCTGACGTCCGTGGCCCAGCCCGACGCTCGCCCCGCTCCCTTCTTACCTAGCTTTGCTCCTGCCCAATGATCAATTGCCTGATTATCGACGATGAACCCTTCGCCCGCGAACTGCTCGAAGACTACGTCGCCAAAATTCCGTCGCTGAACTTATTGGGCAGCTGTGAGCATGTGTTTGAGGCGTTGGAGGTATTGCAGCAGCAGAAAGTAGACCTCGTCTTTTCCGATATCAACATGCCGCAGGTTAATGGCATTGAGTTCATTCGGTCTTTGCACAATCCACCATACGTCATCTTCGTCACGGCCTACCCAAACTACGCACTGGAAGGCTTTGAGCTAGATGCCTTGGATTACATTGTGAAGCCGGTGTCATTCCCGCGCTTTTTGAAGGCGGTGAATAAGGCGTTGGCGGTGCTCAATAACCGACCCGCCATCCCAGCTCCGCCGGCGCCGGAGTACCTGTTTGTGAAGGAAGGTAACTCGTTGCAGCGGGTGCTCTTCGATGAGATCTACTACATCGAGGGCATGAAGGACTACATCAAAATCATCCTGAAGAACCGGGTCATCATCACGTATCTGCGCATGAGTCGGGTGGAAGACCAGCTGCCCGCTAGCCGCTTTACCCGCATTCAGAAGTCCTACATCGTGCGCATGGATGCCATCAAAGCCATCAGCGGCAACGAGGTAGAGTTGTACAACTTACCCGAGAAGCTGCCGATTGGCAAGCAGTACAAGGAGGCGCTGCTGGCACAGTTTGGGCTGAGTTAACTCGAAGCAAAAACAGCGTTGGCAAGCAGTTTATCTAACTCAGAGGTGCACAAGTAATAGCAGATTTGAATAGTATTAGGCTCATTTCCGCAAACTGACCTAGCCTATTCCATGAGAAAACGCCTACTCCTTGCTTGCGCTTTCGCGGGTACTTTCGCTGCGCACGCCCAAAAACTCACGGCTACCGAGAAGAAGATTGTGGCCACGGTGCAGCAGAATATGCCGCAGAGCGAGAAGCTGTTGGTGCAAGTGGTGAACATCAACAGCGGCACCTTGAACGTGAAAGGCGTACGCGAAGTAGGCGATATTTTCCGTAAACAGTTTGATGCGATTGGCTTCAAAACCAGCTGGGTCGATATGCCTGCCGAGATGCAGCGCGCCGGCCACCTGGTAGCGCAGCGCAAGGGCAAAAAGGGCAAGAAGCTCTTCCTCATTGGCCACCTCGACACGGTGTTTGAGCTGGATATGCCTTTCACGAAGTACACCCAGCTCAACGACTCCACTGCTACGGGCCAAGGCGTGAACGACATGAAAGGCGGCGACGTGGTGATGCTAGCGGCTCTGCAAGCGTTGCAGCAAAACGGCCTGCTCGATAACACGACCATTACCGCCTACTTTACCGGTGATGAAGAGCGCAGCGGCAAAGGCGAAGCCGCCCGCGCCGACTTCATTGCCAAAGCCAAAGAATCGGAGGTGGCCCTAGCTTTTGAATCAGCGGCGGGGCTGCACTCGGTGGCTACGGCCCGGCGCGGCTCCAGCGGCTGGCAGCTCAAAACCACTGGGCAGGCAGCGCACTCGTCGACTATTTTCAAACCCAACGTGGGCTATGGGGCCGTGTATGAAGCTGCACGTATCCTGAATGAGTTTCGGGAAAAGCTGAGCCAAGAGCAATATCTCACCTTCAACCCCGGCCTAATTGTGGGCGGCTCGGAGGTGAAGTACGATGCGGCCAAAGCACACGGCGAAGTGGTGGGCAAGACGAACATCATCTCCCCGGAAGTCGACGTAGCCGGCGACCTACGCTTCCTCACCGAGCAGCAGAAGGAAGACGCCCGCACCAAAATGCGCGAAATCGTGAGCCACAGCCTGCCAAATACGAAGGCCGAAATCACCTTCACCGATGGCTTACCCGGTATGCCGCCCACGCCCGGCAACCAGAAGCTAGCTACCCTCACCGACCAGGTAAGCCGCGACCTAGGTTTCGGCCCCGTGACGGCGGGCGACCCTGGCTCTCGCGGCGCCGGCGACGTGTCGCTCGTAGCGCAGTACCTCGATTGTCTGGATGGGCTAGGTTCGTCGGGCAAAGGCGCCCACGCACCGGGCGAGACGATTAACACAAAGGAGTTTCCGCTGCTGGTGCAGCGCGCCGCGCTGATGATTTATCGGCTGACGCGGTGAGTGTGGATGAACGTTATGCAAGAGTGCAAGCAGAGGAGTTCACTTATCTCCTATCTCAACAAGTGGCTCTCCGGCTGCTAACAGCTCCAACGCGGTTGGTAATGTTTGAAGCAGTACTTGTTGCAGACGTTCATTTGACGTGTTGCCACACGTTACCCAGAGCACTTGTGGCGGCGGACCGTAGCGTTCCAGCAAACGCAGGAAGTCAGCATCTTTGGTTAACACAATGGCACTTGCGGATTTAGCTGCTGCAAATATTTCTTCATCTTCCGCATCACGCAAACCAATATCGCGTAACGGAACGGCAGTCAAGCCAAACTTCCACTTCAGCCATGCCGCAAGTAATGGCGACAGGTGAGCATCAAGCCAGATGATCATGCGGCTAAGCGCGGATAGTCGAGCCGTTGTGCGGCGTATTGCAAAGCTGCTTGGACGTCCAAGGCTTCTAAATCAGGTAGTTCAGCTAACACTTGCTCTGTCGTCAAGCCTGCCGCTAGCAGGTTGAGGATATCTGCTACGCGGATGCGCATGCCTCGAATACAGGGCCGCCCACCACACTGACGTGGGTTCGTTGTAATAAGCTGGTGGAGGTTTTGCATAAGACCAAAGATACGGCTCTACCGACAAGATAGTATTCGTGAAAGCAGCACGGATTAAAAAGAGGTAAGTCAGAATGCCCCGTAAATACCGTTCTGCTTGCCTCCTCCGTAGCTAGGTTGAGCCTGCTAAACTTTCCGACTCTTTGCATACCAGCCCTTTTTCCAGCCGTATAGGCCATCATCATCCGATGGCTGTACAGCATGGAAATCCTGATCATTTTACTTCTAGCAATTCTGAACGGCGTGTTTTCCATGGCGGAAATTGCGCTGGTATCGTCCCGAAAAGCTAGGCTGGAAACGGACGCACAACAGGGCAACGAACGAGCAAAAGCAGCTCTAGCCCTCAGTGAGAACCCCAACCGCTTCCTCTCTACCGTCCAGATCGGCATTACCCTCATTGGTATTCTGATGGGCGTGTTCAGCGGGGCGGGCCTCACGGTTAGCTTGCAGCATCTGATTGAAAAGGTAGAGCCGCTTCGCTCCTACAGTCACAGCATCGCGGTGGTGGCAACCGTTGGACTGATCACCTACGTGTCGGTAGTGGTGGGCGAGCTGCTGCCCAAGCGCATCGGCCTGATCAACCCTGAGGGCATTTCCAAGATCATGGCCGGGCCCATGTCGCTGCTGTCGCGCATTGCGGCGCCCTTTATCTGGCTGCTTGAGACTTCCAGCGAGTTGCTGATGCGCCTGCTCAACATCAAGCCCAAAGAAGATAATGCGGTAACGGAAGACGAAATTCGGTCGATGGTGCGGGAAGGCGCTTCGTCGGGCACCATTCAGGAAGTGGAGCAGAACATCGTGAATAACGTCTTTAACCTAGGTGACCGGCGGGTAGGCTCGCTTATGACGGCACGGCAGGATATTGCTTGGCTAAACATCAACGACGACGTGGCCACTAACAAGCAGAAAGTCCTGTCGCGAATTTCGTCGATGTATCCACTTTGCCGGGGCACCTTGGACGAGTTGGAAGGCGTCGTGTATTTACATGACCTGCTCAACCCTAGCCTCGATGAGCAGCTTACGCGGCTGGGGGATCTGAAAAAAGCGCCCCTGTATTTACCTACCAATAGCAAAGCCTACCAGGCGCTAGAACAGTTCAAAGAAGCACGCGCCCACCAGGGCATCGTCGTGAATGAGTTTGGCGACATTATGGGAGTCGTGACTATCAACGACTTATTTGATGCCCTCGTGGGCGACGTACCACTGCCCGACGAAGAAGAGCCCGATATCATCCAGCGCGAGGATGGCAGCTACCTCATCGACGCGCAGCTTCCGTTTGCCGAATTCGCCGAGCGCTTCGCCATCCCAGCCGCCGAGCAACAGGGCCTCACGGGCTTTCACACCCTAGGTGGCTTTGTGCTGCACATCCTCAGTGCCATTCCCAAAACCGGCGAACAGTTTACCTGGCATGGCCGCAGCTTCGAAATCATGGACATGGACAAGAGTCGCATTGATAAGATTCTGTTCCGAGAAAAGGCTATTGCTCCGACGCAGCCTGTGGAAGCAGAGCCTGCTAAGACCATTCCGTAGCAAATTTCTACTGCTACAGGCCAGCTCAAATTGCACCGTGTTTGGGCAGGTGCTCCTTTTCCTGCTTACCAATTAATGCCTACCAAGAAAAAACAAGAAGTTGAGGAGCAGCAGGTAGAAGAACGCAGCTCGCCCACTGGCCGGGTGATCTGTAAGATCGTCTTGTAGGAATGCGAATTGGAGGTGGATCATTCTTCCTCCTTATTCTGGTCGGCGCTGGCAGCGGGTTTGCCCATGAACTTTTCTATGATGGGCGAAGGTCTGCTGAACACCTATCTGCCCGATGCGCATTGGCGGCGTCATGCTGGTGGCTGCGCTCAACCACGCCTAAATAGTAGCCGGCGGCGCGGGAGACGATCAAGAAAAGCTAGCCTCACGACAGAAGTCTTTGATCCTTCACACATTAGGACATAAGAAACGTGCAGCAACGACAGGAAGTCAGGTGCAAAATAGTATCTTCAGTGCCTACCTAGCCCCTGTTGCCATGACCGTTGAATATATCCGCTACCGCATTGCCGCCGAGCAGCAGCCGGCTTTTGTGCAGGCCATCAAAAGTGCCTGCCAGCTCCTAGCCTCCTCGCCCGACTGCCTCAGCTACCAACTTGGGCATTGCGACGAAGATTCGACCTTATTTATCTGGCGCATCGAATGGACATCGGTGGAGCAGCACCTCAATGGTTTCCGCAAGAGCCCGGAGTTTGGCGCCTTTTTTCAATTAGTAAAACCCTTTTATTCGGGGATTCAGGAGATGAATCATTATTCGGTGCTGGTGTAAGTGCTAATATAGAAAAGAACACTGGTGATGCTTGAGATTATTTTGGCAGGATGTTTATAGAGGTTTACAGAGTAGCGTACTATCTACTTGTATATCTAAATCAAATGCCTTTTTTACTAAAAATCAAACATTGGCAGCTCTTTACTATCATATGGGGCGCTGGATTTCTACTTAACATCGTATCGGTAATTAACATTAAGCTGTTTTTGTATTCAATCCCTGTAATAACCATCTCTTTTACCGCAGGAACATTTGGATGGATATGGTCAATCTCTACCATCTTAAACAAGCAACTAATGCAAGAACCTAAGTTAAACCTAAAACTATTTAAGGCATTATTTATTATACCTACTACTTATATTTTATCTATAATAACAGTTGTAACCTTATCTATTTATTACAAATATCATTTTCAAGAATCACTTTTAACAACCGCAATAGTGACCATAATTATTTTACACATGCTATCTATGTTCTGTATATTTTATGGAATCAGATTCGCAGCAAAAACGATAAGGTCTGTAGAATTACAACGAGAAGCGCACATCAGTGACTACTTAGCAGACTTTTTCCTTATTTGGTTTTCTATTTTCGGCATCTGGGTTCTTCAGCCAAGATTAAATAAATTGATGCGTCAACAATCGTAGATAATTCAGAGACCTGATATCAGAGTGCATTACAAGCCCGACTCAAGGTCGGGCTTTGCTATCTTCTGGCATAACCCCACTCCCACAAAGCTCGTCTAATCAAGCTAGCCCCTTACCTAGCCCTGAACGACGCATATGAGCCTCTGGGAAATTATTCAACGCCTCTTCCCTTACGTCCGCCCGTACCGTGGGCTTGTTATTGCCACCTTGCTGCTCACGCTGGTGGGCTCCCTAGCCGCGCAGGTCAACCCCTTCGTGCTGCGCTACACCGTGGATACGGTGCAAAGCTTGCTGAATCGCAACCTAGGTTTGGCCCAGGGCATGCCGCTGCTGCTAGCGGTCAGCGGACTGCTGCTCGGCAAGGAAATCATTAATACACTCATCCAGTTCGGGCAAAAGTTTTACGGTGAGAAAATTCGCATCAGCGTGTCGAGTCACCTCATGCACGACGCGGTGCACAAGGTGGTGGGCTACCAGCTAGGTTTTTACGCCGACAATGGCAACCAAACCGGCAAGCTACAGACCCGTATCGACCGGGGCGTGGAAAGCCTGATGAAGCTGGTGCAGAACTTCTTCATCGACATTCTGCCCCTGTTCGCTAACTCCATTGTGGCCTTAGTGGTCATGTTCATGGCTAATGTGTACGTGGGCCTCGTGGCCGTGGCGGTGCTACCCATATACTTCTGGCTAAGCTACCGACAAGCTGATAAGCTCAACGGCACCCGCCGCGCTTTGCGCGGCTTACGCGAGGCACGTAGCCAAGGCCTAGTCAACCTCATCGACTCGGCCGTAGTCATTAAGAGCTTCGTCCGCGAAGACTACGAAGAAGAAAAGCAGAATGCTCAGCAGGATGCTTTGCAGGATGCACAGCTCCAAACCCGCAAAACCAACTTTCTCTACGACGGCCTCAAAACCTTCACCGAGCAAATTGGCGTGGTGCTTATTATCATCCTGACAGCCTACTTGGTGCTCGACCGGCAGATCAGCATTGGGGCCATCATGTTCCATATCCTGCTGTTCAACAACGTATCGGCGCCCATTCGGCAGTTGCACCGCATCTACGACGAGATGAACGATGCCCTCACCTACTCCGAGGGCTTCTTTGATATTCTGGACGCCAAAGACGCCGTAGAGCCTACCGGTCCGCTCAAGCCCGAGCACCTGCTAGGTACCTTCGACATCTGCAACGTTGACTTCACCTACCCCAGCGGCACCCAAGCGCTGTACGACGTGTGCCTGACCATTGAGGCCGGCAAAACCACTGCGCTAGTAGGCCTTAGTGGGGCCGGTAAAAGCACCATAATCAACCTGCTCTGCAAGTTCTACGCCCCCGACTGCGGCAAGATGCTGCTCGATGGCAAACCCCTAGCCGAATACGATACCCATGCCCTACGCCAGCAAATTGGGCTAGTGCTGCAGAAGAACCACATTTTCAAGGGTACTATCGAGGAGAATATCCGCTACGGCCTAATGGATGCTAGTTTCGAGCAAATTCAGTACGCAGCCAAACAAGCCTACCTGCACGAGCAGATTATGGAGTTGCCGAAAGGCTATCAGAGCGACGCGCAGCAGCTCTCGGGCGGGCAGCAGCAGCGTATTGCGATTGCTAGGCTGTTCCTGAAGAACCCGCCCATTATCTTCCTCGACGAGCCTACCGCCTCGCTCGACGCCATTGCCACCGAGCAAATCAAGAACTCCCTCGAAGCTATTAAGCAAGGCCGCACGGTGGTCATCATCTCCCATAGCCTAGCCCAAATCGTGGACTCCGACTGCATCTACGTGATGAAGCAGGGTCGCATGGTGGAAAGCGGCACCCACGAGCACCTCTACGACCTGCGTGGTACCTACCGCGAGATTTTCGATGCTTCGGCGCGGAGTTTAAATATCGAAAAGCTAGCTCGCGTGATGGTGGATGACGGGGATGAAGTGGAGGATACAGCGGCTTAAGAGCTTAGCAGTCTGTCAGTAGAAGAGCAACATGTTATTATCAGCAAAGACCCTAGTCTAGCTCAGATAATCCTAGCATTTACAGTTGCTTTTGCCCCGACGCCGTAAGCTAAACAGTTGCGGGCTTTTCTCTGCCCACGACTATTTAGCTACTTTCTGAACTTTCTCTTATGCAGACCTTCACCGTCGAACGGCTTTCCTTCGATACCCTTTCTGAACTTCCTGGCTCTTGGCAACCGCAGGATTACAAAGCCCTGCTTCTCAAAACTGGCTACGATAACCCCGAGGAGCTAGCCCCTGACGAGCTAAAAGCAATGTGCCTAATGGCTCTGGCAGACCTGGAACCGGCTGAAGCAGCTCAACTCGTACTGGAGCATATATTCGAAGAACAGCTAACGGCTGGCCAGATCGAGAACCTAGCTCACCAAATGCTGACGGAGAAGCTTTGGGAAGAAAACCCGCAGCTTGAACAGCACGAAGGCTTCTTCAAAGCGACGCAGCTGCTCTACACAGCCTACAACGGTAAATTTCCGCGGGCCGACGCCGTCCAGTTTCAGGTGCAGCTCACGACGGAAGACCCTAACGGGTTTAGCCTCTTCGATGCGCAGCCAGAAGCGCCTTTTCTGCGGTTACTCGCCCAAGGCATGCCCGACAATGCCCTACTGAAGCGCTTGTTTCATGAGCAGTTGGAGGGCAGTAGCTTCCCTGAAGCCTCAGCCATTATCTGGCAACTGCGTCTTGGCATGCGGGCAGAAAAGTCAGCAGTGTTTGAAATCGTAAGCTCGGCCTACTGGCTTGACGACTTCAAGTACGCCGATTCTTATCAGGCCACTGCCCAAGCGGATACGCCGGTAGAGGAAGAAAGCTAGGTCTGAGAGACCTAGCTTTCTTCGCGCGTCAAATACCCATTCTAAAGTCCTTGATGCTTGTTTCCGTCAGCGTACAGTCTTCAAACTGAGTGACGGAACCGTTGCCAATGGGAGATTGTGAGCTGACGCCTACCCACGTTTCGGCGGGATAATCATTTTTGTAGAGGCGTACTAGCTGCCACGTTGCGTTGTCTAGCGAGTAATAGAATCCGACGGTCTTAGTGTCGGATGATATTTTCATGTACACGCTTTTATTGTTTACAACGTCGTGGTTATTATCGTCGGACGTGCCTATGGTTCGTACGCTCACGATGCGCGTTTTCGCCCGCTCATCTCTTTCGAAGGCGAATTTCTGCCACAGATCCTCTTTGTTATATATGTAGAGGACACCGGCATCGTACGTCTCTAAAAATTCCGGGGTTATTTTCGCCGTCAACGTGAACGGCTTTTTGTTGTCTATTTTGGTCAGTAGTACGGGAGCTGTGTTATTGGTCAGTTTCCCGTCTGGGTCGTTAAAATTATCCTTTTTGGCTTCGCTACGGAGCGACAGTTTTCCGTTGTTGGTGGTTGCGTTTTTTGCAGCGTTGTTGAGCGACTGGGTGAACTCTATGCCGCCAGGCAGTTTCACAGAACATTTTTCACCTGGTGTGGCAGGTGCAGCAAGCGGGGTGGTGGATGCGGTAGGTGTCGTAGGAGCTGAATTGCATTCCGTTAGCAACAACGGCAAAGCCAAGCACAGATAAACGTGTCCGATTCTCATTACGCAAGTTTCTAGGTTTCTGGCACATGTGTGCTATTGTCCAAAAGGTAATCCTTTCTCCATGGTCACCATGGTTTAAGATAAATAAAGACGCTAAGTTGCCAGAGTTGCAGGCAAAACGCTCGCTCATCGGTGAGCGCGCCACAAGGTGCTAGTTAGGTGTAAGCACACCCGCGCTAGCTTAAAAGAGACCTAGCTTATGAAGTGTCACGCCCTACTCTTCGTTCTGCTTTTCCTTACACAAGTAGCACTGGGTCAAGCGCTACCGTACGGCAACAACCCCGCGGCCGGCCACTACGCTACGGTGCGCGGCGTGAAGCTGTACTACGAAACGTATGGCACTGGCGCGCCCTTGCTGCTCATTCACGGCAATGGCGGCACGAGCAAGGACTTTCATAAGAACATTCCGTATTTCTCTCAGCGCTACCAGGTTATTGCCCTGGATAGCCGAGCGCACGGCAAATCGGTGGATACCGGTGATTCGCTCAGTTTCGAGATGATGGCTGACGACTGCGCGGCCTTGCTCACGCACTTGCGCCTCGATTCGGCGTACGTGCTGGGGTGGAGCGACGGAGGTATCACGGCGCTGATCCTAGCGCTGCGCCACCCAAACAAGGTCAAAAAGCTAGCGGCCACCGGCGCGAACCTATGGCCTGACTCTACGGCCCTAATGCCGGAACTGTGGCAGCAAATGCAGCGCGGTTATAAGGAGGGCAAGGGCCAAACCTTCGCTGACCCCAAGCGCAGGAACGACTGGAAAGTGTTCCTGCTCGACTGGAAAGAGCCCCACGTCCCGCTATCGGCGTTGGCTAAAATCAAGGTACCCACCTTTATCATCGCCGGCGACCGTGACGTTATCCGCCCTGAGCACACGGTGGCTATTTACCAAAGTCTTCCTCACGCGTGGCTGTGGATTCTGCCCAATAGTGGCCACGCTACCCTTCAGGAGCACACCGACGAATTCAACCGAAAAGTTGACGCATTTTTTAGAGCACGAGGTCTACCTTCTCCGCCAAAGTAGAGGCTAGCTAGCGTCGTACCGCTGATACTTACCGGCGAGATACCACCACCTAGCTTTTCGGTGCGGCTTCTAATTGGCTGCTTCTTATAGAAAAAGGCAACGGATGAGCACGTCACCCGTTGCCTCTTAAAAGCTTAAGTGGTTGCTGTATAGGCCCGTTAAGGCAACGACAGCAGATAGCCGATGGTGAAGTTTGTGTCCCAACCAAAAATAAACTGCTGGCAGCCTGTGGCCGCAGCAATGGCCCGGTAGATGTTCAAGCCAGCTTCCGATTTAGCCCCTTGCAACTGGGTGTAAGCAGCGGCGGGTTGTAGCGCAGTATAGGGCTCCTTTTCCTGCCGACCTACCTTAGCCATTTCGAAGGGAATACCGCCCATGATGAAGCACGTCCCGCGGAGTGAGCTAGGTACTTGCGCGGCTTTTGTGCGCACTTCCTTAGCCACGGCGGCCGTGTCAGTGGTTATCTGAAAATATTTCGCGCCGTAGGTATCTACCACTTTCGACGTGCCATTTTCCAGCCAAGCAATTTTGGTGTTGCCCGAGCCCATATCGACCATGAATGCTTTATCGACGTACGGCTTCGGCACGGCAGCTTTAAACCCGAGCGCTCCTTCGCGCGCTGGCGTCACGGTCGTGACGACGTAGTTCAGTGCTTTGAGGCCCTGCACAATGGGCGTCGTCACCTTGGCCATGTCGGCCCCGGAGCTAACCACAAAGTGGATGTCCTGGCCACCCACGCCGAAATCCAGCATCTGCCCGATGTAGGCTTTCAGTCCTTTCCGGATATCTTCTTCCGTGGCCATGTTTTCCATTACCAGGCTGTTACCGTACTCCACCTTTTCCAGCTTCCAATTGCGCTGCTCATCCATGCGAATAATGAACATGTTGAAGCCGCTAGCCCCTAGCTCTACCACGCCCTTCAGTTTGCCGTTGACGGGCGCTGCGGGCTGGTACGTGAATGGCGCTGAGGTACCACCCCAAGCTGTTACCGCCTTTGCGCGCGGCTTGGCAGTAGGAGCGGAAGCTAGCTGCCCGCTGGCACTCAGAATGTCGCCTTCTTTCAGCTCGACCCGACTGCCATCCTGCCGTACCAACGCGTGGGTTCCGAACTCGACGTGCGTGCCATCGGAAAACGTAACGTCCTTGGTTACAGGCGTGGTTTTCACTGGCTTATTCTTGCTGCTGGTCCGCAACACGAGCGTGTTGTTCTCCACCGTGTACCACGACATCCGGTCCGACGCCTGGTCAGTTGACGTTTGTGCTGCTGTGTTTTGGGCTGTGCTTAGCAGCAGTAATCCGCCAAGTGCTAATGAAGAGAGTAGTCCGTTTCTCATGCAGGACAAATTGTTTGAAATCAGGTATATAGATAGAAAAGGCAGGAATAGAGGCACTTACTAAGGTTGTGCTTGGCTAGCTCAAGTAAATTCTGTACCAAACTTTCATCAACGCTCGCCTAGGTCTTGCGCCACCTGTCGTCTCGTCACCTACTCGCTCACCATCAGCAGTCAACTATGACGAGCCGAGCCGAGGATATTCGTAGCTTGTTGCCCCCTACGCTAGTCTCCTATCTCCTGCATGAGAAAGCATTTCTTACTCGTTTGCCTTCTGTTATCTCTGCTTCCCTTCACCAGTCGAGCCAAAAACAAAGTGGCGGTAGACCTTACTATCTATCCCGAAACTCATTCTTTCTCCTGCCGCTATACACTCGATGCCGCCGTTCCTGCTGGCGGACTGTTGCTCAACCTCAACAAGCAGTTCGCCGTCGGAAAGGTGACGGGCGGCACCCTGCGGGCGTACACCGCCACTGCCTTTTACGACACCTTTCAGAAAGACACGCTCCGCCGGCTCGCCCTGCAATTTACCCGCTCCAAGCCTCAGCAGACGGTTACAATACAGTATAGTGGTATCATCAGCGAGCGGTATCACACTGATGGCCTGGCCGATTTCACGGCGCAAGCAAATTGGCTACCCACCATTCCGGACAAGGAATACGACTTAGTAGACTACCAGCTTACCGTACACGTACCGGAGTCCTACCAAGTGGTAAGCACCCACGAGCCTCTTCGCACGGCACCCGGCGCCTACACGTTTACGGGTACAGGACCTAGCATTGAAATTACGGCTATTGCGGCTCAGCGCTTTACGCAGCTGGTTTCTACGTCGGACAACGTGCACATTACGGTTCAGAAAGCTAACCGCGCCACTAGCGCCAACGACACCTTGCTGCTGGCGGATGCTCGCAAGATCATTGCCTACCAAAACCGCTTATTCGGTAGCAAAGACCCCATTCGCAACTTTACATTTCTGCTGCCTAACGTTAACCGCACGGCTTCGGGCTTGCTGGATAATGCCGCCGTTATTGCGTACTTGACTTTCGACACCAAAGATCCCGGCGACCTCCTGATCCTCGCGCACGAAATCAGCCATAAATGGTGGGGCTACGGCGTTTGGAATACTTATGACAACTGGTTGAATGAAGCATTTGCCACCTACTCGGGCTTGCTTTACTTAAAGGCTGCTGGCGACACAGCGAGCTTCCGGAAGGAGCTGAGCAAACGCCAGAAGTCGGCAACTGGGGCACCCGCTATTATCAACTTCGATGTCAGAAAGAACGACTATCCTAGCTTCCGGCGGGTGATTTATGACAAAGGCACCGTCGTCTTATATGAGCTTCATCAACGGGTTGGCGATGCGCAATTCTTCCGTATTCTCACCAGAACCGCCGCCGCTAAAGTCGCGACGACCGAGGCCTTTCTGAAGCTAGTAGAGCAGCAGAGTAGTCGCGAAACGAGTGAGTGGCTCGCGCACAAGCTAGGTACGTAGCGGTGCGCTGCTCTAGCGGCCGTATGCAGCAAAGCATCAGACCAGTGTAACACTTCCCATGGTATTTCTTATGAGTGGCGAAACCAACTTAGCACAGCTGTTACGCACCATGCAGCCAGCACTACAGCCTGGCACCTATGTATTCTGCACAGTGGCTTCGCTAGCCGAAGTCGATTTAGCCGAGGTCATCTGCTTGTTTAAAGAACAAGAAGGCCTCACGGTCATTCTTCCGCAAGCTACTGCCGACCGTTTGCGGCTGCCCTATTCGTTTGTGGCAGCTTGGATTACCCTCACGGTGCACTCGGCGCTGGAAGCGGTAGGTCTCACGGCGGCTTTCGCGCAAGCCCTAGCCCACGCCGATGTGAGCTGCAACGTGGTAGCCGCCTATTACCACGATCATATTTTTGTGGCGGCGCACGACGCGACGAAAGCCATGCACATCTTGCAGGAACTCGCCCAAACGGCAGCTTAGGGACGCCATAACACCTAGGTATCTCATACTACCAGCCATTATTACCGGACCACTTCTTAGCACAACTCACAATCAATCTGACTATTGCGTAGCTTGACAGCAGCTTAGCGCGTACAGCTCTCTGCTTGATGTTACGTTTTATGAAACAGATCTTTCTCGTGAGTTGGCTGGTGCTGACGATGGCCCTAGGTGTTCAGGCTCGCCCCTTGCACCCGGGTTTCGACAAGGCCGAATACTTGGAGCTGCTGCGCCTGCACGCCCGCATTGCCGACACGGCATTTTTCGGCCAAATTCCGCGCCCCACTCGCTTTCGGATGGTGTACCGCTCGCCGATCCTCGGCCTCGATAATCGGTGGGATTTATGGACCAGTCCTGACTCGGTAGCCGTGCTGAGCATTCGGGGCACGACGGCCAACTCCGTGAGCTGGCTCGAAAACTTCTACGCAGCCATGCTGCCAGCCAAGGGCGAGCTGAAGCTTTCCGCCACCCGCACGTTCTCCTACGAGCTGTCGACGCACCCGCAAGCGGCCGTGCACGCGGGCTGGCTGCTAGGCATGGCGTTTCTGGCCGATAACATCGTGCACAAGGTGGATTCGTGCTACCAGCGCGGCATCCGCGACTTTGTGGTGATGGGTCACAGCCAGGGTGGCGGCATTGCCTACCTGCTCACCTCGCACTTGCGTGCCTTGCAGCGGCAGCAAAAAATACCCGCCGATATCCGGCTGAAAACCTATTGCAGTGCGGGTCCCAAGCCAGGCAACTTATACTACGCCTACGACTACGAAGCGCAGGCCCAGAGCGCCACCGGTAGCTGGGCCCTCGACGTGGTAAACTCCGCCGACTGGGTGCCAGAGGTGCCCATTTCCATCCAGACCATTCGGGACTTCAACACGACCAATCCATTTACCAATGCCAAGGAAGCCATTGGCAAACAGAAGCTGCCGCAGCGCCTCGTGCTTAGCTATCTGTACCGTCAGTTGGAGCGCCCCACCCGCAAGGCCCAGCGTGCCTACCAAAAATACCTAGGTACGGTGGTGGGCAAGCGCGTGGCCAAGCAGCTGGAAGGATACCAGCCGGCACCGTATTACCCGAGCAGCAACTATGTGCGCACGGGCACAATGATCGTATTATATGCCGATGCGGCTTACCGGCAACGGTATCCGGACGTAAAAGGCAAAATCTTTCAGCATCACCTGTTTGAACCTTACTATTACCTAGCGCAAAAACTACCCTAATCGGTGGTTTGGGTTGTGCTGGTTTCCTCCCATCACCTTCTACTTTTTGCGGCAACACCTATGGAAACGTACGTTGTAGGCGATATTCACGGCGCTTTTCGTGCCTTGGAGCAAGTATTGGAGCGCAGCCCTTTCCGGCCGGGCATCGATCGGCTGGTGCAAATCGGGGACGTGTCGGACGGCTGGACCGAAACGCCGGAATGTGTGGAACGGCTGCTAACCATCCCAAACAGCATCTGGCTGCAAGGCAACCACGATTCGTGGACTACCGATTGGATGGCGACCCAGCCCGCGTTTGAGGATATCGAGTACATCTGGTACAGGCAAGGCGGGCAAGCAACCTACGAAGCGTATCAGTGCTTTGAGCCAGAGGTGACGCAGCGCCACTACCAGGAGTTTTTCAGCAAGCAGCTTCCCTACTTTCTCGACGAGTATGACAACCTCTACGTACACGGCGGCTACGACCCCGAAGAACCCATTGAAGATCAAGATCCTTACGACCTAATCTGGAACCGCACGCTATGGAGCACGGGCGAAATCGCCCACGGCTACGCGGCTTGCTTCATTGGCCACACGCCCACGTGGCCCGAGAGCATATTGCCCGTGCAGCGCTCCAACGTGTGGAACATAGATCAGGGGGCCGCTTATGGTGGTTGCCTCACGATGATGAACGCGCGCACCAAAAAGTTTGTGCAGAGCGATATTGTGCAGACGCTGTACCCAGGCGTGAAAGGCCGCGGCGGCTGAGTGCCTGTCTATCAGTTCGCGCCCGGCGAGGTATCTGGTGTGTCTGCTAAAGCAGCTAAATCAGATACCTCACCGGGCTCAAAACTGACGAAGCGGGCTAGCTTACGGTAGGTGGGTTAGGATTCGGGTTGGGCGGACCGCCGGCCAACTGGCTCACCATATCATCGAGGATGGCTTTGCCGTAGCCAATACGGTGTGCGTACTCCATACACAAACCGTATTCGCGGGCGTCGATTTGCCCGTCTTGCAGCATCATCTGCACCAGGGTTTGCAGCTCCAGCGTACGCTGAATGCCTTCCGCCGGCACGATAAAGCTGAGCACGCCAATGTTATCGGCAATGGGCATTACCTCTTCCGGCTTGAGACCTAGCCTATCACCGATCTGTACTAGAAAATCACTTTCATCCTGGGTTAGCACGCTATCGGCGGCGGCGAGCAGCACTAGGTTCTGAAAAAAAGCTAGCTTCTTTTGCTGCGTGTTTAATACGTCTTCGAGAGAATGTTGCTCTGGCATCGTTTTGGGCATTTTGTCTGAGGGTACACGCCCTGCTGGGAGGGTGGCTTATTTGAACGCGGCCTTCCGCGGAAGGTTATTACCTAGCTAGGTAGTGTCGAGCTAGGCTTTCGTTGACTATATGCTAAGCTTCGCCGCTTACTCTGCCAGCTGACTTACTGCGCCAGGCTGTGACGCTCGCTCCGGTTCGGAGCCATCGGGGCGCGCCCATGGGCGGTGCGGGGCCAAGGGCAGCTCCAACAGGTGCATCACGGTTTCCTCCGCCGGATCAGGGTATGCCGGCACGCCGATGGTTAGCTCCTGCTGCGGCACGTTGAGGCGCAACGTCTGGTGGAGCCGGTCCCAGAGCGTGAGCACGACGCCGAAGTTACTCTGCGTCTCGCGGTGCACTACGGAATGGTGAATGCCATGCGCACGCGGCGTTACCATGATGCGCGCCAGTGCTCGCTCTACAGCAATTGGCAGGCCCCAGTTGGAGTGGTGAAAGGCGGTACAAGCTTCAAAAACAGCTTCGTAGGCGAGCAACGTGCTCGGCCGCACGCCTACCAGCGCCGGTACGCCGCCCCGGTATGGAATGCTAGCTAGCATCTCCCCCGCATGAAACCGCCAACCCGTACTGAGGTCCATATCTAGGTCGATGTGGTGTACGCGGTGGAAGCGCCACAAGAAGGGCGCGTGCAGCAGCCGATGCCAAGAGTAGGATACATAATCGAGCACGAGTAACTCCGCCAGCACGCGAACGGGCGCTGGTAAGTTGAGCCGATACAGGCCCCAACGATGGCGAGCAGCTACCTGCGTCAGGCCGACCATCGCGGGCAACAAAGTCAGACGCATTCCTACCAGCGAAGGAGCGGCTAGGCCCACATTGACTGGCCATCGCTCGGCGCGTGGGCGCGTACGGCGGCGCAACGGCCGCATAACCTCACCCACGAACACGGCCACGCCGACAGCCAGCAGTACCGGCGTAGCCCACCGGTCGAACCGGCGCAGCAGAGTAGAAATACTAGGGGATGCAGCCATAAGCTAGGTCAACTAAGGCTCTACGTACGTGGAGCCGCGCCATTTGGCTGACCTAGGCTATTTCTTCGCCGGGTCCCAGGGCACAGGGCCCGAAAAAACTTGCTTCAACGTGTATTGTTTGGCTTCTTTTGCGGTGAGCTGATGTGACCAAGGCACCCGGCTTTGCGGCTTGGCCCCTGGCCCTGTCGACTTGTATTCGGCGTAGTAGGCTGTTTTTTCGCTCTCGGGCTTGCTCCAGTTGTGCCAGCCTGCCGGCACGATGTGGCCGCCTATTTCCGTGCGCAAATACACCACCCGCGCACTCGGCCGCCACGGCCGACCTAGGTATACCTGGGTAGCCCGCGTCGTGTCAGCCGTCAGCTTGCAATCCAGAAACACAAATCCGTAGGGGTGCCCCGCCGGCGTGGAAGCAGCCGTGATGTAGGAGTTTTTCTTGCTGTAAATCGTGCAATGGTCGAACACGGCCGTACTGGAACCGAAGATAAAGTCGGTGGTGCCTTCGATATAGCAGTCTTGGTAGTACTGGCGGCTGTTATCGGTGGCGAGGAACAGCACATCTTGGTTGCCCACCATACGGCAGTTCTTAAACACACAGCGGTCGGCTTCTACGTGCAACGCCACGGCTTGCCCAGCCGTGTAGCCAGCCGTATTTTCGAAGGTGATGTTTTCGGCCCTGAAGTCGTTGCCCTGCACCAGCACCGAGTGTGAAGTATAGGTATTGATGTCGCCCTTGCCAGTGTGGTCATCATAGGTGATGATGGTGTTGTTTTTGTCCTCTCCTAGGAGTGAAATGTGCGTTTTTAGCGCGGGCACCACCAGCTTTTCGCGGTAAGTCCCTTTTTTCACCCGGATGACCACTTGTGTCTGAACTTGGTTGGGCACGGCATTCACGGCCTCCTGCACCGTACGATACGTGCCGGAGCCATCTTGCGCCACAATAATGGGACCAGTGGGTGCGGCCTCTTGCGCCTGTGCGGCACTACCAGCGATGAGCAGTAAGCTCCACAGCAACAGCACGTTCTTATACTTCATCTCCTTCAGGAAAAACATAACCAATCCGATAGCCAAAAAGCGGGGGCTAGGTCAGAAGCACCTTGAGCAGCGCTTCTGACCTAGCCCCCGAAAGTAGAATCTAGCTACCAGATCGTGGCTATGCTAGGCTATTGATTTTTGGCTTGCACCGGCAAATCTTCTAATTGCGCGTAGCTTAGCTTCCACGCGCCATCGGCACCTTTTTTCCATAGCAGAATGAAGTTGCCTTCGCCAAATCCTTGTGGTTCACTAGGAGCCGAAGGAAGCACATCGACGGAGAACGTACCAGCTTCGTACGCCGTGTGGGTATCAGCCTCGGAGCTTACAATGCTGGTTTTCAGATTGGTAATAGTACCTAAGGTAGCTTTCACCCATTTATCGGTTATTTCCGACTTGCCGCTAAAGTGGGTTTCCCCTTGTAAGAACTGGGCATCGTCGGCTAGCAAGGCAGTTACCTTGTCGGCGTCTTTGTTGTTCCAAGCCTGAATAAACTGCTGATTTAGGTCTTGCACGTTTACCTTTTCAGCGGAACCAGAGCACGAGGCGAGCAAAACAGTAGCGCACAGGGCACTAACAAAAGCTTTCATGAGAGTGGGGTAGTGAGAGGATATTGAGCGACATAAAAAGCCCAAGCAGATGCGCCTGGGCTTTCAAGACGAAGGCAGCTAGGTCTTACCAGCTTTTTCTTCTGTACTCGGAAGTAGAATAAGCCGTCGAACGGTTGCCGTACGATGGGTTCGGCAGATACGCGGCGCCGCTTTTGGCGTCGTAGAGGGCGGCGGCATTCACGGCCGCAAGGCTAGCTGCTGGCACAGTAGACGGCGCGGCAGCGGCTTTCACCCGGCTGGCTTCCTGACGAGCTAGCTCCGCACGACGGTTGGCCGCCGCAACGCGAGCCGCCGCAGCCCGGTTGGCGGCGGCAATGCGCGCCGCTTCTTTGTTCTTGTTGTCTTTGTGCTTACCTATCGCATAGCCGGCCGCCCCTCCTACTACGCCGCCAACGGCGCCACCAACGGCCCGATTGCGCTTGTTAATGACGGCTCCGGTAATGGCACCAGCACCTAAGCCGATAACCGTACCTTTAGCTTGCGGGCTCCAGCGTTTCCTTTCTTGGGCCTGAGCAGCTTGGCCAAATAACAGTGAAAGCACCAATACCAAGCTCATCAGCTGACTGATCTTTTTCATGGCGATGTTTATTTAGTTCAATAAAATCCTACAATAGGAACAATTATGGAGTGCAATCATCTTGCCATAACACCAAAGCAACTGTTCTGCTTTCCTAAACGCAATGCATTCAAAAAAGTTGATATTAATATTTACAACCACCCTTGTTTAATACAAGGAATAGCCAGCTATTCACCCATAAAACGCAGTATAACACTATAGTACACTTCCGTTGAACCAGCCCAGCAATCGTTTAAAATCTTCTCGCGCGTCCTGCTTACAGGTCAACGATCGAGCTAGCTCTTGTATCTTTGTTGAGTGCTAACAGCAGAGTTGAACGAGCAGGAAAGACCGCGCAAAATCATCCACCTGGACATGGACGCCTTCTACGCGTCGGTGGAACAGCGCGACGACCCCGCTTTGCGTGGCCGCCCATTGGCCGTTGGCGGTGCCCGCGAACGGGGGGTGGTGGCCGCTGCCAGCTACGAAGCCCGGCAGTTTGGCGTGCGCTCAGCCATGTCGGCGGCGGTAGCTCGGCGCTTGTGCCCGGATCTGTTGTTTGTGCCGCCTCGTTTTGAGGTGTACAAGGCTGTTTCGCGGCAGATTCACACCATTTTCGCCGAATACACACGCCTTATCGAGCCTTTGTCGCTGGATGAAGCCTATCTGGATGTGACTAATAACCTGCAGAATATTCCGTCTGCTACGCGCATAGCCACCCAAATTCGGGCTCGTATCCTGCAAGACACGCAACTAACGGCTTCCGCCGGTATTTCTTATAACAAGTTCCTAGCGAAGCTAGCTTCCGACTACCGCAAGCCCAACGGCCAGTTTGTAATCCTGCCGCACGAGGGCCTAGCTTTTGTGGAGCAGCTAGAGGTCGGACAATTTCATGGTGTGGGCAAGGTAACAGCGGCCAAGATGAACCAGCTGGGCATCCGCACCGGCTGGGATTTGCGCCAGCAATCGGAGGCTTTTCTGCGGCAGCACTTCGGCAAAGCGGGCTCTTATTACTACACCATTGCGCGCGCCATCGACCATCGGCCTGTTGTAGCCGACCGTATTCGGAAATCTATTGGTACCGAGACGACATTTCCGCACGACCTAGCCACGCTGCCAGAGCTAGCCGAGGCTTTACAGCCTTGCGTAGAGAAGGTGTGGAACTACTGCGAACGAACGAATTTGCGCGGCCGCACGCTCACGCTGAAAGTGAAATATGCTGACTTTCAGCAAATCACGCGCAGCCGCAGTTTCCTAGCTCCGTTATGCGATCAAATCCAATTCGAGCGGATTAGCCAAGAGTTACTATCGGCCTTATTCCCGCTGCCGCAAGGTGTACGCTTGATCGGAGTAGCTTTATCCAACCTAGATACAGCAGCCGAATCGGTAAGCCGGCAACTTGCTTTAGATTTTTAGCACCCTCGCTGGGTAGGCGTCTACTTCGTTGCGTTCGATCACAACGTTCTTATAGTTTTGCTGCGCACCTAGCTTTCTGAAACTCTTATGCCAGAGCCACCTATCAACGTAGTGCCTTTGCTTCCGCAGCTCGATGAAAAGCTCATGGCGCTGTTAAAGTCGCTTACGCCGGAAGATTGGCAGCGCCAAACCATTGCCAAGCTGTGGAAGGTTAAAGATGTAGTGGCGCACTTGCTTGATGGCAACCTCCGGGTGCTGTCAATGCTGCGCGACCACTACACCGGGGAAGCTCCCCCGCCTATTCACTCTTACCAGGACTTGGTCGATTTCCTGAATGGCCTCAATGCTGACTGGGTGAAAGCCATGAAGCGCGTCAGCCCTGGCCTGCTCATCCTGCTGCATGAAGCAACGGGCCAGCCGTTCTGCGATTATTACGCCTCGTTGGATCCGTTTGCTCTGTCGCCCTTCTCGGTGGCGTGGACGGGCGAAAGCGAAAGCCAGAACTGGATGCATATTGCCCGCGAATACACTGAGAAGTGGTTACACCAGCAACAAATTCGCGATGCTGTCCAACAGCCGGGGCTCATGACACGCGAGTTTTTCTATCCGTTCATCAACATCTTCATGCGCGGCTTGCCCCACACGTATCGCGCCGTAGACGCTGAAACTGCTACCATTGTGCAACTCACCATTCCGACCGAAATCGGCGGCTCTTGGTACTTGCAGAAAGCCGAGAGCGGTTGGGCATTTACCGAAGCGTCTCCTAATGTGGCAACCGAAGTGGTCGTTCCGCCGGATGTTGCTTGGCGTTTGTTCTCGAAGAGCCTTCGGCCGGACCATGTGCGCGAGCAGGTAGAAATTCGAGGCAATCAACAGCTCGGCGAAGTAGCGCTTCAGATGGTTTCGGTGATGGCCTAGGTGCTTGAAAGCAAAAAGCCTAGCTAGGTTTTTGATGATTTGCCTGCATTATAAAGTAAGCTGCGCATTGGTGCTCCTCCTTTTGGAAAACAGGAGATGACTATTCTGCAGAACAGTTGATGTTACCTTATTCTTTCTTTTATGAAAATCCCACTAGTAGTCCTACTTAGTGTCAATATACTATTCGTCCAATGCCACAAAAAGCACGATCCCACCCCGCTCGAGCAACTCCCACCCGCTACGCAGACGGGGGCCGAGACGTTCGGGTGCCTGCTCAATGGGCAAGCTTGGAAGCCGAAAGGGTTTAACGGCACAGGAAACTACTCCGTGGACTATGATCCGGGCTACCAAGGCGGTACCCTCAACATTTTCACCTACCGCTTGGAGCAGAAGGGCGACCAACATATTGTCCTCTATTCCGACAGCCTGACCCGTGTAGGCATCTATCCGCTCACTCGGCGTCACCATTCCGGCGCCTTATTCAGCGATGAGAAGACGGGGTGCGAATTCCTGCAAGATGGTCCGCAGTACCAGGCAGGTGCACTCACCATTACCCGACTGGACCTCACCGCTGGAATCATCGCGGGCACCTTCCACTTCAAGTTATATCAGCCCGGCTGTGACTCGGTGATTATCACGGAGGGGCGCTTTGACAAGAAACTCTTCTAAGTTCCTCTTTTCTACTTACTCTTCTTGCTAATTGCTTCACGTTATGATAAATTCTAACGTGCATAATCCGCCTAATAGTTTAGCCTTCAAATTCTATATCAACTGGCCCAGCTCCTAATACAAACGACCTGCCTCTCCAGTGGAGACAGGTCGTTTGTATTTGTTAGAAGTCGTAAGTACCCGTGCTACGTGCCCACGATGTAACAAAAACCTATCTAAACGTTCTGCTTGGTCACGGCAGTAATAGCTTCCACGATTTCCTCCGAAATACCCGTGGTGCTGAAGCCGCCATCGTGCATGAGGTTTTGCATGGTCACGTAGCGGGTCAGGTCGGAGAAGAGGCTGATGCAGTAGTCAGCGCAAGCCTCGGCGGATGCGTTGCCAAGCGGCGACATTTTGTTGGCGTACTCGAAGAAAGCATCGAAGCCAGAAATACCAGTGCCCGCCGTGGTTTTCGTAGGCGACTGGCTTACGGTGTTCACGCGCACTTTCTTCAGCTTACCGAGACGCTGTCCGTAGCTGCGGGCAATGCTTTCGAGCATCGCCTTTGCCTGCGACATATCGGTGTAGTCGAGGAATGCACGCTGAGAGGCGATATACGACAAGCCAACCACGGAAGCCCACTCGTTGAAAGCGTCTTGCTTCTCGGCCACGGCTAGCATTTTGTGAAACGATAGCGCCGAAATATCCAGCGTCTTCTGGAACCAGTCGTAGTTCAGCTCACCGTAGTGCTTGCCCTTCCGGATGTTGGGGCTCATACCGATGCTGTGCAGTACGAAATCTAGCTTACCCCCTAGCTGCTCCTGCGCACCGGAGAAAAGCTTCTCCAGGTCTTCCACCGATGTGGCATCGGCCGGGATGATAGGCGCATTGCATTGCTCCGCGAGCTTGTTGATTTCGCCCATCCGCATGGCGAGGGGCGCATTCGTCAGCACGATGCGGGCGCCTTCTTCGTGGGCTTTGAGTGCCACTTTCCAGGCAATGGATTCTTCGTTCAGGGCGCCGGAGATAATGCCGACTTTGCCAGCGAGTAGGTTATTAGACATGAAAGCGGTGTTTTGATATTGGAACTACAAAGGAGGCAAAAAAAAGTCATTCCGAGCAGGATAAGGTTCTGTGAGCCGCAGCCCAGCAGATTCCTTCCCTACTCGGAATGACAGGTTTGTTTTTGCTAGGCTGCCAGCAGCTCGCCGCCCATTGCCAACAGTTCGCGGGCGCTTTGGAAAGCGTTTTCGCTGGGGTTAGCCCCGGATATCATCTGCGCTATTTCGCGGATGCGTTCCTCCTCCGACAACTTGCGGATGCGACTAACGGTGCGGTCGGCCCGATCTTCCTTGTACACGAAGTAGTGCGCGTCGCCGGCCGCAGCCATTTGCGGCAAGTGCGAAATAGCTACGAGCTGGTGCTTCTTCGCCATCTGTTGCATCATGCGACCCACTTTTACCGCAATTTCGCCCGAGATACCCGTATCGATTTCATCAAATACGATAGTTGGCAGCGCCGTCTTATCGGCGAGCATATACTTGATGCACAGCATCAAACGCGAGAACTCACCACCCGATGCCGCCTTGCTCAGTGTTTGCGGCTGCGCGCCTTTATTGGCAGTAAACAGAATGCTGATAACGTCGGTACCGCTGGCGGCGGGCTGACCCGTGCTGTGCTGCACCACGATGCGTGAGTGCGGCATACCTAGGTCAGCGAGCAGCGAGCACAACTCTTTCGAGAACAGCGGAAACGCTTTCTGCCGATTCTCCGAAAGCTTAGCGGCTTGGCGTTTTACCGTGGCTAGGGCGCCCTCCGTGTCTTTACGCAGGCGGGCAATTTCTTTATCTAGGTTGAACACCGACCCAACCTTCTGGCGCAGTTCGTCGCGCACCTGAACCAACGCCTCCAGGTCGCGGACCTGGTGCTTGCGTTGCAGGTTGTAAATCACATTGAGGCGTGTCTGCAACTCATCGATACGAGTTGGGTCACCTTCGGTGCGACGCTCGGCGGCTTCTACCTCGTCGGCAATGTCGTGCAACTCGATCAAGCAGCTGTCGAGACGCTCTTTCAGACCTTTAAACGAATCGGCGTACGTGGCAATTTGCCCAAGCAACGTTGCCGCCTCCTTCATGCTGCCGGTGGCGCAATACTCGCTTTCACTCAGGCTTTGGTAGGCTTGGCTGAGTTTGTACTTGATTTCCTCGGCGTGCTCCAGCTGCTTGATTTCCTGCTCTAGCTCTTCTTGATTTTCGTTGTCGAGGCGGGCATCTTCTAGCTCACTCAGCAGAAAGCTATTGTAGTCTAGCTCCTTATTAGCCTGCGCCACCTGATCTTCCAACGACTTCAAGTCGGCTTCTAGCTTGCGGTACTGCCGAAAGGCATTGCCGTAGTGTGCCCGTGTGGGCACGAGGCCCGCGTACAGGTCAAGCAGGTTGAGTTGAAACACGGCATCCCCCAGCAGCAGCGTATCGTGCTGCGAGTGAATGTCCATGAGATTTGCCCCGATTTTCCGGAGGGTATCGAGCGTCACCGGTGTGTCATTCACGAAGGCCCGCGACTTCCCCGTCGGGCTAATCTCGCGGCGCAGGATGCACTGTGTGTCATAGTCGAGGTCCTCGGCCTCGAAGATGTCTTGCAGTTGGTAATCGGAGATGTTGAACTGGCCTTCGATTACGCACTTGCGCTCGGTGTGGAACAGCATGCGCGAGTCAGCGCGGTTGCCGAGCAGCAGGCCAATGGCACCTAGCATGATCGACTTACCGGCGCCCGTTTCGCCAGTAATGATATTGAGCAGCGCCGACGGCCGGAGCTCAAGTTGCTCGATAAGAGCGTAGTTCTGAATACGAAGATCGACGAGCATAAGGAGCCAAAATAGAAGATCAGAGCCCCAAAAGAGGCTGAATACTGGCTTACCCGACGGCTAGTGAGCCGCCCGTTATCTACAAATCTACTAAGTGATTTAGTTTACTGCTAATTATTTTATGCTAAACCTTGCCTGCCGTTCAAAATAGCTGTTTTCTGTAACGATCAGGGCTGCCGCAAGATAGTTTGGTATTTCGCCACGTTGGTCGGGTCAATCTCCGACATAATGCCGATTACTTGCTGCTTCTGCTGAGCGTCTTGGCTTGTGCGGAAGATGTTGGCAATTTCATCGGACTTGGTCTCGAAGAAGAATCGAGCTAGCATCGTGCCGGGCCGGCGCACTACGGCTTGCTGCAAGCCTTGGATGGCCGCAAACACACTGGCCCGCGCGTCATCTGGCTTGGTGATGAACACGTCCAAACCCTGCCGATAATAGGCATAGAAACCGGTGCGGAACGCTTCAAAAATTGGGTCCTGCAAATTATTGATCAACCAATAGCGGTTGCGCTGGTCGGCGTCTTTCCAAGATGGATCTTGTTCGCTCGTGTTGTTTTGCGAAGCTGCGTTGAGCATGATCGTCCGGGCTCGGTCATAGTACGGTGACCCACCTAGCTTGGAAAAGCTGTCCTGGTCCATCCCGACGATGATGTACGCGTAGAAAGCTAGCAGCGACGACAGGTTTGAAACGAAGGTATTCTCGGAATAATCGAGTGGATTTTGGGGTGAGTAATTGAAAATCCAGTTAGGGTCGGAGAAGGAAAGTAAATTGGTTTCGTACCCAGTGCCATACACTGGCCGAGTGGATATAATGCGGACTGTTGCCCGGTACGTACCCGTCTGCGGAATCTCCCTAATACCTACGAAGAAACGGCACCGAATCCGCTCCTCTGGCCGATACTCCTGGTTGGTCCAGTGACGCGTGTTCAGGAAGGTTTTTATGTCATTCTGGAGTTGCGTTACGAGCTGGCGGTCGGAAATGGTCACGTTTTCGGTAGTAACCGTTACTTCGGCTTGCAACTCCTGCGCCTGACCTAGGTAGCTGATCAACAGCAGCAACGGCAACAACAAAAACTTACGCATGATGAGGGAGGCGAGCAAGGATGGTGCGGACAATGTCTTCAGCAACGGCGGCTTTCGGCTTCAATTCAAAGATAGTCATTTGCCCGTCGGCCTCCAGCAGCGTCACTTTGTTTGTGTCGTGGCGAAAACCAGCGCCAGGATCACGCAAGGAGTTCAGCACAATCAGATCAAAGTTCTTCCGAGCTAGCTTCTCGCGGGCATTCACTTCTTCGTTATTAGTCTCCAACGCAAAACCTACAGAAAATTGTTCGGCCCGCTTCGTACGGCCTAACGTGGCAGCGATATCCACGTTCTTCACGAGCTCCAATGTGAGCGTGTCGCCTTCCTTTTTGATCTTATTGGCGGCTACTTCGCGGGGTTTGTAGTCCGCAACGGCCGCGGCAAACACCCAAACATCTGTCGTCGGTGCGGCAGCGGCGGCAGCTGCATACATCTGGTCGGCCGTATCTACCCGCACCGTTCTGATAGCTGGATGCGCTGGGTCAGCTAGGTTCGTTGGCCCGCTCACCAAAGTTACTTCTGCGTCAGTAGCAGCAAAGGCTTCGGCTAACGCATAGCCCATTTTGCCCGTGCTATGGTTGCCGATGAAGCGCACCGGGTCAATGGGTTCGTACGTGGGCCCAGCGGTGATGAGGACGCGCATGTTGTAAACCTAGGTTTGTAGGAACGCGCCACGGCGCGTTCAATCGTTGAATGAAATCGGTGGTCTTGGTTGGAAGGCGCAAACCACGAACGCGCCAGGGCGCGCTCCTACGGGAAGAACTTTTCCAACTCTGCCACAATCTCTTCCGGCTCTAGCATACGACCAGGCCCCGACAATCCGCTGGCTAGCTCACCGGCTGGCGATTCCCAAATGTGATTGCCATACGATCGTAGACGAGCGAAATTCTGGGTGACTGCTGGGTGCGCATACATATCCAAATCCATCGCTGGTGCCAGAAACACCGGGCAACGAGCCGACAAATACACAGCATCAAGGAGCGAATCGCACAGGCCGTTGGCCAGGTGCCCAATGGTGTTAGCGCTGGCTGGTGCTACTACCAAGGCATCGGCCCAAAGACCTAGGTGCACGTGGTTGTGCCACTCACCAGCAACTTCGTCCTTCAGGAAACCAGTCAGTACGGGCTTCTTGGAAAGCGTACCAAGGGTAAGTGGCGTAACAAAAGCCGAGGCCGAGGCAGTCAGAATGACTTGCACCTCAGCCTCGGCTTTTATAAGCAGTCGTACGAGCGCAGCCGATTTATAAGCGGCAATGCTACCACATACTCCCAGCAGAATCTTGCGGCCTTGCAGCGGCATTGCAGCAGCTAACGACTACTCGGTAGCGCGGGTGAAACCCGTTTGCTCAGGGCCAGTTACTTCATCGGGGGTGTTGAAGTACACCTTGCCTTCCAAAAACTCTTCTACTGCTAGGTTGGTGGGCTTTGGCAGACGCTCGTAGTGCTTCGAAATTTCGATTTGCTCGCGGTTTTCGAACACCTCTTCTAGGTTGTCGACAGTAGTAGCAAACTCAGCTAGCTTGCTGTTGAGCTCCTCTTTCAGCTTCACCGAAATCTGGTTGGCGCGCTTCGAGATAATGGCAATAGACTCGTACACGTTGCCGGTATCATTAGCGAAGTCAGCCATGTTGCGCGTCACGATAGAAGCAGGAACGTTGTTCGGAGTTTTCATGGGATAGTTAATTTAAATTGTTGTTTGTTGAATGACCAAATGGCTGATTGACTGGAAAACAGATAGTCGACTACTTATCAATCAACTCTTTAATCATCCAATCGTTCAGCTATTCAATCATTTTCACTGATTCGCTGCCGTGGATTTGGCTTCCTTCATCTTCGCTAGCTGATCACGGCTTTGATCGTACATGTTTTCAGCTGCTTTCAGGTTACGGCTCTGCGGATAGGTATCGATGAAAGCCTGGTAAAAGGCAACAGCTTCCAAATACCGCTCCCGTTGTTTTTCTTCTACGCTTTCCTTGGCTAGGTTATACTGCGCGCTCAGCTTTAGGAAAGCGGCTTGCTCGTTGTAGCTAGAGGCTGGATACTGCTGCTGAAAAGACGTTAGGGCCACCACAGCTGATTGGTAGTAGCGGACGTTATAATACAGCTCAGCACTCTGAAACGCCTTGTTCTCCAGCTTCTTCTGCAGCTCCTGCGTCATGTTATCGGCTTCCTGCTTGTACTTGCTTTCCGGATACCGGGTCACGAACTCCTGAATCGACTCGATGGCCGAATAGGTATTGGTTTGGTCTAGCTCGTAGTTAGGCGAGTCGCGGAACAGAGACTTAGCGTGCAGCAGCGTAGCCTCCTCCGTGTACTGGGAGTTTGGATACGTATCGTAAAACGACTTGAAATAATAAGCCGCTAGCGTGTAGTTGCGCTGCTTGTAGTTGGTGTTGGCGAAGTAAAACTGGGCCTTCTCTGCCTCTGGCCGGCCTTTCAGCACCGGGATAAGTTCTTCGAGCAGCGTACCGGACTTGAAGTAGTCGCCACTCTCGTAGTATTTGATGGCTGCTTCGTACTTCGCATTCACGTCGGAGCTCTTGAGTAGCTTTTGATAGCCCGAGCAAGAGCCAAGAACTAACGTACTCAGCAGCAGAAGAAAGAATATCGGACGGGAAGTCAGCATAAGGGGGACAAAGATAACAGATGGTAAAACCGAATCAAAGGCTGCGCGTCAGATAGCTAACGGGCAGCGGGCGGACGAGCAGGCGCTTTGGCCGGGGTTGGCTTGGCACCGGGTGCTTTGGGCGTCGTTGCTTTCTTCGAGTTGGTGGTTTTGGCTTTCGATTTCGTTTTCGACTTCGCTTTGGGCTTTGGCTTGACAGGCAACGCGAAATGTTTGCCTAACACCTGACGGCGCGTAGGTCGTTCCGTTGCGCGCCACGCAAACCCTTTCAGCTTCGCATCTTCGGGCTTGAGTTCTGGCGGCGGGATAAAGCTAGCATCGGGGTTCGTCAGGAAGGAAATACTTTGCAGCTTGCTCTCGGCAAAACGCATGGCCATGTTTGCGCTTAAGGCTTTATTTACGCCCGACACGACTGTGTCGCCCTCAAGAGCATAGTAGAGGCTCTCCGCGTTGCCAAGCACGTCCACTTTTTTCAATTTATTTTCGGCGAAGTAGGCCACCATGTTGCGGCCTCGCACTTGATTGAAGTTGAGCAAGGTATCTTGGCCTACTACAAACGAGTTGGCGTAGAGCCTGATCTGGTCAATCTTACTCCGCCGCTGCCGCACTTCCATGCTATCCGCCGTCAACTGGTTTTTATCAGCCCACAGAATAGGGTTGCGGTTCAAGTAGATGATAGAATCTTGGCGGTCGTAGGTGAGCGAATCGCACAAGCCCTGCATCGTGCCCCGGAAGATCTTCACCTTACGGTAAGCGTAGAGCACGCTTTTCACACCTGGTTGGGGCTGCTTCGGCTCTATGCTCAGCAAGGTATCTGCGGCTAGGTACATGGTATCCTTCCCCGAGATGTTGCGCAACACGGGCTGACTGCCATATACTTTGGTGCGACCTAGGTTGCGCCAGTAGCGGCCCACGTCGCCGCGAATCACCAAGTTGTCCTTCTTCGACGTCATGGACACGTGGCCCGTGGCTAAGCCATATTCGGTGTTCTGGTCGTAGGTGAGCTTGTCACCACCAAGCAGATACTCCGGCGTTTCGATCTTCGCGTTGCGCTGAAAGTTAGCTAGCTTGGTAATGGTGTTGTAGGTACCATTTTCGGCATAAAGCGTCCGTTGGAGCTTGTCTTTCATACGCGTCGGCCCGAAGAAGTAAGTCACCTTCGAAACCGTGTTGTATTGCAGCGTATCGCTGTTGATTTCGTTGCTCTTCGTGACGACGTGCACGTTGCGCCGAAAACTAAAGACCTTGGACGTGGTATTATAATACCCAAACTGACTGTCGAGCGTATTCTCGGGGTCAACGATGTGGCCGCCGGTGTTGTAGTAAGCTAGGTTCGTGCTCAGATCGTAGTCGAGGGCGGGAGTGGTGAGCGTCATGCTCGGGTCGCGCATCACTACGTTGCCTGTCATACGGGCTTTGCGCGTATCGCCGTCGTACGTACCTCGGTCACCGGTGATGGTCACGGTATCATTCTGAATGATACGCACATTGCTGAAGGCTTCCAGCGCATTGCGTTCGGTATATTGGTAAGCCGAGTCGCAGTAAAGCAGCGTAGTACCTTGGCGGAAGCTTACGTTGCCGATTAGCTTTCGAATAGTAACACCGTTGAAGGAACCACCAATTAGCTCGGCGGCCGTCAGCAGTTCAATACGCTGGCCTTTGGGCGGGATAGCCGGGCGCGGAACGGGCCGCTGTTGGGCCATGCCTAGCACAGGCAAAAGCACAACTAGAAGAAGATAAAGTGACTTACGGAATGGCATTTGGGCGCAAAGGTACGGAAGGCCGACTGGTAACGCCCATCTTTGTATTGTAGTGTCCTCGCCCTACGCGAAGTAATCCGGATTGCAGCGGCAGGCTGCGCCAGAATCAACCTATCTATGCTCGACCAAGTTCGCCAATTTATTGAAGAGCACCAGCTCTTCTCCCCTACCACCGATCCATTACTCGTGGCCGTGAGCGGCGGCATCGATTCCGTTGCCCTCGCGGACGTGCTGCACAAGCTAGGTGTACAGTTCGCCATTGCTCACTGCCACTTCGGCCTCCGCGGCGAAGAAGCCGATGCGGATGAGGACTTTGTGCGCAAGCTGGCCAAAAAGTACGACGTGCCCTACTTCGCCGAGTTCTTCCAAACCAAAGCTTTTGCGGAAGAAGAAGGCATTTCAACTCAGATGGCTGCGCGCGTGCTGCGCTACGAGTGGTTTGAGCGGCTGCGGCAGACGCAGCAACTCAGCTATATTGCCACCGCTCACCACCAGCGCGACGCCGCCGAAACCATGCTCTTGAATCTCACGCACGGCACGGGGCTAGCGGGCTTGCACGGCATTCCAGCCAAGAACGGCTACATCGTGCGCCCTTTGCTAGGTATCGGCAAGGAAGAATTGTTCGACTACGTGGTTGAGCGCCGGCTTACGTGGCGTGAAGATTCTTCTAACGATAGCACCACCTACCAGCGCAACCGCCTTCGCCACGACGTGATGCCCGTGCTGCGCGACATCAACCCCAACCTCGACCAAACGTTGCAATACACCGCCGAGCGCGTGGGCGGCGCCGAGGAAATCGTGCGGCGCTATGTAGCGGACACGGCCGCTCAAGCACAAACAGTAGAAGATGAGGTAACTTACCTCAGCATTGTGAGGCTGCAAGCCACCGCCGCCGTCGCGCTGGTGCTGCACGAACTGTTGCGGCCTTTCAACTTCTCGTACTTGGTAGTGAAAGACATTGTCGCCGCTTTTAAAGCTCCGGCCGGCCGGCAGTTTGAGTCGCCCACGCATACGTTGGTGAAAGACCGCGACCAGCTGGTTATCACGCGTAAAAACCTAGCTCGCTTCGGCACGCATCAGCTGATGGTTGGGCAACCGGAACTTATCGCCGATGGCTTGCGCCTGACGGCTACGTTGCGCGAAGCGGAAGGCTTCACCATACCGCGTGGTCGCAATGAAACTGCCCTCGATGCCGACCGCCTTCAGTTTCCGCTGACGGTGCGCCGCTGGCAAGATGGCGACTGGTTTATGCCGATTGGCATGAAAGGAAAGAAGAAGCTATCCGACTTTCTGATCGACCAAAAAGTACCGCTGAACCTAAAAGAGGATGTGCGGGTGCTGGTCAACGCCGATGGCCGTATTGCCTGGGTTATCGGGCATCGCCCCGATGAACGCTATAAAGTAACACCGGAAACGGAGCAAGTGCTGGTTTTGCGCGCGAGCAAAGCATAAGGCTCTAGCTTTTTGTACGTTGCCGCTCAGCTTGTGCAACTACTTGCGTTATTGGAAAATCTACTGCTGAAGTGAACGGGTTTTACTTACATTTACACGTACCCCAACCTTCACCCCAATCCGTTCACCGATGAAAGTAACTGTAGTTGGAGCCGGAAACGTAGGCGCCACCTGTGCCGACGTTCTCGCCACCCGCGAAATCGCCAATGAAGTTGTATTAGTGGATATCAAGGAAGGTTTTGCCGAAGGCAAGGCACTCGATATCTGGCAGAAATCACCCGTTATCGGCTACGACTCCCGCACCATCGGAGTAACCGGTGACTATAGCCGCACCGCCGACTCGGAAGTGGTCGTTATTACCTCGGGGCTACCGCGCAAGCCCGGCATGAGCCGCGATGACCTGATTTCAACTAACGCGGGCATCGTGAAATCGGTCACGGAGCAAGTGGTGAAGTACTCGCCCAATGCCATCATCATCGTAGTGAGCAATCCGCTCGACGTGATGACCTATCAGGCGCACCTCACGTCAGGGTTGCCACGGGATAAGGTATTTGGCATGGCCGGCATCCTAGATACGGCCCGCTACCGCGCTTTCCTGGCTGAAGCGCTCAACGTGAGTCCGAAAGATATTCAGGCGGTACTTATGGGCGGCCACGGCGATACCATGGTACCCCTACCCCGCTACACCACTGTAGGCGGCATCCCGGTAACCGAACTGATTGGTAAAGAAGCTCTAGATGCTATCGTGCAGCGCACCGCAGTAGGTGGCGGCGAGCTAGTGAAATTGATGGGCACCTCGGCGTGGTATGCACCCGGCGCGGCAGCCGCCCAGATGGTAGAAGCTATTGTGCGCGACCAACGCCGCGTGTTCCCCGTATGCCTGAAGCTGGAAGGCGAGTACGGCATTGATGGCGTGTACCTAGGTGCCCCAGTTATCCTAGGCAAAAACGGTATCGAAAAGGTGCTAGAGCTTCAGCTCAATGCAGAAGAGAAAGCACTGCTCGAAACGTCGCGGGGCCATGTGAAGGAAGTGATGGATGCGCTGGATAAAATGGCATCAGCCACTGCGTAATTCATTCCGTGTAGCAATACAGCGGTAAAGAAAAGACCCACCTGAGCGTTCAGGTGGGTCTTTTCTTTACCGCTGTATGTTCCTCTTATTTCTGGCTCGCCCGAAACAGCTTTTGCTTTTCGTCTTTTGATAAGCTCTCGTAGCCTGAACGCGAAATCTTATCTAGGATCAGATCAATCTCATCCTGTTCAGGCTTCACTACCGTGCCGCGACGGGCAGAAGTGGGTTCCTCCGTTCGGCCACGGTGGGTAACTCGCAGCCGCGGCCGGCCGCTAAACACGCTACCGACAAAATCGCCAACGGCTTGCACCGGACGACCTAGGTCGGTGCCACGCTGTAGCTGCTTGATAAACACAAAACCTAGAACGGCGCCGCCAATGTGGGCTATTTCGCCACCCGCATTTCCTCCATCGATGCCAGCTAGAGAAATGAGAACAACAACGGCCGCGATGTACTTAATGCGGACGGGCCCGAACAGAAACAAGTTGAACGTATAATCTGGCAGCAACGTGGCCGCGCCCACGATGATGGCCGTTACGGCACCCGAAGCACCTAGCACTTCGGCTGGCGGCCCCATGCGGAAGACCGGAATCAGGTTGTAGCTGAGCAGAAAGAACACCGCCCCTACTAATGCACCTAGGATGTAAAGGCTCACCAGTTTCCGGTCGCCGAGGTACTCACGCACCAGCGAGCCAAACCAGTAGAGGTTTAGTAAGTTGAAAATAATGTGCAGAAAGCCTTGGTGTAGGAAAGCATACGTGAGCACCGTCCAAGGGCGGCGCAGCAACGCGTCTGGCTCCGAGGGCAGGCTAAAGATGCGCACGACATCTTCATACAACTCGCCGCTACCGCCGATAAATGTCACGACTCTGATCAGAATCAAAGCCACGAACACCAGCACGTTGATCAGCAGCAGCTGGTTCAGCGCATTATCACGGCGGTCGAAGGCAGTGCGAATGTCATTGAGAATACTCATGAGACAAAGAAATCAATAAAACTGCGAGCGGCCCCGCTCCCAGAATTTTAACACAATAAAGCCAATCAACAATCCGCCCAAATGAGCGAAGTGCGCCACATTGTCGCCTGGGGTGCGATGAATACCCCCGTACAGCTCGTAGAGCGCATAAAGCGTGACAAAATACTTGGCTTTAATTGGAAAGGGAAAGAAGAGCAACATGAGCTCCGTGTTCGGGAATAAATAGCCAAACGCAAACAAGAGTCCGAACAGTGCCCCCGAAGCACCTAGCATCCCAGCATTCGGCGAGTTGAGGCTTTCGCTATACACAGCCTGTAATGTCTCGTTGGCCGAACTGATAAGCCCTTGATCGTTAGGGTTCCGCTGTAGCGCCGATGCGACTGTTTGATAACCACTAGCTTCGGGGTAGTAGTTCTCGAAGAAATCTACCAAGCCAACGCCCGTTGGGTGCTCCTTAAATGCAATTCGCGCCTCGTTCATTTGATGCAGCTCGTAGTACTTTACGCTAGAGTAAAGCATCCCCGCACCTAGGCCGCAAATCAGCCAGAATACCAGGAACCGTTCTCCTCCCCAGCGTTGCTCCAGTAGTGGGCCGAAGGAGATCAAGCCGAACATGTTCGACAGAATATGCCCCCAGCTACCATGCAAGAACATGTAGGTCAGAAACTGCCAGAGTTGAAAGTGAATAGAGCCAATCGGATACAGCGCTCCAAACAATGACACTTGCGGCCCTAGCTGAGTTTGCAACAGGTAGATACCGACGTTGATAAACAGGAGAAGCCGAACCGTCGGGGTAAGATTGAACATGGGATGCAAGGTAGCGCGAAGCTCCAGCTTCGCGAATCGGTGAAGGTCATGAGTTGAACTAGCCTCAGCACAAATCGTTTAACGCGGCGCAAACCTGGAGCTTCGCACCGCTGGCTACCCCTTACGAAAAAACTCTTGTAACTGACTAAGTTCCAGCAAGACCAACGTGCGGCGGCCGTCGGGCGTGTAGCTAGGTACCGAGCACGCAAATAATTTGTCGACGAGGGTGTTCATTTCTACTTCTGCTAGCCGACTACCGGTGCTGCTACTAGCTACTCGCCGGGCCAGAGCACGCGCCATTTGCTCCCGACGGTCGAGCCGCACCGAGCTAGCATTCATGCGAAATTGTTCGATCAGGCCTTCGAACAGTTCCTTCTCGTCGCGGGCAGGTACGTCGGCCGGGATGCCTTCCACGGCGATGGTGTTGGGGCCGAACTCCGTAAAACGGAAACCTAGGGCATGCAACGAATCGGTTACTTCGCGCAGCACCGCAAAATCCTGGGGCGAAAAGGTAACGGTCCGCGGAAACAACAACGTCTGCGACAGGCCACTCTCTCGCTCCAGCGCCTGCGTATATTGCTCATACAGAATACGCTCCCGTGCCGCTGCTTGGTCGATCAGCATCACACCCGACTTTACTGGCACCAACAGGTACTGCTGGTTTACCTGCACCACTCGGTTGCCAGGACCGCTGCTGCTCTCGCGCAGCGGCAATTCGGCCGCCGCAGGTTCGGTTGGTTCTGCTGGCCTCGGCAGAGCAGGATTGTCTTTCGCGAAGGGATTCGTCGGAGGAGTGGCGGGCACGTCGGGCACCACCGTCTGGCCCAGGGAGCGGTAGAAATCCTCTAAGCCACGCTTGGCTTCTTCTGTTGGGCGCGGTGGTACATTCCGCTCGGGGATAACCTTTTCCTTGGCCGAGCTAGCTTCCTTCGGCGTAGCCGCCGCCCGAGCCGCGGCCGAAGCCAACGCATCAGGGCGGAAGTTTGTATCGAAGCTATTTTTTGCGGTATCGGAAATACGTAGCGGCTGGATGGGCGCAAAGTTGACGTCCCCCTCAAAATCCAGGGAAGGCGCCATATTGTGAATCCCCAATGACTGCTTCACAGCTGCTCGCACAATAGCGTACACGGTCTTCTCGTCCTCAAACTTGATTTCCGTCTTTGTGGGGTGCACGTTGATGTCAATCGTTTTGGGGTCAAGTTCCAGAAACAGCACGTAGAAGGGGTGCGTATCGCGGGGCAATAGGCCTTCATAGGCAGCTAGCACGGCGTGGTTCAGGTAAGCCGAGCGAATGAAGCGGTTATTAACAAAGAAGAACTGGTCACCGCGGCTCTTCTTCGCTGACTCGGGCTTGCCGATGTAGCCTTTCACGCTGATAAACGGCGTCACTTCCTCGCACTGAGCTAGCTGTTCTTTGTAGCCATTGCCAAGCAGCGCCACAATCCGCTGGCTGAGCTTACCAGCCGGTAGGTTGAACACTTCTAACTCATTCTGGTGCAGGGAGAAGGAAATCTGTGGGTTAGCCAGCGCCACGTGCTGAAACTCATCCAGGATGTGACGCATCTCTACAGCGTTGCTCTTCAAGAAATTACGCCGAGCGGGCACATTGTAGAAGAGGTTTTTCACCGAGATGCTCGTGCCATCGGGGCAGGCCACAGGCTGCTGGCTGGTTACCTGCGAGCCTTCCACCAGCAGCAGCGTGCCGGTATCGTAGTCGCGCTGCTTGGTGCGCAACTCGAGCTGCGACACAGCGGCAATACTGGCCAGCGCTTCGCCGCGAAAACCTAGGGTCCGAATCTTAAACAAGTCTTCCGTCGAACGGATCTTGCTGGTGGCATGGCGCTCCAAGCTCATCCGCGCATCGGTGGGCGACATGCCCGCGCCGTTGTCGACTACTTGCACGAGCTGCTTGCCCGCTTCCTTGATGATCAAGCGAACCTGCGTGGCTTTAGCATCCACAGCATTTTCCAACAACTCTTTGACCACTGAGGCCGGGCGTTGCACCACCTCGCCTGCCGCAATCTGATTGGCAAGGTACTCAGGGAGCAACTGAATCACGTCCGCCATGGGCCGGGAACTGAAGTTGAGAATGAATAGGTTAACAAAAGCAAAAGTGGCGCGGCGAGGTCGAAGCTACATTTGGCCTCGGGAAATAATCCGTAACTTCGCGGCCAACCTTTGTTTGCGCAGCACCGAGTGGAATTCCGCATCGGTGTTTTGGGAACGTTTGACGCCACCGCGGAGGCAGCTAAAATGGCCGCCAACGAGGCGTTTATTGCTTTCAATAGTAGACAAAAGTAGGGCTATTTCCGCTCGAATTCAACATTACGTTATCATCACGGGAGCCGATGCTCAAGGATTTTCGGATTAGACTCTTACTGCTTTTACTGGCCGTTACGGGTCTACTAATCTCTTCCTCCGCCCCCAACGACAAAGGTGAACGGCCTATTACGGCGGCCGAGCAAAACTGGGTTGACAGCGTGATGAACACGCTCACACCCGACCAGCGCATCGGCCAGCTGTTCATGGTGGCGGCGTATTCTAATAAGGATAAGAAGCACGCTCAGCACATCGACGACCTAGTTCGTAATTACCATATCGGTGGACTTATGTTTTTGCAGGGTGGCCCGCGGCGGCAGGCTATCCTCACCAACCGCTACCAGGCAGAAGCCAAAGTGCCACTGCTCATCGCCCTCGATGCAGAGTGGGGTCTCGACATGCGCCTCGACAGCTCCATGCACTTTGCCAAGGAGATGACCCTAGGAGCTACTGACGACGACCAGTACGTGTATCAGATGGGTCGCGAAATTGCGCTCAAGATGAAGACCTTGGGCGTACAGGTGAGCTTCTCCCCCGTCATCGACGTCAACTCCAATCCTGCGAACCCGGTAATTGGAAACCGTTCTTTTGGCGAGAATAAAGATCAGGTCTCAAAGCTAGGGGTTGCCTACATCAAGGGGCTGCAAGACCACGGGATTATCGCCGTCGCCAAACACTTTCCGGGTCACGGTGATACCGATATTGATTCGCACGTCTCGCTGCCGGTCATTAATACCGACATGGCGCGGTTTACCAACATTGATCTTTACCCCTTCCAACAGTCGTTTGAGGCTGGCGTGATGGGGGTGATGGTGGCGCACCTTTATATGCCACTCTTCGACACGGTGCGTACCCAAGCCACCACGCTGTCGAGGAATCTGGTGACTGGTCTGCTGAAGGAAAAAATGGCATATAAGGGCTTGGTTTTCACCGATGCACTTAATATGCGTAGCGTTGCCAACCTCTACAAACCCGGCGAAGTAGATGCCATGGCGCTGGTGGCCGGCAACGACGTACTGCTGTTTTCGGAGGACGTGCCGATTGCCCAACAGAAAATTCGGGAAGCTATTACTACCGGCCGCATCACGCAGGAAGAAATCGACTTCCGGGTACGCAAGATTTTGCGGGCGAAATATTGGGCAGGGCTAAACCACTATCGTCCGGTAGATCTGCCGAATTTGATGCAGAACCTGAACCGGCCGCTTAGCCGCACGGTACAGCAGCAGATCTACGAGCACGCTGTAACGGTAGCCAAGAACGAGGATAAGCTTCTTCCCTTCACGCGTTTGGACACCCTGCGCATTGCGGCCGTCACTATCGGTTCGCCCGTCGGTAGTACCTACGGCGACATGATGAATAAGTACCAGGCAGGGCCCGTGTACTCCGTCCCGAATCGCTACGCTGTTGATTCTACTTTTGCGCGCATTGCCACCCAGCTAGCTCCCTACAATACGGTGGTAGTAAGCTTGCACAACATGAATAACACGCCGACCCACAGCTACGGCATTGGGGAAGGCGCCTTGAAGTTCTTACAGCAGCTCCAGGCCAACAAGCGCATCAAAACCGTGGTGGTAGCCATGGGTAACGCGTACTCCCTGAAATACTTAGAAGGCGCCCGCACTTTGGTTTGTGGCTACGAAGACAATTACCCGTCGCAATTAGTATTGCCACAGGTATTGTTTGGTGCCCTACCCGCCCGTGGCCGCTTACCCGTAACGGTGTCGCCTACACTAAAAGCAGGACTAGGTATTCAAACCGCTGACTTGCAACGCCTGCGCTATGCTACGCCCGAGAGCGAGGGCATGGACTCCAGAGTGCTGAGCCAGATCGACAACGTGACGCTTGAAATGGCAGCGTATGCGGCCGCACCTGGTTGCCAGGTGATCGTAGCGAAGAACGGCGCCGTCGTATTCGACAAGAGCTACGGCTATCAAACGTACGACAAGAAAAGCCCCATCGACGAAAGCACGCTCTACGACCTAGCTTCCGTCACTAAAGTAGCAGGAACCCTACAAGCGGTCATGTACTTAAAGGACCAGGGTAAGCTGAACCTTGATGCTAAACTGGTGGAGTACCTGCCTGAACTGCGCGGTACTAACAAGCAGAATATGACCGTGCGCGACGTGCTGCTGCATCAAGCAGGCCTCAAGCCCGGCATCCCGACCTGGGAGCGCACCGTGAGCAAAGGGGGGCTTAAGCCGACCTTCTACGCCAGTGCCCGCACGGGCGACTTCCCCAACGAAGTAGCACCTGGCACTTACAGCATCAAAACTGCCGACGACTCTGTCTGGACGTGGATTCAGCGCTCAACGCTGCTGCCCAAGGTCAAAGGCAAGTACCCAGTAGAATACAGCGACCTGAGCTTTATCATTCTGAAGCACGTGGCCGAAAAGATTCTGCAACAGCCCATTGAGCAGTTTCTGCAGAAAACCTTTTACCAGCCCCTAGGTCTGGGCACTATGACTTTCAACCCGTTGCAGCACTTTCCACAAGCATGCATCGCGCCCACGGAAAACGACACGTATTACCGGCACATGCAGCTACAAGGCACCGTGCACGACCAGAGCGCGGCTATGGTGGGCGGGGTCAGCGGGCACGCGGGCTTGTTTTCAAACGCCAATGATCTAGCCATTCTGATGCAGATGAATCTGCAAAACGGGCAGTATGGGGGAAAGCGCTACTTCCAGACGCCGGTCGTAACGGACTTTGCAAAGTCGCAGACGGCCAATAACCGCCGCGGCCTAGGCTGGGACCATGGCACGCCTGAAAAGGCAGAAGGTCCCACTTCTAACCTATCTCCAGCGAGCACCTTTGGTCATACGGGCTTCACTGGCACCTGCGTGTGGCTCGATCCTGAAAACAAAATCCTCTACATCTTTCTTTCCAATCGGGTGTACCCCGATGCGGGCAACAATAAGTTGCGACAATACAACATCCGCACGCGCATCCATGACGTGATTTATAAGTCTTTACTCAAGACCTGATGTGTTGTTCCACGCACTTTTACAACCCTTGATCCGTAATTGGCGGTAAGCATCTAGGTAGATGACTTGCCGCCAATTTTTGTTTACGGTGCGAAGCTCCAGCTTCGCCCTTCGGAGAGTGGCTTGAGGTGCGCCGCTCTCCCGATAGACGTTCAACGAGGCACGAAGCTGGAGCTTCGCGCTACTGCCCGCCCCTTCTATCACCATGAACATCGGTATTGTTTGTTATCCCACCTTCGGCGGCTCCGGCGTTGTTGCTACCGAGCTAGGTAAAGCTCTAGCTCTGCGCGGCCACCGCGTGCACTTCATCACGTACAGCCAACCCGTACGCCTCGACTTTTTCAACGAGAACCTCTTCTACCACGAGGTGTATGTGCCGCCTTATCCACTCTTCCAATTTCCTCCGTATGAGCTAGCCCTAGCCTCCAAGATGGTCGATATCGTGCAGAACGAAAGGCTCGACGTGTTGCACGTGCACTATGCTATTCCGCATGCTTCGTCGGCGTACATGGCCAAACAGATTCTGCGGACTAAAGGCATTAGTGTACCGTTCATCACCACGCTGCACGGCACCGATATTACGCTGGTGGGCAAGGATGCTAGCTATGAGCCGGTTGTTACCTTCAGCATCAACCAGAGCGACGGGGTGACGTCCGTTTCGGCTGACCTAAAGGCCGAGACGTACCAGCATTTCGCCATCGAAAAAGATATCGAGGTCATCCCTAACTTCATTGACCTGACGCGCTTTAAGAAGCAAAACAAAGGGCACTTCCGGGCTGCTATTGCGCCCCAGAACGAAAAGCTGCTGGTGCATACGTCCAACTTCCGCTCGGTGAAGCGCGTGGATGACGTTATCAGCATCTTCGCCGGTGTGCGGGAGCAGATTCCCGCTAAGCTTCTGCTGGTCGGCGACGGGCCAGATCGTCAGCGCATTGAGAAAGTGGTGCGGGAGCTAGAACACAGCAATGATGTCCGCTTCCTAGGTAAGCTTGAAGCCGTGGAAGAAGTACTCAGTGTGGCCGACTTATTCCTGATGCCTTCGGAAAAGGAAAGCTTTGGCCTAGCTGCTCTAGAAGCTATGTCGTGCGAAGTGCCCGTGGTCAGCACCAACGCAGGCGGTATTCCTGAGCTGAACGTTGACGGCGTAACCGGCAGCATCAGCGCCATCGGTGACGTGAAAGACATGGTCCAGAAAGCCTTATTCATCCTACAGGATGATAACCTACCTAGGTTTAAAGCCGCCGCTCGCGCCCGCGCCGAGGAATTTGATGTTGAGAAGATTGTACCGCTCTACGAAGCGTGTTACCACAAAGCCATTGCTAGCCAACTAGCTGTGGTTTAAGGCAGTTTTCACTTGCTCTATATGACTAAAAAGAAAGCCCATCTGATTGTCAGATGGGCTTTCTTCTTTCCAAGCATTCCTGAGGCAAATGCTGTCGAGCTTATTTATGCAAGAGCCAAACCCAATTTTAAAATAGGCTGGCCGCTTCGCGTTTTACAATGTTGATGGCTTGCGCAGTTGGGTCTGTTTCATCTGCAATCAACCCTTCCAGAATACGCTTGGCTAGCTCCGTGCCACGGGCTTGCTGCGGGGCGTTTACCCCTTGGTAGGCCTTGTTAATTAGGGACAGGATGTGTTCCTTGGCTTGCTTTACCTGCTCCCACGCATCGGGGCTCATGTATAGCTGTTGGCTGAGGTTATGCTCGAACTCGGCACGCACTTCCTGGAGCAGCAGGCGGTGAAACTCGGAGGCCGACTGCCCCGCGCTGTTCAGACGCACTAGCAGGTTATTGGGCGTGATGCGCTCCAGCAACAAGATCACGCGCTCATACGCTTGCAAACGTACGGGCAGCACTTCTTTGGTGCTTTGCAGGCGCAACTCAATAAGCCGACGCTGCTGCTCCTTTTCTAAGTATTGCCGAATCAGCAAAAAAACGGACCCGGCTACGATTAGAGCCGGCAGGATGATTTTGAGTAGGTCGAAAATGTAAAGCATTGTATTCATGCGGGTAAGCGGCGCAAGCGTTGCGTTTGCGAGTTGGTAAGTAGCGAACTAATTGGTGAAATAAGGTACAGCGCCTATCAACGCAATGCTGGCGTAATAGTTGACAAAGATAAGTTGTGAACCGGATGGGCCACCTAGCTGTTGATATAACGGAAGGTCACACACTGATTCTGCTGACTTCGTATCTTTGCAATTATTTACTTAACCAGGAACGCACCATGGCAACAGCCGTTTCCACCAAGCTTGCTCCTATCAGCCTTACTCCTCGTGCTTTGGAGGAGGTTAAGAATATTCTCACCGAGAAAAACGTACCGGCCGAATACGGCTTGCGCGTAGGCGTACAGGGCGGCGGTTGCTCGGGCCTGAGCTACCTGCTAGGCTTCGACAAAGCCAAGGAGCAGGATGAAGTTTTCGACCTCGACGGGGTACTACTCATCATGGATAAGAAGCACGCCATGTACGTTATGGGCATGGAGGTTGACTTCCAGGATGGTCTGAACGCTCGTGGTTTCGTCTTCAACAATCCGCAAGCGAAAAGTACCTGCGGCTGCGGCTCGTCGTTCTCGGCGTAAACGCAGCTTTCGCAGCTCACCATACCTAGCCCCGGCAACTTCGTTGTCGGGGCTTTTTGTTACAATACTTTTTCGCCGCTCATAATCTTCACCGCAGAGCCATCGGCCATAAACACCGACCTAGGTTCCTGCTGCAAAGTTTCGACGAACTCAGGGCCATAAAGCGCCGCTACGTTGCAGTGAAATGTATAATCGGAAACGGGGCGAACCACCCAGCGCGGGTGCACCACCTCGTACTCTGAGGTCCGCTTGGCACTGCGCCGTGTGAAGCCCCAGTAATTTTCGGCCAAGAACTCTGCTTCGCTATCTTCAGGGATAGGCCCGGCGGTGGCTGCTGCTGTGCCGCGCAGGTAGTTCCACTCCCCTTTTATCTTCCAGTTGTAGTCTAACGCTAATTCGCCATTAGGCCTAGCTTCTATGCGGTGGCGCATGGGCAAGGCCACGTACTTTTCCTGATATAGTGTATTAGCGACCAGCACAATAGCAGGCTTCGACACAATTTCCTTCACAAACACGACGCCTTGCTTCCAACCGGCCGCCGTTTTGCGACGCACGTAGAAACGCAGGTTCACTTCGGCAAAATCACGGTGCCAGGGAAAAGGGATACCTAGCATGCGAGTATCCTCAAATAGTAGCCCAACCATGCTAGCGTAGTGCGTACCGTTCCAGTCGTCTAGCTCTACGCCGGCGGGCAGGTGCCGCCGCAGCACGCTCGCGTCAACTGCATAATTAGCTAGCAGCAGGTAGCGCCAGTTGGTTGTGAGGAAAGTGGTTTTCGTTGCCATGCGTCAAGAAGACAAGGCAACGGCCGAGGTTGTTTTGGACACAGCTCTATAGTGTTGGGTATTGCAAAGCTAGACGCTTAGCTAAAATCGTACGGGTAGCCGATTTCTTGCAGGTCTTTTTCGAGCTGTTGCCAGTCTTCCACGTGAGGAACGATGGCGAGGGCTAGCTCCTTTATCAGCGTTTTGCCTTGGTAAACGCTGGTTACAGCTTCTAAGGATGGAGCTGGCTTCTCCTGATCTTCGTCGTAATACTCGCTGGCCCAATCGATATACGTTTGCGGGTTGCCGTCGAAGATGTCTAGGAAGTTTTCAGAACCATCTTCGTCAATTTCCAGCTGGCCGATCTGCCATTTATCTTTTGGCGTGTACCAAATGCAGAAGGTTGTGCCGATAGAGTTAACTGGCTCACCGAAGATGAACTCATCAAAAACGTCGGGTAGGCCGCGCGTTAGCTGCCTTTTGTCAGTCTCTTCGTATTCAAAGGCATAACCATTGATAACGCAGCCTTGTGCGCGAAAGAGAATTAGCATCTGGTCCCCTTCACCATCCTGCATTTCGAATACTTCTTCGCCTTCCGCCCAATCCTTGTTGTAGGAGTAATAGCGGTATTCGTATTCTGGTGAGTTCAGGGCATCAAGCACCGCTACCGCCTTGCAGATGGCTTGTAGCTTTGCTTGGTCTGGTAGGGCGGTGTGGGTTAGGGTAGAGAGCATAACGAGTATTAGTACGTCTTGGTCATATCGGCCGGAACCACTAGTACGTAGTCGGCTTTTTGCTCGTTTTCCTTATCTAGCTTCCCCAGCTGTTCCTGTGCCACCGTCGACACAGTTAGAATCTTCAGTTTCGGGTCAGCTTGCTTGAGATACCACACGATGCCGTCGTGGTTGTCGGAGTGGTAGCTGCCGTTGAAGTGGAGCATTAGTTGACCGGGCTGCCGGCTCTGGCGAATGAAATAAGCCATGGTTGCATCTTTCAAGGCTTGCGCCTGGATGATGTTTTGCACGCCCGCGCCGTGTGCACCATCCCCGCCGAACATTGCTTGCATGTTCTTGTAGCCTGGCAGTTCGTAATCAACCGTAACGGGCAGCGGCGCTATCCAAGCCTTCTCGCTGGTGGGTAGCGCGTCGAGAGAGGTAAGGCTTCCTTTGGCAACTTGCGAGGCATAACGGCGCGGCACATTGGTACTCACTACGCGCAGCTTTTGCTGCTTGGCTAGCTGGAGTAACGGTTTATAATCGGTGGCATAGTTGGGCCAGGGGCGACTTTGTTCCTCGAAAGCCTTGTCATCCAGCTCGCCCACGTTGTATTGCTCCACCAGCGGTTGTACGTCGCGCTCAAACATCTCCATACCGAGCACCAGCTGACCGGCTTTGCGTTGAGCTAGGTCTTTGGCCAGCTGAAGCTCTAGCCAATGCGCAATAGGGTCGTTGTGCTGCTCACCAAACAAAACGACGTCAGCTTGGGCTAGCTCCTTAAGCATTTGGTCGTAGTCGGCGGACTTACCAACGGCGGTGAAGAGGCGGTAAGCAGGCCGGTCGGCGGCGGTAAAGCTGAGCAAAGCAAACAAGAAGGGCAACAGAAAAAGCTTGCGAATCATGGGAAGTAAGATAGAATAAAAAGCATCACAGCTCATTCGTGGCTAGCGACTGGCTGTGCAGTAATAAGGAAGAGACGCAAAACTTTGCGTCTCCTTGCTAGAACAACCCGACCTAGCTTTTTAGGTTCGTTTGCCCAACTAAGGAGACGCAAAATTTTGCGTCCCTACACCATAGTTAACTGATTATCCTTTATAGAACATCCACTTACCTAGCTCTTTGTAGGTCACTTTCTTTCCGTACATCAGTACGCCTACGCGGTAGATGCGCGCAGCTACCCACACCGTACCAATAAAGCCTGCTATCAGCAGCACCACAGACAACCCTAGCTGCCAGAGCGGCACGCCAAACGGCAGCCGAATGACCATGGCAATGGGCGAGGTAAACGGAATCATCGACATCCAAAAGGCAATCGGGCCATCAGGGTTGCGCAGGATAACGGACACGCCAATGAGGTAGCTGAGAATGAGCGGCAGCGTGACAGGAAACATAAACTGCTGCGTGTCCGTCTGGTCGTCTACGGCCGCACCAATTGCCCCAAATAGTGCTCCGTACAACAGGTAACCACCCAGGAAGTAAATTAGAAAGCCTCCTAGGATCATCCCGATTGGCAAATCCCGTAAGGCACCGAATATAGCCGAGCGTCCATCTACTACGGCTGCTTCGGGTTGCTGGCTAGCTTCTGCTTGCGCAACTCGTTTGTCGTCATTACTAGCCCCTGCTCTTGTAGCTAGCGTTGTGGTTGGACGAGCATTGTCACTGCCAAATACTGCCGAGCCAACAATAGAGCTAGCTCCGAATGATAGAACGGCCCACAACACAAACTGGGTTAGGCCCACGGCAGCAATGCCCACAATCTTGCCCATCATCAGGTCGAAGGGCCGCACCGATGACAGCATTACTTCCATAATACGGTTCGACTTCTCCTCTCCTACGCCCCGCATAATCTGCACGCCGTAGATAAAGATGAACATGTAGATGAGCAGCGCCAGTACGTACGCCGCGCCGGTTGTCGCCATGGTATCGCTGCTTTTTTCCTGGCCTTTCTCGTCCAGGGCCACCGTCGTGAGCGACACGCGCGAGCGAAGCTGGTCAAGTTGCTCCTGCGTCAGCCCCGACTTCTGCATCTTCATCTCCGATAAGGCTTTATTCAGCGCATTCTCAACGGCGCGCTGCTTGCGCATGCTCACGTTGCCTTTAGCAAACAGCTGAATACCTTGCGGATTCTGCACATCTAGGTTCGCCGGCAAGTAAAGCAGACCCGCATGCTCCGATTTCTGGAAGCTCTGCTTGGCTTCGGCCAAGGTACCGGCTGCGGGCAGAAATAAGAGCTGCTCAGTAGTAGGCAGCTTGCTTGTCAGACCTAGGTTGGTGTCGTCGCGCACCTCAACTACATCCACCGAGTTGTCGTCGGACTTAGCCAGCTTGGCCACGAAGGCGAAAACCCCAGCCATCAGCAACGGCACCAAGAGGGTTAGCACCACGAAGCTTTTTTTGCGAACTCGGGTCAGGTATTCGCGTTGGGCGATAAGCCAAAATTTGTAGTTCATGTTTTTTTAAATCAAGATCAATAAGGGTTGGAGCAATTACTCTACTGAGTCTACCAAACTGTCCGAAGGCGGTAAGCCAAGCAGCACAGCTAGTTGCTCGTCTATTGGCTAACTTCCTCTACCAGCGACTCCGGCATGGTCTCCTGCACGCGCCGAATAAAGATTTCGTTGATGCTAGGTATTTGCTCGCGGAAGGCGTGTACCTCCACGTTATTGATCAGATAGCGCAGCAAGTCGTTGGGCGTGGTACCCGCGTGCAGCCGAATTCGGTCGTAGAAAAAGCCATTTTCGCGCTCCTTGTGTTCAATCACCTCAAAATCAGGATGCATTACCATCAGGCGCCCTTTGCCTTCTACCTCGTAGGTATTGGTTTTGAACGTGTCTTTGATTTGCCGCACGGGTCCGTCGAGCACTTTGCGCGAACGGTTGATCAGGGCAATGTTGTCGCACATTTCCTCCACCGATTCCATGCGGTGCGTGGAGAAAATAATCGTGGCGCCTTGCTCGCGCAAGTTGATAATCTCGTCTTTGATGAGGTTAGCATTGATTGGGTCGAAGCCTGAGAACGGCTCATCCAGAATGATCAAGCTAGGTTCGTGCAGCACTGTGGCAATGAACTGCACCTTCTGCTGCATGCCTTTGCTCAGGTCTTCCACAAACTTATTCGACCACGGCTTCAGATCTAGCCGCTCTAGCCACCCCTTGATGCGCTGCACAGCATCTGCCCGACTGAGCCCCCGAAGTCGGGCTAGGTAGAGTAGTTGCTCGCCTACCTTCATCTTCTTATAGAGTCCGCGCTCCTCGGGCAGGTAGCCGATTTGGGCGATGTGGCTCGGGTTCAGCTTCTCACCCCGGAACCGGATTTCGCCGGAATCAGCGCCTGTAATCTGGGTGATGATGCGGATGAGCGAAGTCTTACCGGCGCCGTTTGGCCCGAGCAGGCCGAAGATGCTGCGTTCCGGAATTTCGAGGCTGACGCCACTAAGAGCAACGTGCGCAGAATAGGCCTTGCGCACGTCGATAGCTTGTAAGATTGCGGTCACGGGGAGAGATAAAATGATGAAGCTAAAGGTAGAGAGTTCGGCCGCACGAAGCTGAAGAATTCAACTGAAAGGTAGAACGGCAGGGATAAACGGGCGAAAAGCTGGTCTGAACAGATGAAAAAGGCTAATGCTTCTCATCGGCCAGCTCACGCAGAGCGGCATCCATTTGGTCAAGGTACTGGCCATACTGACGCTGCTGCTTTATCTTCCCAACCCGCAGTAAGCCGATAATCAGTCCTACGCACACGACAGTGCCCACTATCCATGCTAGTACATGCTGTCTCCAGTGCGGGGTAGTAGGATCAAGCAACTCTTGCACTGACCCACGATTTGCGTATAGGAAGGATCCGATAACGGCGGTTAACAATCCTACGGCCATTAGGCGAGCGGTGAGTAGCAGCTGGCGCAGCTTAGCTGAAGTAGTTTTCAGTTGCTGATAGAGGTTGGCACTGTTTACCTCCATTGCTCGCATCAACTGCCAACGCTGCAGCAGCACGAACAGTAGAAATGCCACTACTCCTCCCATCAAAATTAATAGTGGATAGCGCGATTCACTTTTAGAGCCGAACGGCTCAACAGTCCGGAGGAAGTTAAACACGTTCAGCAGTAATATTGAGATAATAAGGAGATTGCCACGACGAATGTTGGCTTTCAGTTGAGCAATAGGCTCTTGGGTACGTTGCTGTAGCATAGTGTGCAAAAGTTGTTCGGTGGATTCAGGGGAAGGCATTGAGCCGGATGGCTGTTGCTGCCAGCGGCGGCGAAGGTCATCGAGTTCCATCAGGCGATTTGGGTAAGTAATTGGCGAAGCTTGTCTTGCACGCGGTGCATTTTCACGCGCACGTTATTTTGGGTGATGCCGAGGATGTCGGCTATTTCCTCATAGCTGCGGTCTTCGAGGTAAAGCAGCACGAAGGCCTTCTCCACATCCGATAGCCGTCCGATAGCTCGGTGAAGTTGCGCTAAGTCGTCGGCGTCGGGCCCAGAATCGAGCGACAAGGCTAGGTCAGGGGTGTCTGTACCCAACCGATTGATAGCAGGTTTGCGGGTGCGCTGCCGCAAATCAGAAATGGCCACGTTCAGCGCCACTCGATAAAGCCACGTACTGATTTTCGCACGCGGTTCGTAGTGCGGATACGCTCGCCAGAGTTGTAATATAATCTCTTGGTACAAGTCCTGCCGATCATCAGTACCTTGACAATACAGCTTGCACACGCGCTGAATCAGCGCGTGATGCGCATTGATTAAGGCAATAAATTCTGCTGATTGAGGCTGCAAGGCGTGGCGTTCAAGATTTACACAGCATGAATCGCTAACCTAGCTTTTGCATTACAGAAATCGATAAAGATTTTTTCGACCAACTTTCTCAATGGCCAATTGAACGTCCTTTCGACCAGCGGGAGAAATTTCGCGTGCCATACTAACTCTAATCGACAGGTCACTACCACACAACGACAGCACGCGAGATTTCTCCCGTGGTCGAAAGGACGGCCTAATTGAAGTCATCTTAAAACAAAAACGCCCATCCTCAAAGAGGACGGGCGTTCAACACAAGAGAGTAATTTATTCTTACTGGAAGTACTCCTTCACTTTTTCAAAGAAGCCCTTCTCGTTTTTGCCAGGGTTCGGTGTGAAATTCTGGGCATTGCGCAGTTTTTCGAGCAACTCGCGCTCTTCCCCACTCACGTTCTTTGGCGTCCAGACATTGATGTGGATGAGTTGGTCGCCGCGGCCGTAGCCGTTGATGTCCTTAATACCCTTACCACGCAAACGCAAAATCTTGCCGGGCTGGGTACCAGGCTCTACTTTGATCTTTACTTTTCCTTCGATGGTCGGCACTTCGACGCTAGCACCTAGGGCCGCATCTACGAAGGAAATATATTGATCGAACATGATGTTGTTGCCGTCGCGCTTCAAGAACTCGTGCGGCTCCTCCTCGATCTGGATGAGCAGGTCGCCGGGCACGCCGCCGCGCTCGGGGTAGTTGCCTTTGCCACCCATCGAAAGGGTCATCTCGTCTACCACACCGGCTGGAATGTTGATCGGGATGATTTCCTCCTGGAGTTGGCGGCCTTCACCGTGGCACACATCGCACTTCTGACTCACGATTTTGCCTTCGCCGTTACAGGTCGGGCAAGTCGACGAGCTAACCATCTGGCCAAGCATGGTATTTACCACACGCTTCACTTGGCCTTGACCATGGCATGTACCGCACTCTTTTACTTCCGTGCCGTTTTTGGCGCCAGTGCCCGAGCAAGTGTTACACGCTACATAGCGCTTCACCTTGATCTTCTTCTCAACACCGTTGGCAATTTCCTCTAGATCAAGTTTGAGCTTGATGCGCAGGTTGGAGCCTTTCTTCACGCGTCGACCACCAGCCGAACGGCCTTGGCCACCGAAGAAACCCTCGAAGCCACCACCGCCGAAGATGTCGCCGAATTGTGAGAAAATATCCTCCATATTCGGACCGCCACCACTAGCGCCACCCATACCCTGGTGACCAAATCGGTCGTAGCGGGCACGCTTGTCGTTGTCCGACAGTACTTCATACGCTTCGGCCGCTTCCTTGAACTTCTCTTCGGCCGTTGGGTCATCAGGGTTTTTATCGGGGTGATACTTGATGGCTACTTTGCGGTAGGCCTTCTTAATCTCATCCCCGGCCGCGGTTTTCGCCACGCCCAGCACCTCATAGTAATCTCGCTTCGTTGCCATTGTTCTCCTCAGTACAGAGTATTTTGTATTGAGTATTGAGTGCTGTTGACTGATTTTGTAGCAAAAGCTAGAAGGCATCGCCTACCCTAGCTCACTACTCAATACCAACTACTCAATACTAGCTCCCTAGCACCACTTTCGCGTGGCGAATGACCTTATCACCTAGGTAATAGCCTTTTTCCACCTCATCAACTACCTTGCCTTTCAGCTCGTCTGAGGGAGCCGGAATCTGGGTAATTGCCTCGTGCAGATCAGGATCGAAAGCTCCGCCCTTCGTCTCCATCGGGGTGAGGCCCTTTTGCTGGAGCGTTTTGAGCAGCTTGTTGTAGATTATATCTACGCTCTCACGCACGACATTCACGTCTTCGGAAGACTGTGTGTGGGTGCGGGCGCGTTCAAAGTCATCAATTATTGGCAGCATCACCTGCATCAACTCTTGGTTTGCCGTTTTGAACAAATCCTGACGTTCCTTGGCAGTGCGGCGCTTGTAGTTATCAAACTCAGCCGCCAAACGCAAGTACTTGTCTTTCAGTTCAGCTAGCTCGGCGTCCGTTTTAGTGGCTTCTGCTTGAGGAGCGCCGCCATCAGCGGCTTCGGTATCGGTCATTTCGCCAGCTACGTGGTCGGTATCGGCAGTCAGGTTGTCGTCCTGGGGTACGTTGTTCTCGTCAGCCATTTTATCAAAAAATCGTCGAAACGGGTTTTTCACTGAATTTAAGCCAGTTGGCAGGGGTGTGAGGGCAAGGAGTTTGCCAAAGGCTAGGTTGCTGCCATTGTGGCACGGAAACTTGCAACCTAGGTACTTAGTTCAAACTATGAGAGCGGAAGGTGGCATCTTTCTACTAAGTGCCTAGTGACGATACAACTAACCAGTAGAATGACAATCCTCCTTACCCGCGACCCAGTAGCATCAAGCGATGACTTACTTGAACACCGCTTTATCGTACCCAGCAACATCACGCTAGCTGACATTCTACAAATCGTACTTGCTCAACGTTATCTAGCTACTATTGCGGGTGGCAAGGCTACTTGGGTGGCTCACTTACAAGAGAAGCCAATAGCGGTGCTAGCGCAACAATGGCAACAACCAGTGTTATTGTCGGATCAGCTTCCGCTTTTGGATAATACAGACCTAATACGGCTGCATTTACGCTACTATAACCAGCAGGACCCGGAGGAAGTACTTTCTCGTTTGCGGTCAAGCCGAGGATAGCAGTTACTCGTGCAGTGCCTTCCAGATCATATCTTTCAGCGGCTGAATATTCTTGTTGGTCAAGCTCGAAATAAAGACGCTAGGCACATCCTGCGGCAGCGTTTCTCGCATCTCGGCTTCTAGCTCGTCGTCAATCAAGTCGGACTTTGTGATGGCTAGCAATCGGCGCTTTTCTAGCAACTCCGGATTGAATTGCTCCAGCTCGCTGATCAGCACTTGGTACTCAGCGGCAATGTCGTCGCTGTCGGCGGCAATCATAAACAACAAGATGGAGTTACGCTCGATGTGCTTGAGGAAGCGTGTACCTAGGCCACGACCTTCGGCTGCGCCCTCGATGATACCCGGAATGTCGGCCATCACGAATGACTTATAGTCGCGATAGGCTACGACCCCTAGGTTTGGCACTAGCGTGGTGAAGGCGTAATCCGCAATCTTCGGTTTGGCGGCTGATACCACGGAGAGCAGCGTGCTTTTGCCCGCATTCGGGAAGCCGACCAAACCTACGTCAGCTAGCAGCTTTAGCTCCAGCACTACCCACTCTTCAATGCCAGGCTCACCGGGCTGAGCGTATTGTGGGGCTTGGTTTGTAGCGCTTTTGAAGTGGTCGTTGCCGAGGCCACCGCGGCCGCCGGGGGTCAAAATTATGCGCTGGCCGTGCTCGGTGATTTCTACCTTCTTCTCGCCGGCTTCGGCGTCGCGAGCGATGGTACCTAGCGGGACGTGCAGAATCACGTCTTCCCCCTGGGCGCCCGTGCGCAAGTTTTCGCCGCCACCCTGCCCGTGGCCAGCAATAATGTGCTTCTGGTATTGCAGGTGCAGCAACGTCCAGAGCTGCGAGTCACCTTCTAAGATGATGTGGCCGCCGCGGCCGCCATCGCCGCCATCAGGGCCACCATTTGGTAGGCCTTTGGCGCGAAAGAAATGGTGCGAACCGGCGCCACCCCGCCCCGAGCGGCAGCAGATCTTGACGTAATCGATAAAGTTATTAGAAGCCACTTTTGGAAGTGTTGAGTTTTGAAGATTTGAGGCTAAGGTGCTATTCTGAGCTACGGAAGTAGCCCGAGTCGAAGGCTAAGCTACATACTCAGACTTCTCACCTAGCTTTTTCTGACCGGGCTAAAAACGGCTGTCATCCTGACGAAGGAAGGACCTTATCAGGCCAAAACGAGTTGTTAGTAACAACCGTTCTCACGTGATAAGGTCCTTCCTTCGTCAGGATGACAGGTTTATGCGGTTATGGCCGCAAAGTTACGCTTTTACTTCGTCAGTAGCTTCCTGGCTATCCGTGACGGATGTTGCGGGCTGGTGCTTGTTGATCACTTCACAGATCTGCTGGAAGATGTCATCGATTGGGCCAATACCGTTCAACGAGTGAAATTTCCCTTGTTCAGCATAGTAACCAGCAACTTGCGCGGTTTCGGTGTTGTACACCGTTACGCGGCGACGAATCTTGGTTTCGTCTTGGTCATCGGGGCGGCCGCTGGTTTTGCCTCGCTCCAGCAGGCGCTTCACGAGTTCTTCCTCGGCTACTTCCAGCGCAATCATGCAGGAGATACCTGTGTCGTAGCGCTGCGTTAATGCGTCGAGCGCTTCGGCTTGGGCAACAGTACGCGGGAAACCGTCGAAGATGAAGCCATTCGCCTGTGTATTGTTAGCTAATTGGCTTTCAATCATGCCAATTACAACTTCATCGGGCACTAGTAAGCCTTCGTCCATCAGGCGCTTGGCACGCAAACCTAGCTCAGTACCTTGCGCAATCTGAGAACGCAGCAAGTCACCCGTCGACAGATGCACTAAGTTATAACGAGCAATCAGGTTCTGGCTTTGCGTTCCTTTACCGGCACCAGGAGGGCCGAAGAGCACGATATTCAACATAATAGTAAAAAGTTGCGCGAGAGAAAGTGGGCTGGCTTGTGAAGATACTAAAACTACCGCAATCGGATTTCTACGAAAAGGGCGTTATCCTGTACGATGTTACCTACAGGACCTTATAGACGTCTGGGTAGTTGCGGCCTAGCCCATCGTAATCTAGACCATAGCCTACAATAAATTCGTTGGGCAGCTCAATACCGATATAACGCAGATCGAGCGTATGCTGCAAGCATTCGGGCTTTGTGAAGAGCGTAGCAACCTCCAAGGAGGCGGGTTGCTTGGATCTCAGTTGTTGAAGCAACTCTTGCATGGTATGCCCCGTGTCAACGATGTCTTCCACCACAATAACATGGCGCCCCGATACGTCCTCCTGCAACCCCATGATTTCCTTCACTTCCCCGGTGCTGGCAGTGCCTTGGTAAGAGGCTACCCGAATGAAAGTTACTTCACAATCAATGGTCATTTCCTTCATCAGGTCGGCGGCGAACATGAAGGAGCCATTCAATACGACCAGAAATAGCGGACACTGACCAGCATAATCTTGGTTAAGGCGTGCAGCAATTGTGCGCACAGTCTCCGATATATGAGCAGCCGGCAAGTAGGGAGTAAATTGCTTGTCGTGCAGTGAGATAGTAGACAGCGACATCCGAGTTTGATTGAGACTCTGAGAATAGAGACGCCAAAGGTAGTACAAAAAAGCTGCCCCTCCGGTGCGGAAGGGCAGCTTTAGCAGCTACCAAGCTCAGTAGCGGTAGTCGTATCTTCTTTTAACGGGGCAGCACTTGCGCACCTAGCTGCCTTTTCACTAGTGCCATCGGGGTTGGCATCGACAAAGAGCTAGTTGATGCCCACTGTAGTGTGTGGTGTGCCGGTATAGGCGCCATGGCTTTATCTGGCGCGGCAATATGCGGTGCAATAACCAGCGACACAATAGACATAAGTTTGATAAGGATATTCATTGACGGACCCGACGTGTCCTTGAAAGGGTCGCCTACGGTGTCGCCGGTTACCGAGGCTTTGTGCGCGTCGGAGCCTTTGTACTGCATGGTGCCATCAATTAATACGCCCTTCTCAAATGACTTCTTGGCGTTGTCCCAGGCGCCGCCCGCATTGCTCTGAAACATGGCCATCAGTACGCCTGACACCGTAACGCCAGCCAGCGTGCCACCGAGCACTTCGGGTCCCATAGTGAAACCGATAACAATAGGTACAATAAGGGCAATGGCACCGGGTAACATCATTTCTCGAATAGCAGCCTGCGTAGAAATAGCCACGCACTTCTCATATTCCGGCCGACCAGTGCCTTCCATGATGCCGGGGATTTCACGAAACTGACGGCGTACTTCCTGTACCATGGCCATGGCCGCACGTCCCACCGCCGAAATAGCTAGGGCGGAGAAGATGAACGGAATCATGCCCCCTACAAACAAGCCTGCCAGCACTCGTGCGTTGCTGATATCGATGCTGGAAATGTTAGCAGTGCCCATAAAGGCTGCAAATAAGGCCAAAGAGGTCAGGGCTGCCGAAGCAATAGCGAAGCCTTTGCCCGTAGCAGCCGTCGTGTTGCCCACAGCATCCAAAATATCGGTACGCTCGCGCACTTCTTTGGGAAGTTCGCTCATCTCGGCAATACCACCGGCATTATCGGCAATCGGCCCAAAGGCATCAATAGCGAGCTGCATGGCTGTAGTCGCCATCATCCCCGCGGCGGCAATAGCTACCCCGTAAAGCCCGGCAAACTGAAACGACAGAATAATGCCAGCTGCCAGCACTAAAATTGGGAGCACGGTCGATTCCATTCCGACAGCTAGGCCACCTATGACAGTTGTCGCGTGCCCCGTGCTGCTTTGCCGCACGATGCTCAGCACGGGCCGCTTGCCCATAGCTGTGTAATACTCAGTAATGATGCTCATCAACGTGCCAACCACTAATCCGACAATAATGGCGTAGAAAACATCGAGCGAAGTGAAAGGCACCGCTCCGGGCCGGTTGATGATCAGGTCGCCGGGGGGTAATATCCAACGTACCAAAAAGAAGGACGAAAGCGCCGTGAGTAGCACCGAAACGTAGTTGCCGAAATTAAGTGCGGACTGCACGTTGCCGCCCTCCTTCACGCGCACCATTAGCACACCAATGAGTGACGACACGATGCCCACGCCCGCAATAACCATTGGCAGCAGAATGGGCGACAAGCCATTAAACTGATCCCCTGCCGCTGCTACTTCGCGTCCTAACACCATAGTAGCTAGAATAGTAGCCACATAGGAGCCGAACAAGTCGGCCCCCATGCCAGCTACGTCGCCCACATTGTCACCCACGTTATCAGCAATAGTGGCGGGGTTGCGCGGATCGTCTTCGGGAATACCAGCTTCCACTTTACCTACTAAGTCGGCGCCCACGTCGGCGGCTTTGGTGTAGATACCGCCTCCTACGCGGGCGAACAAGGCAATACTCTCCGCGCCAAGCGAAAAGCCCGTTAGCACTTCCAAGGCCGTCTCCATCTCGATACCGTTTGCCCCACCATTTCTACTGACCACAAACAGCTGATAAAAGATAATGAACAGAGAACCTAGGCCTAACACTGCCAGCCCAGCTACACCCATACCCATGACCGATCCACCCGAGAATGACACATTGAGTGCTTGGCTCAGGCTGGTGCGGGCTGCCTGTGCCGTCCGCACGTTGGCTTTCGTGGCAATCTTCATCCCGATGAATCCGGCCAACGCGGAGAACACAGCCCCAATCAGGAACGCCACCACAATGATGGGGCTAGATTTTTCGCCGGTGCTACCTAGGTAACCAAGAAAGGCACAGGCGATGAGTGCAAACAAGGACATGATGCGGTACTCAGCCTTGAGAAAAGCAATGGCTCCATCAGCAATGTAGCCGGCAATTGTTTGCATATGCTCGCTGCCAGCATCCTGCCGGGCCACCCAGCCCGCCCGAAACCATGTGTAGAACAAGGCTAACACGCCAAGCGCCGGAGCAACGTAGAGGATACTCATCATAAACGCTGAAAGTAAGAAGGTGGGAGTTTGGAGGAGAAATGGGTTAAGGTTGGTAAAATAGAGCTTTTACCCACAATCTCAACCTCTTACCACCTGCTAATTCCAGCGTTCTACCCTGCACTATCTGTGCCTTCACCTCAGCACCTAGCTTTACCTAGGTCTTGCTCTCTGCCTTCGCCCTTTCGCGCCTTGGTCGAGTGACTTATAATTCCTGCATTAGCACTTGATACAGGGCAAGCATACTCGCAATGTCTCGTTTGTCCACGATTTCGTCGGGTGAATGCACGTTATCTTCCGGAGCTCCTACAAAGCACCAATCCCATGGATAAGCGCTGTGCTGCAGCTCTTTGGCATCGGAACCGCCACCACCTTCCACTTCCAACTGGTGCGGAATGCCTGAGTTGCGCGCAATAGTCCGAATGCGGTCGACGTAAGAGCGCCGCGGAATGAGTGAGTCGCGAAGTGAAATTACCACGCCAGCCCCGGGTCGTACGCCCTCCGTCACCCACGTAATATCCGAGATGAGCGCCTGCCGTACTCCGTACTCCTCATAGATGTACTTGGCGAGATAAGCCACCGAGCCGCCGCCGTGCTCTTCCCAACAGCCGAACGCAATAATACCATCAGTAATCGTTTCAGCCAATCGGAGCGCGTTCCACACCCCAATGCGGTTGTCGAGGTAACACGCCTGCACGGTATGCGCTGTTTCGCGAAAGTCGCAGTAGAATGTAAGCTCTGTACCGCGTTCAATATCCCGGGTGAACTCATAGCCTAGTTCACCGGTTTGCTTGTCTACGGTAAGCGTACAGTCTACTGGGCCTTGTGCATCTTGGCCTACCAACCGGTAGCCGGATTCCATACGCGGGCCACCAATGCACACTAATTGGCGACCATAGCGTACGGTGAATCCAATACTGTCGAGGTGGGCAAAAACCGCCGTGCGGGGTTTGCCAAACACAAGTATTATGCAATCTTGAAAACGTTCATCATGCACTATTTTCGGTTTAGCTTTCCAACTTGCCTGCTGCTCACGTATATACTGCAACAAAAATTCGGTCAGTGGTGCTTCGTTGCCTGAGGGCGCGGCTATCTGACACAGGGTGCGTAAAAGGTTCATTCTCGTTCGTCTACTCGTTCAATACTAGGATAAAAGCCATACTTTAGCCTTTCCGTTAGGCGGCTTACGCGCAGCTAAGGTTGCTAGTTTGGCCGCAATTAGACGCCTCCATGCTCCAAAAAAACTTCTTCGTCTTCCTGCTGGCTTTGTTGTCGATTCCTGCCCTGGCGCAACAGCCTGATACTACTAAAAAAGCGCCCATGCGCAATATCGAAGTAGAGAACGTGGACGTGATGCCGGGCGCTATCGACACGAAAGGCTGGCTGTTGCTCGACAAAGACATTCAGACAGAGTTAGATGGCGCTGTGCAGAACCTTTACAACTTCAAGTTTGACAAGGCAGAAAAGCAGTTCCGCTCGCTGCGTCGGCGCTACTCGCACCACCCGATGCCTTACTTTCTGCTAGGTCTCAGCACTTGGTGGAAGATCGTGCCCAGCAACGTGCAAACGAAGCAGTACGACAACATCTTCTTTGCCTACATGGATACGGCCATCGTCAATGGAGAGAAGTTATACGAGGCTGATAGCAAGAATTACGAAGCCTGTTTCTTCTTGGCCGCCGCGTATGGCTTTAGTGCCCGCCTACACGCCGAGCGCAAGGATTGGCGCAAAGCCACCGTCAATAGCAAAAAGTCTCTCGACTATCTAGACAAGAGTAAGGAAGCCAATGGACTCAGTCCAGAGTTCTTATTTGGGCAGGCGCTTTTCAACTACTATGCTGTTTGGATTCCCGAGAACTATCCGTTGCTCAAGCCCGTGCTGTTATTCTTTCCCAAGGGGAATAAGCAGCTAGGTATTCAGCAACTGCGCAACGTAGCTGATAATGGCTTTTACGTCGGGCTCGAAGCCAAGACGTTCCTGATGCGCATTCTCAACAACGAAGAGAACAACCCGGCGCTGGCGATGCCTATTTCGCGCTACCTAGCTACCCACTACCCCGACAACGCGTATTTTCAGCGCTTTTACGATCTGTTATGCTTCAATAACGGAGAGTTTCGCGAATGTGAGCGGGTTAGCCACGAGATTTTAGATAAGCTCAATCGTGGCTTACCTGGTTACGAAGGTATCAGCGGCCGCTACGCTACTTATTTTTTGGGGTGGCTGATGCAGAACAAGTACAAAGACCTCGACAAAGCCAAGGACTATTACCAGCGTTGCATCGTTTTTGCCGAGAGCACCAATGATACAGCTGGCGGCTTCTATCTCTACTCAAATCTCAACCTAGCCCGTCTCGCCGAGCGAGACAAAGATAAGCCGGGGGCCCGACGCTATTATCAAGCCGTAGTAGATCACGCCGACCACGATTTGGAACAATACAAAGAGGCCAAAGCTTACCTCAAGAAAAACAAAAAATAAGCGGGTGCTACGTGCTGTTGTATGGACTTAAAAGACCTTTTTCTTACGCCTATTTACTTGGTGCTCTTTTATGGCATTGCCTTCGCCGTACGAAAAAGAGCCACGAATAAATTCACGAAGAAGTATTTTATTCCTGCTCTTACAGCCAAGTTTGTTGGAGCGCTTGGCCTAGGGTTGATTTATCAATTCTATTACGGTGGCGGAGATACTTTTAATTACTTCGGCCACACGAAAGTTGTTTACCAAGCTTTCAGTGACTCGGCTTCGACTGGCTTAAAACTTATCTTTGGCGACAACACGAAATTCGACCCGGAGCTTACCCGCTATATCGCGCAGCTGTACTGGTATCATGCCTCTACTGAGTACTTTGTCGTACGCATAGCAAGCTTTTTTGCTATTTTTTCCTTTTGTACTTACGCGGTCATTGGGCTAATGTTTGCGGCGCTAAGCTTCACAGGCATGTGGGCTACGTATATCACCTTTGTCCGCATTTTTCCGCTGGCTTATCAGAAACTCGCATTAGCTGTATTCTTTCTTCCTTCGGTATTTTTTTGGGGTTCCGGATTAATGAAAGATTCTGTTTGTATAGGCGCATTAGGCTGGACTTTCTACGGTTTTTACCATGCCACTATCGAAAAGAAGAACGTTCTGTTTGCTAGCATTTTAGGCGCTTTGGGAGCGTATGTACTTATTTCCGTAAAGATTTATATTCTCTTATCGTTTCTGCCACCTGCATTGCTCTGGGTGTTTAACGAGAACAGCCAGCGTATTCGCTCTGCTAGCGTGCGTATGCTAGTCAAGCCTCTTTTTCTTGTTTTGGGCCTTGCTACCGCTTTTCTAGGCACTAACAAGCTGACCGCTGGTGACGATAAATACGATGTCGATAAAATTGGTGAGCGCACACGCATTAACAGTACCTATCTAACATCGCAGGTTGCTACTGGCTCTGCTTACAACATTGGGACAATTGACGGTTCCATTAGCTCCATGATTAAAGTGGCGCCACAAGCCGTAATTGTTAGCTTATTCAGGCCTTTCTTGTTTGAGGCGCGTAACCCCGTTATGTTGCTTTCAGCAATGGAGGCTGCTCTATTCCTTTATTTAACGATAAAGCTATTTTACCGAACCGGCGTAGTTAAAAGTTTGCAGTTAATTTCTTCGCAACCTATCCTAACCTTCTGTTTTATTTTTTCTATCGTTCTAGCTGTTGGCGTGGGCACCAACAGTGGAAACTTTGGCACCCTAGTGCGCTACAAAATTCCGTTGATGCCTTTTTACTTATCGGCCCTTTACATCATGCAGTATAAGGCCACCGTACCGAAGAAGCTCAAAAGGCCTCAGTTGAACAGGCTAAGAAATACCCCTCGATTAGCCACTACAGAATAACGAGCTTCTACCGTAGCCCGAGCAGCTTGACCTAGATGTTGGCGTAGTGCGGGGTCTTGCAGCAGGGTTCGTAGCGCTGTTTCCCACTCGGCAGGTGTGGCGCACACATAACCGTTTATTCCCTCTTTTACAACCTCTGTATTCATGCCTACGGGCGATACAAGTGCTGGTACGCCGAGCGCCATGTATTGCAGTGCTTTGAAAGCGCATTTTCCGTTGGCCCACGGGTCATCTTCCAGCGGCATCAAGCCCACGTTGAAAGCTAGCAAATCGGCTATTTCTGTGTCTTTGCGCCAGGGCTGGTACACGAGCGACTTCAGCGGCAACTCCGGTGCTTGATTGGAAATAACCCGAAACTCAAAGTCGTGTTCTTGTTCCAGCTTCGCCAGCACCGACACCACTTGCTCAATATAGCGCAAGGTGGAATGTGTGCCTGTCCAGCCGATCACGAACTTTCCGGGCTGTGCCTGGTCTTTCACCTGGTTGTGCAGGTTGACCGTATCAATGGTGGTTGGGTTGATAATAGCGTTCGGGTTGAACTGTTTGGCGTACGCCCGCAGGTAAGCATTGCCACAACTTACTTTGTACGCCCAGCGGCAAATGCTGCCTACTTTCTGGTGCCACTTCACCCCTGCCACGAGCTTATTGGCCTCGGACGTATTCGGAATCCAAATGGCGTCGTCGAAGTCGTAGATAATTTTCTTGCGCAGTACTTTTGCCAGTATCCACTCAAAAATGGGCGGCCCAATCGGCGAGGCTTCCCGGTGAATGAACACGTAATCGTATTTAGCGGCTGTAGCCATCAGCAGGAAGCGGCGCCCGAAGCCGGTCAGTATTCCCAGGGCCTTGGTAACGGTATGGCCCGGCTTGTATAAAATGCGCCACGTAGCGTCGGAAATAAATGGTGCTAGGTGCCAGGTATGCCCCGCCTCCGTTAAGAAATCTAGGTATTGCTCAAACCGGAAGCGCTGGGAAGGCGCCTTGCCCGGCGGATAGGGCACAATAAAAAGCAATTGCATAAAGGAATGATTGACCAACGAGAGCCGACAATAAGTCTACAAAGGTCGGTAATGTGGGGCAGATCCGCTTATTCTGCGTGTCAGCTACTTTGTTTGCTATGTTGACCTAGGTTCTTGCACTGGCACTGGTTTGCGCCAGGTACTTTCGCGAAAGTTTTGCTGGTAATTTGCCGCGCAAGCTAGCTCTTATGTCTTTAGCACCTATTCCTTTTAACAAGCCCTATCTTTCCGGTCAGGAGCTAGCTTACATTCAGCAAGCTCTACGCAACGGAAAACTTTCCGGTAATGGCTGGTTTACGCAGCAGTGCCAGCAGTTCTTAGAACAGCGGTATGGCATCCGCAAAGCCCTGCTGACCACGAGCGGCACGGCGGCCCTGGAAATGGCAGCGCTGCTACTCGACATCCAGCCCGGCGACGAAGTAATCGTGCCAACATTCACGTTCACGTCGACAGCCAATGCGTTTGTGCTGCGTGGCGCACACATCGTTTTTGCCGATAGCCTCCCCGAGCACCCCAACGTAGACGTCGCGCAACTGGAGCCCCTGATTACATCCCGCACGCGCGCGATTGTGGTGGTGCACTACGCCGGAGTGGCCTGCGATATGGCCGCCGTGATGGCGCTAGCTGCCCGCCATAACTTGTTTGTGATAGAAGATGCTGCGCAGGCTATCGATGGCTACTATCAGCAGCGCCCCTTAGGTAGCATCGGTCACCTGGCGGCTTTTTCTTTCCACGAAACTAAGAACGTCATTGCCGGGGAAGGCGGCCTACTTTCCATCAACGACGCACGGTTTCAGGAGCGGGCCGAAATAATTTGGGAAAAAGGCACCAACCGGGCCGCGTACTTCCGGGGCGAAACGGCACGCTACCAGTGGGTTGATGTGGGCTCGTCGTATCTGGCGTCGGAGTTGAACGCGGCTTACCTCTGGGCGCAACTCGAAAAGCTAGGTACAATCCAGGCGCAACGCCAGCGGCAGTGGGAACAGTATTACCAAGCCTTGGCACCGCTGGCAGCGGCTAACTTTTTTGCCCTGCCCGTGGTACCCGCCTACGCTCTTCACAACTGGCATATTTTCTACCTGCTCTGCCACACATTGGAGGAGCGAACTGCGCTTATTCAGCACCTAAGTGCACGCAACATTCTGGCGGTTTTTCACTACCAAACCCTCCACAACAGTCCTTTCTACATGGCTCGCCACGATGGCCGCACCCTGCCAAATGCCGGCTACTACGCTGATCATCTGGTACGGCTACCTTTGTTTTTTGAACTGACCTTTACGGATCAGCAAAGAGTTGTAAAGGCCATTCAGGAATTTTATGCCTCAGCCGCCAGCAACTCCTGATAAATGCGCCCTAGCTGCTCATACGTAGCGGCCTGCTGAAACTTGTGCCGTACGTACGCTCTACCAGCAGCAGAAAACTGCGCCCTTTCCGCCGGATTAGCGGCTAACCTAGCAATAGCAGCTGCCATGGCCTCTACATCTCGGTTAGGCACCAGCAGCCCAGATTTCCCATTCTCAAACAGCTCCGCGGGCCCGCCGCAATCCGTAGCAATAAGGGGCGTGCCGTAGTACAGCGCGTCCAGGCAGGTGAGAGAGAACGACTCCGACTCCGAGAAGTTCAGCAGAATATCGGCCGCCTTGATGCGCTTTTCCACATCGGTCACAAACCCTTCAAAAGTCACTACCGCCGCCAGATTATATTGCTGCACATCAGCCTCTAGCTGCTGGCGAAACTGCCGGTTTTTTTCCAGGCCCATGTCGCCGCCCACGAATGCCAGACGGAGCTGGTTATTTTGGGCGTAAGCCTGCCGAAAGGCCTGCAAAGCAAAGTTTTGCCCTTTGCCTTGGATGTAGTTGCTCAAATATAAAAGCTGAACCGTACTATCTGACCGATACGCCGGCAACACGGGCACAGCGTGCTTTTCCACGGCAGGAACAGGGTCAAACACCACGCGCACTTTGCCGCTAGCACCGAAGTAGCGCCGCACGGCCGCCGATACGCAAAGCACCCGGTCGGCAAAGCGCTCCGCGAGCCACCGCCACGTACGCGCCAACGGCTGCGGCAGGCTCTGGGGCAAAAACCGCACGTGCGTCACGACTCGTAGCGTACCTAGGCTCAGCAGTTTGGCTACGTAGCCGGTCAGGTTGTAGAAGTCGTTCAGATGAACGATGCGCGCCTTATGTACTCGGGCTAGCTTTCGCAGTCGCCAGCCGTTGAGCAGAAGCATGGGCACGTAGCGCAGCAACGCCGTTTTGCGTCGGCTAATCTCCACGAAGGGTAACTCACGCACCTGATAGCCTGCTTGTTCCAGTACTGACTTGCCTAAGCTACCGGTCGGCAGCACGTACACAAACTCGTACTGCGCTTTCAGCTGGTCAGTAGCGTTCCGAATGGCAACGAGTGCGCCCGTCACGGCCACCGAATTGTCAGCAACAAGGACGACCGGACGAGTAAGATTCTCTTGTTTGTCGCGCATTTAGGCTGCTGTTACCTCCTCAATCACCGCCAGCCACTGGCGGAATATCTTCTCGCGTGTAAAGTCCTGCATCCGCTCCCGGGCTAGCACTCCCAGCCGGTCGCGCTCGGCTGAATCGGCGAGCAGTTGATCAAGCGTCTCCGTCCACACACCTAGGTCGCTGGTCAGACTGGCGGGGTTGTTTAGCATGGGCATCAGCACGCCGTAAGCAGATAGCTCTGCCCAGCGAATCGGCACTTTGGGCGTAGTGGTAGCAGGAGCTAGAATTTCTCTGGGTCCCGTCGGGCAATCCGTTGTCACGACGGGCACGCCGCAGATCATGGCCTCGCCCAGCGCCATCGGAAATCCTTCCCACGCCGAGGGAAACACAAAGGCAGACGCCGGCCGGATGTACTTGAACGGGTTTTGCTGCATTCCCAGAAAGTACACATCATCGTCGGGGGTCAGCGGCTGCGTATCCCAGGCTTCGTACACGCGCAAACTTAGGTGCCTGGCCCGTGCCACCAACTCGGTGCGCAGCTCGCCGTCGCCCACAAACACCAATTTTGCCGGTCGGCGCTTCAACAAAGCAGCAAAGCTATCGAGCAGGGGCGCTTGGTTCTTCTGTAACGAGAGTCGCCCGGAGGTCACCAGCACAGGAGCAGCATCATACACGGCTTGCTCCGCCGCAGTCAGCGGCTCTTGGGCTTTACTCGTAATCTGGACTACTTCAAAGAAGTTGTTGATGGTCAGTAGCTTTTCTGGCTTAACGCCAAAGCCTTCTATTAGCTCCGGGTTAATATCCCGGCTGACCGTTACAATGCGGTCAGCCCGATTATATAAGCTAGGCATCAACACCTTTTTACGCAGCCAGCCTACAGCCCCTTTGATATTCGCATCGTGCAGCTTAGAGCCATGAATACACAGAATCACCTTCTCCTGGCCTTTGCTAAGCAAGTTCACGTAGTCAGCTCCCTCCAAGTGACTGATACAAACGTCGGTTTTCGTCTGCTGCTTAAGCGCGCGCAACCGGCTGATACGCTGCATGAAGTTGCGAACCTTAGCGACCGGGCTGCCGCCGCCCGCCACCTCTAAGCTGATCAGTTCGTTGCCGCTCGGATAAATGTTTCCGCCTTCTTCATTGAACACAGCTTCTGTCACTTTATAATACTTGGCCAACTCCACGCTATGATCGTGGAATACCCGCTGGGCTCCGCCCATACCTAGGTTTGGGATAAGTAGCAGTAGGCGTAAGCGCTCGGTAGCAGAAGAAACTAAGCTCATAGCTACATACTTTGAATGCACTCTTGGTATAAACCAACGTATGCTGCTAGACAATGGCTCATATCAAACTTAGCGAAAGCCTGAGTAGCTAGCCTTTGATGACTAGCCAGCAAATCCGGCTCCGTTGCATAACGCTGCATAGCCGCATAAAGCTGGTCTGGATCGGCTAGCCCCTGTGCCGGAAAGTCAATTAGCAAGCCAGCGGCTTGTCCTTCATCCGTCAGAATCATCTGCTGAATCTCACCTACGTCGGTGGAAATAACCGCTTTACCACAAAAGAGGTATTCAGCAATCGAATTGGGTAGACTTTCTTTTAAAGAAGAAGCTAAGATGCCTACGTCAAATGATCTGACACAATCAATCGGATTATTAACGAAACCCAGGAAGCGCAGGCTGTCATCAGTACCGTACTCCTCGCTGAGCTGCGTGAGGAAGGGACTAGCCCCTACCAATACCAGATTCAGTGGTCTATTTGTGTGCTGACGTAGGCGCTGATAAGCTTGAATTACTGGCTTCCATCCCTTCTCCGGCACTCCCCGGGCGACCATACCAAATACCAATGCATCTTCGGTAATACCTAACTTTGGACGCGTGTAGTTGACTGCTTCGGCTGATGTACGCCCCTCCAAACCATTATAGATTTTACGCAGCTTAAGCGGATCATTTACCCGTTTGTTCAAGTACACAGCTTCCAGGTTCTGCTCCGATAAGTACGCAACACCATTAACGCGCGCCAACGTACGAGCTAGCTTCCTCAGATAAGCAGGAATGACATAGCGCTGTTTTTGCCGGTAGAAAGTCAAAAACTGTTCATAGTCGCCGTGCATCGTTATAATCAGCGGGATGTGCGGAAAGGACTGCAACACTTGGGCTAGCAGTGCATCACACTTGAACGTATTGCTGCTAACAACTTCTATCTTATTATCGTTGATGACCTTACGTAAATGCTGACACAAATTCTTATTACGTAAATTGATATCATAGCCATGGCGCTGCCACCAGTCATCCGTGCGTAACAACAGCGTGTCTAATTTGTCAAAGGTGGGTTTGTACTGCACCAGCTTTACATCGGGTGCCAGGCGCTGTACTAAATCATGCTCTGTATACTGCCAATACATGTCATATAGCCAGACATGATGGCCTGCCTCGAACAAAGCTTGGGCTAAACGAAGTGCGAAAGTTTGAGCCCCTCCGATACGAAGGTCTTCAACGGTTATCAATATGCGCATAGAGCAGGTGCTTGGATAATAGTAATGAGCCCTAAGAGGCGGCTCGGGTGTAAGCGTACCTTCAATAGTTAGGGCCTACAAGGTAAGAGAGCTGCTCCGGGAGGCGCAACACAACGTTCGGAACTAGCTTCTGAGAAGAGTTTTCAACCCTGTTTATTCCTTTGATAACCTTGTTTTATATCTACTTTCCAGCACTTCTTTCATAGCCGCACCCCATGCCTGCCAATTAAGTTTAGCCTCGTACAAGTCTCGGGATGAGGTACGCAGTTGAGTATATAGTGCTTCGTTTTCAAACACCTCCTTGATGCGCTTGGCGAAATCAGCTCCTGTGGCTTCCAAACTAAGCTGATATCCATTTACTCCATTGACTACAAAATCAGCAATACCCCCTGTATCCGTTGTAAAAGAAGGCACTCCGAACGAACTAGCTTCGCAGAAAGCAATAGCCGCGCACTCCGCCCGAGTTGGTAACAAGAAAAAATCCGCATTCAGGTATAAATCTACCATTTGCTGTAACTGCTGTTCGTCATTCTTATCTAAGAATGGAATTACAGTTAGGCACTCATGCTCAAAGCCAGCCGGTGGTGTGCAACCGCAAATTGTTAAATAAGCGTCCACTCCCATCTGGCGCAGTGCTACTAGCGTGTCAAATGCAATTGCCCCCCCTTTGCGCTTCCATTCTACCCCCACAAACAACAACTGACATTCTGATCGCCGCTGGCGGCGTATGACTCGTTCCCGAGGTAGCACTATTGGAAAGTTCGCGCCAAATGGCAATACCACTACCTTATCAGGTGAAGCACCATAGTCTTGTATGGCAGAATTAGCCGCCCACTGTGACGAATACACCAGCAAGCTCGCTTTAGAAATGGCACGCTGCTCAATATAGGCTAGTTCTTTTTTGGAAACTGGCAGTAGTCGTGATAAGCCTTCATAATAATCAATCAATTGTGTGATTGTTGAATCGCAGCAGTACACGACAGGAATAGTTGTATGTAAATAGGCAAATTCGGTATAGGCAGCTGGAGCAAACAGCAGGTCGAACTGCTTGTTTTTTAACTTTTTGCGAAAAATATAGGCGTACAGCTTCGATACCAATACGCTTATGCTGTAATGATATCTTTTGCCTTGCATGAAACGACCTATCGCTATATTAAGCCGGTCACCTAGGCCAAATAAGTACCGCAACGAGACAGGCCCAAGATACTCCACCTCACCGACATACTTTTCCAAGGTTTGCCCTAACATATAGTGCAGCCCCGACCAAGAACGCCGATTTTTAGGATCAGTGCTGGTCAGAAAACCAATGCGGAGCTTTTTTTTCAAAGTAATTAATTGTGCTTTTCACATTTAGCTACTCAGAAAAGCTGTGTAGCATCTGCACAGCATGTACAGAACAAGCACCAAAAGTACATACTTGGCTCGATTATGATCGTCGCTTGTTGTCAGGACCTCTGCTTTGCTATCGTAGCGCAAGCGAACGGACTCTACTACTTGTGGACGAACAGAAGCCTACCACGAGTGATAAACTAGCTTGTGCTAGCTACACGCCTAGTGTCTGACATATGGCTGCTGTAACTGCTTCGGCGGAAGCTTGAGTATGCCACCACTCCAAAGTTTGATAGTGTAAATCAAGCATACGAGCCGGTTCGGCTAGTAGTCCTCTTATGGTTTTATGCAACTCACGCCAGGAAGACAAAATAACAAACGGCGCATTCTTGTACACGGGCACATTCGGTAGCGGTTCAGAAACTACAATATTACCCAACCGAGCAGCTTCAAAATGACGCATTGTCTCCGGATTCTCTACTCCAGCTGGGCAAAGACAAATCTTACTATCCTGCATCATACTCGCGTACTCACCTGGTTGAATACCATTATGGAAACCAGTACTAAATCGAATAATAGAAGCTGGAAAAGTCTTATCAAAATTCACTCCCAGCACCTTCTTTATGCGGTGCAATAGAAAGAACGGCAAGATCCAAGCTCCGGTTAAACAACGATACAGATCTGCTCGACCTAAATGCAGGTTACCAGAAAAGAAAACGTTGTACTTCCTTGTCGAAAAATCCTTAACACCTTCAACAGAAAAGAGCGTACTAGGGCCAACAGCTAAATGGTGAAGATTACCTAGCCCGTGCAGATGCGCTGGTAAATATGTTCGAAAGATATAATTAACCTTATCTATAAAGGAGTAAGATACATCCCATGATTCGTCCCCAACGCATAGCACAACTTTCTTTTTATCACGAGACGTTATAGTTAAGTCAAAACCCTTCCATTTACTTAGTTTGAAATACAAGTAAAGCTCGTATTCATCCGAAAGAGCATCTGCCAATTTGTCGAGTACCGCTTCAATATAGCCCGATTCACGAAAATTATATATTTCTCTGATCGGATAATTACTACTGATCCTCGTCAACTTACTTTCCATGGTTTTATCTAGAAGACAACAAGCATTTTCATCTAGTACAAATATCAACTAACTTTCTGCTTCTCGTACAGCTCTTCGACTAAAGACGTCTTAAAAGGGAACTTAGCTGAGCTAAATTCCGGTCTAAAGTATTTGACCATAACACTTTGATAACGTTTAGCATATATAAATCCTTCTATAATAGTTTGATGAGCATTTTTCTTTTGTTCGCTCCTAAACAAATTGATAAAGTAGTTAGTGACCTTATTGAAGGTTAATATGCAATTATACAAATAGACGCCAGGCGCACCAAACCTTTTATAAATGAGCAATAGCTTAGACAAGGCAAACTGCTTATTCAAGCCTACTCCCTTTAAGCTAGTTGTATTCGCGCTTGTACCTCCGCCAATATGAATAATTTTTGTATTAGCAAGATATTGGAGGCGGTAGCCAGCCTTCCGCATTCTATAACACCACTCAAATTCTTCATAATACATAAAAAAATCAGGATCTAGCATCCCTACTTTTTCTATTACTTCTCTCTTACACAAGATATAAGCACCAAGTAATGCTTGAACATCATGTGTAGTTTGATGCCGCTGCATTACATACTCCATATTCCTGTACTTAGCAAACCCCAATAGTTTTACTAATTGATAAACAATTGTATTATCTAGCAGAGACGACCACAAACCTATTTTATATTCAAAAGAGGATACTTGGTCTACACCATTCTCGTAGCATAGTTTACATCCTACTGCCGCTGTGTCTTTAGACAAGACAGGGTCACTTAAATAATCCACACACTGCTGAATAGCATTCTCTTCAACAATAGTATCTGAGTTTAGCAATAAAATATATTCACCTCTTGCTAGTACAATAGCAAGGTTATTTCCCTGAGCAAATCCCCCATTTATAGGATTTTCAATGAGAGTTATAGCAGGAAATCTGTCTTTAAATTGTTTGGCAGGACACTCTTGCGAAGCATTATCAACTAGTATTATCTCATACTCATAAGCAAACTCTTGCTGATATATTGATTCAATACACCGGCAGGTCATGTCATATGTATTGTAGTTAACGATTATGATAGAAAGCTTCATCAATCAAACTAAATTAAGCAAATAAACTATACCAGCTGCTTAACGGAGTAAGCCTTTGGATATATACTCTTGATTTTCATAAACTTTTTCTCGACTAAAAACCAGGAGATATATGCTAAAACAATAACTACCGGAATTGATAGCAACATCAGCATACCTACAGTTGGCTTGAAAAAATACACTATAGTTTGCTGTACAGGGAACCCCCATAAATATAATCCATAAGAAGGATCCCCAAACTTTCTTATTTTAGACAAAACACCAGTTCTTGATATGCCAAAGTAGATAACTAGCAGAGGAAGTGCAGTAAACTTAGTTATGAAAAACCCACCCCAAACCAGAGAAGAGATGATAACAATTACAGATGAGCAAATTACGATATTTTTATACTTTATAAATGGCAAATCAAATAACACAAGTACAGACCCTGCGAAAAAAAACAAGCCAAATTCAGCTATAACTTTGGAATCAATATTATAAAAAGGGATTGTAAATCTAATATTATCACCTATATTCCACAAATAAATATAATATAAAATAAATAATCCATAAAGGGTTAAAAAATACTTCAAGAACAAATTACGCAAATCTTTTATCCCAAAAAACAAGGATAACACGCAATAAAACATAAACTCATATGGGATAGTCCAAAGAGACCCGTTTACCACTTCAGGGTATGGATTAGCAGCAAACACACCATCTATATTATATTCAACTTTTAATATTAAATTACTTAACAAGTATCGAATAGTAGTACTATCCGTAACATACTGAACTACGTTCTTTGAGCTAATCCAGTAACCACCAATGACACTTAGTATAACGATCACCCATAAAGCTGGAAAAATACGAAGGCTCCTTTTCCAATAAAAGTCGAATAAATCATCACTTCTGAGAAGGCTCTTCATGATCAGGTATCCGCTGATAATAAAGAATCCTCTCACTCCAACATACGATAAGGTTGTCTGACCATTACTGATTTTAAATAGAAAATCTTCCTCAGGAACACCTGACAAAGGATAACAATGAGTTATTAATACAAAAAGAGCAAATAATATTCTTAAGAAATCGAAATTATTCTCATGACTAATTTCCCTAGTGGACTCCTTACTAATATTCATTTAAGTGAGTATATTAATTTTTTTATAGAGAAAGTATTTAGAATGTTCTCAGGCAGGCAGCAAACTCCCTGCCATGTACGTTAAATAAACCACATCTACTTGTCCAACACACCTAGCTTTTAAGACTCTTAATTTGTAAGTATATTTTCATTATCAATCGCATAAATACTATTCGTTTGCTATCCTGCTTGCCTAAGTTTGGATTACGCTTACAATGCTTCAGTATCAGTATCAGTATAAAAGGTTATCTACTCCCTGATACACTTATTGATAGAAAATGAGAGGTCCTGAAGTTCATCCTTAAGATGCATTGCATTAGGAGTACATTATAGGAGAGGATAGAAGAAACGAGTGAGTAAGTTACAACAAGATTCTTTAAGCTCAACTTCAACCGACAGCTATACAGATCGTTTTTGTCACGGGTAGCTACCGGGACTGTGGCTTCAACCTTATACTGTGCTCAAATAACTTGACTGCTTCAGCTAAGAACAGTAAGCCATGCCTACCCTCTTATACCCAACCCTTACGTATTCATGAACACCGCGGCGTAAATCGGCAGATGTGTCAACGGGCGCAAACGCTACCTGCTTACCAGTACTTGGGACTAGATTTAGATGGCGTAGTGCATGCAGCTGATGATCAAGGTAGCCTCATAGTACGCTGATTTTGCTACTCATCAATCCAAGTAGAACGACAGACACTTCTTTCTCTACAGCGATGCATTTGCCGTGAGCTGCACGAGTTGCGTATTGAGTAACCTGCTTCTAACGCTGCGCAGCTGTGCGCCCTAGCCCAAGAATAAATGATGGAGCGAGCCTTTGCCTAGCTAACTTGTTTTCGCTGGTTGGTTATCAACTACAGCTACTTGCCCAGCTATAGCAGCTATGTACCGTGGCTCTGCTTAGCTAAGGATTATCTAGCGCCTCAACACTCTCATAGGTACAATAACTATACTTTTACTTTATCTCGCAGTGGCTACTCTCTCAACAAAAGGTTGGCAGAACAAAGGGTATCTGCTTAAACCATAGTCATGGAATATCTAATTTTAGCGGTGGTCTAGAAGGTGCTTTTGGTTAGTTAGGAGCATGCTTCAGACTACGGTGGCTTGTGCCAAGTGCGGCAGCAGTGCCTTACGCAAGAACGGCAGCAGCAAAGGCAAAGCCAAGGACGTGAGCACGGCCTGCCGCCACCAAGCTGTGTTTGCCCCGGCGGCTCCGCGCAAAGCGGCCCAGTACGCGCAAGTGGAAAAACTGCTGCTCAAGTGTGTTTCGCAGCGGGCGATTGTGCGGCTCACAGGCGTGGCGCGTATGACCGTGGCCAAGCTGGCAAAAAAGCCCGTACGCCCCCGACTAGTTGCCGCTTGCCCTTGCGGGTGAAAAAGCTGGAACTGGACGAAATGTGGACCTTTGTGGGCCGCAAGCAGCGCAAAGTATAGCTGTGGCTGGCCGTAGAGCGTGGCACCCGGCGCATCGTAGCCGGGTGTTGGGCTGCCGCGGGCAAATCACTGCGAAGCGTTTGTGGCAGGCCCTGCCTAGACCGTACCGGACCACCACCTGGTACTACACCGACGAGTTGCAGGCCTACCACGGCGTACTCCCGAAGCGAGCACATCAGGTCTGTGAGAAAGGCAGCAGGCAAACCAGCATCGTCGAAGCCATTAACTGTTCCTTACGCCAGCGCTGCAGCGTCCTGGTGCGCCGCTTCTGCTCGTTCAGCCGTTCACTCACCATGCACCAAACCCGTATTCAGCTCGTCGTTGACGAACATAATCGCCGACTCACAAGCTCTTAGACCACCGCCCTTCAGCCGGCTCAGCAGGATAACCTAGAAGCTTTTACTTGAAGCTGAATATGCCTTGAGCGCAGTTCCCCTTTATTCGTGTATTTCTTGATAAATAGCTGCGGCTACTGCTTCTGAAGACCCTTGCGTTTGCCACCAATGTAGCGTTTGATAGTGAAGATCGAGCATACGGGTAGGTTCGGCTAATAAATGCTTTATTGTTTTGTGTAGTTCACGCCATGAAGGCAGTATTACAAATGGAGCATCTTTGTGCACAGGTACATCCGGTAAAGGTGTAGTAACAACAATATTGCCTAACTGCGCAGCCTCGAAGTGCCGCATGGTCTCAGCGTTTTCCACCCCGGCTAGGCACAGACAAATCTTACTATCTTGCATAACCACAGCATATTCATCTGGAGAAATGCCGTTATGAAAACCTGTGCTAAATCGAATAACAGAATTGGAGAAAGTTGCATCAAAACTAGTACCCAACAGCTTTTTACCCCGATGAAGTAATGCGAACGGTACTAAGTGAGCACCGGTTAGGGCCCGATAAAGATTGGCACGGCCTAGGTGCAAATTTCCGGAAAAGAATACGTTATATTTCCTCGTTTCAAAGCTTTTGAAACCCGTAGCGGCAAACTGAGTGCTAGGACCAACTGCCAAGTGATTAAACTTGCCTTGGCCATGGAAGCGGACTGGTAAGTATGTGCGAAAAATATAGTCTACCTTGTCGTAGAAGGAATACGCGACACTCGACGATTCATCACCAACGCACAGAGCTATTTTCTTTTTAGCAGTATCAGCAATGGTTAAGTCATTGCCTTTTCATTTACTTAGTTGAAAATAGAGATATAATTCATATTCTCCTGCAAGCTGACTTTGTAGAATATCTATCTACTCTATTAATATAATCAGATTCGCGAAAAGTACATACATCTTTTATAAGATAGTTACTTTGAATAGCCTCCATGTTGATAGTGAACTAGTTATGTAAACTACTGATTACAGTAAAGCTAAGTACAGTTTTAAGCAACGTAATAAGAAGTACGGATTTTTATTCATCGAAAAGGCTTCGTTTAATTGATTTCTAGAACCTTGTTTATCTTGAAAACGATGCAAAAGATCATATGCTGTAATCAAGCCCAGCTTAGCGTAAGTCCCGAATGCCTCACGCAATTGCGTATTCTTGTAGTCTACAGGCATATATTCGTTAATAATTGCAATAGCACGCTTGACATCTCGCATATTTTCTCCGCTACGAATATATTGCCCTGTATTAGAGGATTGATGCCGCCGGTACTCAGCTAATACAGTTGGCTCATATGCAACCGGGTATGATGCTGCAATACGCACCCACATCTCCCAATCCTCCGTCCAAGATAAGCGCCGGTCAAATCCACCTAGGTTTTCATATACAGCTCTTCTTACTACAATCGAAGGAGTTTGAATCCGCTGGTGCCCCCCTATGGTGAGAAGCCAATTATCCAGAATTCCAGCAGTTGATCTTTCGGGAACGGCTACCGAATCTTGAACGCCATTTTCATTGATATAGGCATAGCGGCAGAAGGCCGCACCTGCTTCCGGATAGTTAGCTAGTAAACTACCCATACCCTCGTAAAAGCCAGGCAGCACCCTATCATCGCCATGCAACTGATGCACGATCTGCCCGGTTGAGCGCTGAAGACATGTTTCGAAATTACGGGTGTGACCCACATTCTGCGACTGACGAAAAAACTTCACCCGCCCTCTACCAATTTCTGCTACGACTGCCTCCGGATCATCTTTGGTAGAATAATCATCAATGACCTCAATTTGCATTAAATCTTCTCCAGGGTCTTGCGCCAGTACGCTCTGCAACGTTTCCCGTAGATAGTTAGCACAGTTATATGTCGGAATCATTACTGACCAAAGCGGCCTACTTACGCCTGCAGGCAGAGGTGCTATAGCAGCTCTTTGATTTTGTGAGCTAAGAGGCATGTTGAACGTTTTCAGAAAGAGATACTTTACCTTTTGAAGATCTGCTGATAGAATTTATTCAAATTCATACCGAGCTTAACTAATTTATACTGCATAAAATTTTTCATAAGAATATTCTCTGTAACAAGAACTTTTATATTTTCCGGTACGAATGTATTCCATATAGATAATCTTTCTGAGTTATATTTAGAAAAATTATCTACAGCACTTATGCCAGCATAATCATAATCAACCATAAACATATTAACATGTTTGAAACATTTGTTGTTCAAAAAGGCAATTAGAAACAACCAATAATCGGATGCAAGCCTGTATTTCTCTGGATAGGGTCCGAATTCACTAAATAAGCTAGCTTTAATCAGTGAAGCCTGATGATTGATAGTCGATCCGTGAAGATATGGGAAGGTTATTTGCGTCGGATATCTCCATATAGTTACACCTTTATCTACTATTACGTCTCCGTAAACAATATCGACTTCTTGGTTATCAATCAAAAAATTATAACAGTTTTCAATAGTGTTCTTATCAAAAAAGCAATCTCCGCTATTAAGAAACAATAGATAATTACCAGTAGCTTTGGAAATTCCTTTATTCATGGCATTGTATATGCCAGTATCAGGCTCACTAGACCAATAATCTATAGTAGCTGCATAAGCGTTAATAATATCAATACTACCATCTGCCGATCCTCCATCAACGACTATATATTCAAAAACATCCCTTCTCTGTTCAAAAACAGATCTAAGAGTCTTTACTAATCCTTCTTTATTATTAAAGTTGACCGTAATTATAGAAATAGTCTTATTCATGTATTTATGCAGCCACGTAGCTTACAGTACCAATCTTACTGTCCCTTCAACTTATAGAGTGAGGGAATAACTCGTTGGTTAGTCGCAGCGATTTGGGTATGAATTTATTATCATCAGTGATTTCATACTAGAGAGTAGCAAGTTACAAATGTAGCCAATGATTCAATACTAGGCTTTCATATAACTAAGCTATAGCACTACTCTATATATATCGTAGCTGTTAGTCATCACTGCATACATAATCACCGACCTATTCAATTAGGCAGACAATCAAGTTACTAATCAAATATCAGACACTTCTACACTTTGCCTTTCATAAGGCCTAATACTAGAGCCTGCCTGTGATCTACTGTACTTGAGAAACCTGCATGCATCCAATTGTAGTCATTATACAACAATACACATGACTAATCCTGAACAACATCATAAGTAATTTTCTTATACAAGGTGCTTTCTGGGCTTTAGCTAAACGTATAATCTAGTTCAGATTAGGCCTACTATACTACTTCATGTTTGCTTGCTATAATCTAACATATTCTCTATCAAATTATTCATACGATATCTAGAGTACCTTAAACGGTACAGCTTAGCAAACTATATATTTCACTTCAGTACAGAAGTAATTGCACAACACTTATACACGTTTAGAATAGATACAAAAACTAGCTAATTGAAATGATGACGTAATACTAATCCCGCACGTGTACTTGTTTAGATAGACTAAATACGAACCTTAACTTATAAACATAAACTTAAAACCCATAACTAGAATAAGCTACAGCTATAAAACAAGAACAACTACTTATGTCATAAAATAATTTATCGTATATAATAAAAATGTATTTATCAAGAACTTTTAAGTCATTACCATATATAATAAACCAAAACTATAAAGAGCATTTTTTTTAAATCAACAAGAGGAATTGCAGAATCGGCTATTTACTACTCAAGCGTATAGCCGAATTTTTCGATGAAAGGCTTCCAAAAGCCAACATTATACTTTTGCCAAGCATGAGCCCCCATCGGTAGTTGGTTTCCATTTATAGCAAATAAAACGTCAGCGTTTACTTCAAAAGCAAATGCAATAGCATCCTGAACGTTACCAACCTTAAACCAGGGAAAAAACGCAGGTATTACTTTGCACCAGAAGAGATCTTCGTTCTCGTTGAAAAGCCAAGGTAGTATGGAGGAATAGTTCCGCTTTGTGCGTATTATCTCATGCCTTGCTACCTTCAAGAATGTAATAGGATTCTTCAACGCCTGTACCAGGCTTGCTGGACTACTTGAAGTTATGTTAAATAATGATAGCAATTTCAATACAGCCAAAGAGGAATTGATATTCCGCAGAGAAAAACCGCCGTTACCTATTCCAATTATCTTACTGTCTTTTGAAGCAGTGCCAAACCCTTCAAACCAAGGCGCGCCAATATAATCATAACCTTTATCAGTAAAGAAGCTAACATTATTTTTAAAAACAAATACATCTAACTGAGTAATTAGCATATAATCGTATCCTTCGAAAGATCCGAAAAACTTTATATCAATAAGAAGCTTATTATAACCTGATATATCCGCAAAATAACTTTTATCGAATATTTTGCAGTTGATAACGCAGTCAACTTGATCACTATACTTATCAACGTCAATACTCGCATGTGTCACTATGAAAATATCGTAAGCACATAGAACTTTGCACATTTGCAGAAAAGATATCTTCTCTGTATTATCAAGATCTTCAAAATCTTTATATACTGGAGTAACCACGCACACCTTACTCATGACAAGTTTGCAAATTTAAAATTCAAAGTATTGACTTACAATACAGCTAATATGTATTATAACCTAAAGCTACCTTTATGATAAATTTTAATTTGTTATTCTCAAGGTACGCATTATGAAATTCATACTTTTTAGCAATATCAAGCAAATAACTAATTATCCCTGAATGGTGTTTACCGTAGATATACTCCTTATTAACAATATGCTTTGATGCTTCATATGAATCAGATGCTGACATAGAATTAGCAACTACTCTGTAATAGAAGCATGCTTTATTTAAATAATGAAATTTCCCCCCTGAAAGAAACATATTAATCCAAATTTCCCAATCCTCATGGCCCATAAAAGCCATCTTCCCATCATATCCACCTACCTTTTCCCACAGTGACTTTCTATACAATGCACAAGCATCAATATAATTACAATCAAGCATCTTTATAAAACTAAACTCACCCACTTGCCTCAACCCTGCTCCTCTATCACTATCCCCAAAGAAGATAGGGTTGCCATACACCACATCAACTGAACTATCTTGATCTAATATATCTACAGCTTGCGTTAAGTAATTACTATGAACTTTATTATCACTGTCCAAAGGCAGAATATAGTTGGCCTTAGCAGCTGCTATGCCATTATTTCTAGCAGCGGCCAACCCTTGATTGTTCTGACGAATTAAGTTATAGCCTTTTTCCTTAAGCTCCTGCAAAGTAACCAGTGTCGATGGCTCAGTAGAGCCATCATCTACAATAATAATCTCAAAAGAGGTACCTCCTGAACTTTTCTCAATGCTCTCGATGGCCTCTTGCAGATAAGCTCCATGATTATAACATGGAATTACAATAGAGACAGTTGGTGTCATAGTACTTTTTACAACGATTTTGTGCAAAGCTAACCGCAGTGAGCTAGAAGCGAAAAAATTAGTGTTACAGCAAATCGCTGTAACACTTCTCCATTAGGCTTCCTATTACCTCTTTATTGTAGGCTTGTAAAACTTTTTGCCTCGCTGCTTCTCCTAATTTTGTTCTCAGTTCTGCGTCGTTTAATAAGCAAATAATAGCTTCGGCAATTGCTCGTGAATTCAATGGGTTTACCAGTAATCCGGCCTTTGGGTATTCCAGCATATCCTTCATTCCTCCTTGATTACTTCCTACAATTCCTCTACCTGCGCTCATTGATTCTAAACAAACATTAGGAAAGTTTTCCCATATACTAGGAAAAACACAAACATCAGTATTTGATAGAATGCTAGGAATATCCTTGGGAGTAGCTTGAGTGAACTCTAGTCTACTTTCATACCCAACTAATTGCTTTTTGATATACTCATCCATGCTCATACCAGGAATAATGGAGTGAACAGGTTTACCTACAAACTTAAATTTGACGTCAGGCACAGCTTCACAAACGTAAGGAATTGCTTTAGCAAGCTCTATTAAGCCCTTCCTTATTTCTAAACGTCCAATAAAAGTAACATTTTTGGTTTGTGTAGCACAGATAGGTATTTTCAAGAACTCTTCGGCAGGAACAAATGGGTAAGGCACATTTAAGATATGGCTTCTGCTAATTGCCCATTTCTTTGAGACAATATCGCCAAGTGAAGTAGAAGGTGTATGAATCTGATCAGCTAATGCTGTGGTTAAGTAGTCTATATCAGTTGCCTTATTACGCCATACCCCCTTTTTCCAATATCCTTCCCGTATTTCGCCCTTCAATAGTCCACCGAGCATGTGTCTGCCTTTTCTGTATAGACTGATTTTTTTTGACGAATAAGAGTTATCTAATGCTAGGATGAAAGCTGCAGGTGTATGAAGCTTTACAACCATTGGAAGTGAAGGAAATCTTTTTTTGATCTCATATCCATCCCCAGAATACTCTGGAGATTCTATGAGATCAAAAGCATGCTCTTCATGCTTCTTCTGAAAAATGGATAGTACATCCTTTGGAAACTTTCCCGTGTCGGTAAGAACACGATGTACTAGGATACCTTCAAAAGTCTCAGATACTGTACGAGTAGGTGACCCACAAAAAACTTCTACATCATGCCCGCGACTCTTCATCATTTTAGATACTTGGTAGACGTAGGTAGCTATGCCACCTACAGCTGTATCTGGAGGGTACTCAAAACTTATGTACGCTATTCGCATGAGCATGTATAAGCAAGGGGGGTCTTTGTTTATAAATCACCGATAGTAACACGAAGATTTTAGTATAACCATAAAAGCATTATAATTAATATACTAGAACTAAATCTTGACAAAGCTAATAACTTTTCTAAAAATTGGGTATAAAGTTTTATCTCCTAGGAGTTGTCTTAGTGCACTATAATTATTAGAAAGCAAAAATTCTTTACACCTTGATTTTGTCAATGCCGCTGTAGGCTTATCCAATTTGGTCATATTCTTGTAAATAGCATAATTCCTGGTTAGGGGTATGTCATATCTCAACACACCCTCAAACCACATATTAAAAAACTCAATCAGTGTTTTACTGTAAAAGTGCTCATCTGGATTCCCATAGCTTTTTATGGCAGCTAGCACAAGCGTTAATTCATAAAAGTATATACCGTTCACCAGGGTTTTACTTCGAACATTATTGCTATGATGTCTGAAATAATTTAACGGTTCTGCCACAAAGCATACTTTAGATATAGCAAATATGCTAGCCCAATACAGCCAATCTCCTACCAACCTCATTTTCTCATCAGCGGGCCCTGCTCTTTCTGCAATGGAGCGTCTAAAAACTACTGCACTAGCATTGGGTATCACATTTCGATATGACATGAATTTCCTTATTAAGAAATTCCCCTCTACACAGAAATCCTTTTCCCATAATTCAGGGTCTAGCTCCGCGTATAGAGCATGACTTCTGGCAACTGTATTATTGTATTCAAATAGATTCCATGAATCACAATAAACTAAGCCAACTTCAGGATCATCATCTAACTTAGAAACTAATTTTTCTAAAAAATATTCGTCAGCATAATCATCACTCTCAGCAATCCAGATATACTCTCCTTGCGCTAGTGCAAACCCCTTATTCCACTGCTTGAAAGTACTACCACTATTTTCTTCATTATAGACGACACGAATGCGAGAGTCTTGAGAGGCGTACTTCTCAATAATTTCACGGCTATTATCAGGAGAGCAGTCGTCTAGTATTACTACTTCTATATAGCTTACTGTCTGCTTTAATACCGACTCGATACGCTGTGGCAGATAACGAGCATGGTTATAATTGGGAATAATAACCGAAACCTTAGGTTTTTTTGTACTCATGCTTCCGGTGTACTAGTTATTACAGCTTGCCTTACTTGAGCAGAACGCGTGCAGTGGCTTCAAGATATTGTCTTCCCCACTTTTGGCAGGGTTCCAGATGATTACCTTCCGCCCATTCATTCCATGCATTAATAAAAAGCAGGTTTTCATCTTTTGAATACGGAATGAATGTATCAGATGCATGTTTCAGCCATTTTTCATATAGAGCTGGTGTCGAACCGTGAATAATGAGTGCATTTTCTTTGCGCCTCGCACTATTATCCCACGCAGGCGTAACGCAAGGAAACTTCTTGTAAGCGGCCTGGGGCCTAGCCATCACGTTCTCTATGTACTGCTCATACAAGTATACTTGGTCACGTTGGTAGGGCGAGGTTTGAAGCCCAGCTTTGACCAAGAGCTTTTCTTTTAAGCTACCATAATAGCGCTCCGGGAAATCATGACCATCGGGCTGAAACTCCATCGCAGCATCAAACCCGGTCTCCGTCGGGCTGGTATTGCCGGAAAAACGCTCTACACGGATCAAATAAATTTCGCCTATACCTAAGCGTATACATTCTTTCCGCCACGTTTCGACGGTTTCGCGGATGTTAGGAAAAAGCTCTGTACGATAGACTATAAAGACAGGTTTGTTATCAATCCGGATATATCGCGGGTCAGCAAAAACTTTTGCTAAATACTGAATATGAAGCAAATCATCTTCTTTGCTATAATCTTGTTTTAGTAAAACCTCCGCTTCTTGCCCATCCCAACGTCTGGTCCAGTTTTCATTAGCCCAGCACAAACAGAAAGGAAAATCTGGTTGGCCTGAAGCGAGTACTTCTTCAAATGGCCGTTCAAGAATTCGTCGTCCATTGAACCAGTAATGATAGTAGCAAAAGCCTTGTATCCCATATTGCCGCGCCATATCAACTTGTAACTGACGCGTCTCGGTAACTCGTAAATCATAAAAGCCTAAATCTGTGGGTAGTTGAGGCTGGTAATGACCAGGAAAGCGGGATTGCGCTTTAGCAACATTCGTCCATTCTGTGAAGCCCATACCCCACCATTCATCATTTTCAGGGATAGGATGAAACTGAGGAAGGTATATAGCAAGAGCTCTTATGTCTAAGTTGACGCGATGGAGAATATTGTCCATGTATAGCTTTCTAATTTTCAGAACTTATTTTGTAAAAAAAGAATGCGCTATCTATACGCAAATATATTAAGCTGCATATCGAACGCCTCACGATCTATTTTATTATGGTCAACAAATGGGTGCTCCATGATATTCCACGCAGATTTTATATGGTATCTAAAACCTGCTTTACTTACAACATCTAATAAATCTTGTAAAAGCTGGGGCTTTGCAGAGCTGCTATGATACTCTATAAATAGATTCTGAACTAATGACAGACTATCCTTACAATCAAAAAGCACTTCATCTTCTGCTCCTTCAATATCAATTTTCAAAAAGTCTATTTTTTCCTTGAGATAATCTTTCAATCTCACTGCCTTAACTTGCCTTATATTATTGGCTTCATTGCCGGCATCTATAATCTTACCTCCCAATGAATTATCTGCTTGGAACGTCAACACACCATTTGACTTCCAAACAGCTGCATTCACCAAATTTATATCTGTAAATTTAAATGCACTTATATTATTTTTACAAACATTATATATATTTGAATCAGGTTCAAAAGCCGTAATTCTTGCATTAGGAAACATGCGCTTGAAATAAATAACACTCAAACCAATATTAGCACCACAATCCAATATCACAGGACTCGTAGTTTCAGTCTCAAACTTATATACTTCGTCTACAAAAACTTCTTCGACATTCTGCACAAACCAAAATGTATTATTCCTTTTTATTTCAACGCCATAAAGTAAAGAATCAGAAACATCTTTCTTCGTATACATATCACCATATATGTAATGACAGTACTCGTCAAATGTAACCCCAGTATGTTCAATTTTTTTTTTGAAATTGATTTTAGCTAAGGTGTTTCTATGAAAAATATTTTTAAAGTTTTTCATTTTAAAAAGAGCTTAAACCCATTTGTATTTACCAAATACTACTCCGTAATCATATTCTCCATGCTTCGACATGTCAGAACCAGAATCAATCACTTTGAAGCCACACACATCTTCAGCGATATCGAACTGCTTAATCCTAGGCACATGCGTGAAAGCATGCAGAGAATAATCCCCTCGGACTAACATATGTGGCTCTATTATTAATTTCATAGAACTATTAATATAAGTTGATTCACAAGAAAAAACTCTTCTCTTCTTAGAATCTAGAATCATTACAAATACACCAACATTGGACGCTTTATCCTGCACATTTATTTCAAAATCTATCACAATTTGTCTGTCATAAAAAAAATCACTAGATACCTCACCATTATCATTTTCGAGTTGAATTTTCTTGATTATAAATGAATGGCTCAAATCACTATTCGGGTTGATATAGATAGCAGACTGTGTTTTCTGATTCAGATAGGAAGATATAACGGTAGAAAGCTTACCATCGCAAAAAACCTCCCCATTTTTCATCATGATACCGTGTGTACACAATTGAGCAACTGCACCTAGATCGTGACTAACAAATAGAACAGTACGTCCATCATTTACGCTCACATCTTTCATTCGGCCTATACACTTCTTCTGGAACTCAGAATCCCCAACTGCCAGTACCTCATCCACAATTAAGATCTCTGGTTCTAAAAAAGCCGCCACAGCAAAAGCTAATCGTACATACATACCACTGCTGTACCTTTTTACTGGCGTATCTATGTAGCGCTCGACGCCGGAGAAATCTACAATCTCATCGAACTTACTCCGAATCTCGGCTTTGGTCATGCCTAGAATAGCGCCATTTAGGAAAACATTTTCCCTTCCTGTTAACTCCGGATGAAATCCAGTGCCTACTTCTAGCAGTGAAGCAATGCGACCATTTACGTTTATTTTGCCAGTAGTAGGTGCCGTTACCTTTGAAAGAATTTTGAGGAGTGTAGACTTGCCTGCGCCGTTGCGGCCAATAATACCTAACACTTCACCTTTCTTCACCTCAAAACTCACGTCTTTCAACGACCATACAAAATCACTGCTCCCTTTGCTAGTACGATCGTTAGTTTCTCCGATTTTGACAAAAGGGTCTTCGTTACCTCGCACTTTAGCCCACCAGCGGTTTAGGTCTTGACTTATTGTACCCGTGCCTACTTCGCCTAAGCGATATAGCTTGCCTAGGTTTTCTACCTTAATTGCAATGTCACTCATTATATCTTGATTTACTCAGGTACGGTTCGTGGAGTAGAGAAAGAACAATGGAGCCTACACCGTATCCGTGAAGCTTTTCTGTACCCGGTTGAAAATGATGATGCCTGCCAGCAGCACAGTCACTGTTACGGCTAAGCTGTAGCCTAAAGCGCCCCAACTGAACGTACCCGAGCCCAAGAAAGCGTATCGGAAAGCTTCTACAATGGAGCTCATCGGGTTGGCCGCAATCAGCAACCGATACTCAGGATTGGTGATGCTTGAGAGCGGATAGATAACCGGAGTGGCATACATCAGCAGCTGCACACCAAACGCTAACAGCATAGCTAGGTCACGGTACTTAGTGGTGAGGGCGCTGAAAATCATTCCGAGCCCTAACGACAACAAACCCATAATCACGACCAGCACAGGCGTAAGTAGTATAAACCCATTAGGGTGTACCGCGCTGCCTTTGATAAGGTAGTACCCCCACATCAGCAGGAACAGCCCGAACTGAATGCCAAAACGCACCAGGTTGGAAATGACAATGGAGAGCGGCATGGTCAGGCGTGGGAAGTACACCTTACCGAAGATTGAGGCATTGTCGCGAAAGACTGTGGAAGTAGAGGTCAGCGTCTGGGCGAAGTAGTTCCAGATGGTAATGCCAGCCAGGTAAAATACGGGGCCGGGCAAGCCGTCGGTGTTAAGCTTTGCGACCCTACCGAAAATAATAACGTAGGTAATAGTTGTGAGCAGGGGCTGGATGAAGAACCAAATGGGACCTAGCACCGTCTGCTTGTAGGTTGAGACAAAGTCGCGCCGCACAAACAGCATCACCAAGTCGCGGTAGCGCCATACATCTTTGAGGCCTAGGTCCAGCAGATTGGAGCGGGGCTGGATAACCTCGGTCCACGCCTCTGGCTCTACTGATGTGAGGGTTGGGCGCTCAGGTTTGGTCAAAACGTTCGTAGAATTCACGGTGAACTATAAGAGGCTATTTGGGGGCACAAAGTTAATCAAAACAAAACCAAGCGTTGTCACAGGAGCTTAATGTGCTATTCAGGAGAAGCTGCATGACACTCCAATAAGCAAGCCACACATACATTCAAAAAGCGGTATTTAATTTATAATTTACTGCAAATCAATACATTACAAGCAAACACTAATTTAAACGCTTGGCCCTACACGTAGCTTCAATGGACGCACCACTGATCAGTATGATCCCGGTCCGGTTAATTGTTTGCTAGCTTACTCACCCAAACTTAAGTCCTGTTCATTAAGATTCGCCATTAGAGCTAGGGCGCAAAGCTAGGGTATGCTCTGGTCTACTTACCAACTCACCGTGTATCTTGACTGGTGCCGGGAAGCACAGAAATGTTTGCTCTATTTTTCCTGGTTTTGCTCGTATACTTGCTGTACCACGTACAGGGGCCGTCTACGAGCGGCATCCAAGCCACGCCATACATATTCTCCGATGATGCCCAGAGCTATCATCTGAAAAGCGGCCACGAATAGCATCACCACCATCAAACCCGTCCAGCCTTCTACCTGTATATCGCCCAGCACTCTTAGTACGGCTAGGTAAATTCCATAGAATAACGCACTGAATCCGAGAAGAATACCAAGCACGGAAATGGCACGCACCGGGAAAAAGGAAAAGGCCATAACAGAGTCAATCAGCAGCTTTATCTTCTTCTGCAGCGTCCAGCGCGACTTACCTAGCTTGCGTTTGCGCCTCACGTAAGGAATATTGACGTAAGGATAACCGAGCCAGACCATCAGATAGAAGATATTGCTGTTGCGCTCCTTTAGCTTTAGTATCTCTTCACTCACCTTGCGATCGAAGAAAACAAAATCGAAGCCGCCGTCCGGGATATTCGGGAGAGCAATGCGCTTCATTAAGGCATGAAACGCATTGGAAAACAGTTTTTGTAGACCAGTTTCTTCCCTATCCTGCCGATTCCCGATGACAAGCTTTAGTCCTTTTCGCCAGTAGTCGTACATCTGCACCATCAGCTCTGGCGGATCTTGCAGATCGGCAGTGATGATGGCTAGGCAGTCGCCGGTAGCGTACTCCATACCGGCAACAATGGCATTGTAAGAGCCTACATTGCCGGCTAGCTCTACTACGCGCACTTTGTTGGGGTAAGCGGCCCGAAAAGCCAGCAACTCGCGCAAGGTATTGTCGCGCGAACCATCATCAACCAGCACATATTCGAAGCTGACTTCCGAGGGGAATAGGCTTTCGTTGGCAATCAACTCGCGGGTAGTGACCGGGATATTAGCCTCGTTGAAGTAGCAAGGAATAATGATGGAGAGCTTAGGCATAGGGGCTTAAAGGTACACACAAGCACCTATACACTACCTTGAAAGGTAGAACAATAGCATCATTACCGGTGAACGTGTCATGTTTTAGCAGTGGCCTACGGTCCGGAACGTGGTAACCCTACGACCCAGGTTCTGCGGTGTTCTTCAACAACCACAACGATAGTGGTCCTACGACTTTGGAGTCGTAGGACCACTACGGTCTGAAACACTGCCCCTGATCTTACCCGCCACTCAAAACCCGGATAACAGCAGGGAAGAACCTATCTATTATAATAAAAATAACAAGACAAAAAACAAAGCTTAGTATAGGGTTCCGTAACATCAAGTAGCCTCCTCCTAAACTAGCAAGATCTACAAATCTAAACAATAACAAATTTAACAATGGATGATACAAGTAAATAAGCAATGAATACTGCCGTCCAAACCTAGCGAGAATAGTATCACGGTTTGTTGTCAGCTTTAAGGCTAAAGCAAAAACAACTACAGCAAAAAGTAAAGTTAACAGAACGAATTCTTGATTATGAGGACTAAAACCACTTTTACGATAGATGAGTATTATCTCAATTGCTTGCAGAAGAAAGGAGACAGGAAGAAGAATGTAAATTAGAACTAATGGAAGCCTCTTAATATATTCAGCTTTTTTGGCTGCCATAAATCCCCATAATAAGAAGGGAATAGAAACAAAGTATCTGATAAAACCATGATCAAACTGGGTGTGAAAGAAGCCAGAATAAGCATCTGCCAAGACTACAGTTATATATAGAGCAACTGACCCTATGATTAATAACTTATCCGAAAATCTCTCTAGTAGATATAAGAGAATCAAGTAGCCGAACAACATCGAACCAATAAACCATAGATGCTCTGATATACCATTATCTAAAGTATAGAAGTCTAGTAACTGATAAAAATATTTATTTTCTTCAACTAAAGCTGCTACTAAGTAAATAAGATTACTAATTATGTAAATAGCCAGTAGGTTTTTGATTGTTCTTACAAACTGCACCTCGCCTCTAGCAGCATAGTTTTTTTGAAAGAAGTAGCCGCTAAGTAGAAAAAAGAACGGAACGGCCCAGCGTCCCCACCATCGAATTCCGAGAACTAAGCTGTTTGATAAGTCTGCATAAGGCACATGCAAAGCAACAACAGACAAGGCACCTAGCAGCCTAAACACATCAACTGCATAGTTTCTAGAACTTACTTTACTCATCTATTTATTTGTTAAACAAAAAATCAATCTAAGCAGACGATAAATACAATTGACTATAAACAAACCTATTAAATAATAAAAAAAATTATTGGATTATAATTAATAACATGTTGTAATTTTATTTACAAATAATTCTATACCATTTCACGTTTACTTCTTCATTTTATGCAGGAAGCTAGCTTCAATTATTGTAAAAGCCTCTAATCATTTCCGTAACTGCCTTTGCTTGCTCCGGGCTCATGCCGGGCCACAGCGGCAGGCTCAGACACGTAGCGGCAATTTCTTCGGCCAGCGGGAAGGCGTTGGGTTTGTACCCTAGGTCCTTATAGGCAGTTTGCAGATGCGGCGGCACGGGATAGTGAATGAGTGTACCGATACCTTGCCCGGCTAGGTAACTTTGCAGCGCATCCCGTTGCGGAGTGCGCACTACGTAAAGATGATACACGTGCGTTGCACCTGGCGCCACGGTGGGCAAATGCAGCCCTGAAATCCCGGCCAGTTCCGCTTGATACTGAGCAGCAAGCGCTTGTCGCTGCTGCGTCCACTCGGGTAAGAACGGCAGCTTTGCGCTCAGCACAGCCGCTTGCAGCTCATCCAGGCGCGAATTATAGCCGAGCACCTCGTTGTAGTATTTCTGCTGCGAGCCGTAGTTGCGTAGCGTGCGGACTTGCTGAGCCAGGCTTTCATCGTTTGTAGTAAGGGCGCCAGCATCACCCAAGGCACCTAGGTTTTTACCGGGGTAGAAACTGGTGGCGTTGAGTACGCCAAAGCTGCCCGTCAGCTGTCCGCCGAAGGACGCGCCTTGCGCCTGGGCATTGTCTTCCACCACCTGCAAGTTGTATTTACGAGCAATGGCCATTATTTCCGACATCTGGCAGGCTTGTCCGTACAGATGCACGGGCATGATGGCGCGGGTACGCGGCGTAATGGCGGCCTCTAGTCGGGTCGGATCTAAATTATAAGTAGCTAGGCTGGGCTCAACGGGCACCGGTGTAGCGCCTACCATCGACACGGCCAGCCAGGTCGCAATGTAGGTATTGGAAGGCACTAGCACTTCGTCGCCAGCCTTGATGTTGAGCGCGCGCAATGCTAGATGTAAAGCGTCTAAGCCGTTGGCGACGCCCACACAGGCAGTAGTTTGATTGAAGGCGGCGTACTCCGATTCAAAGCGCTTCACTGCTTCACCTAGTACATACCACTCCGAATCAAATACTTGCGTCATGGCTTCTAATACCTGCGCACGTATCTGCTGGTTTTGCGGTCCGAAGGAAAGGAAGGGAACAGACGTCATGGCTTACGACGGGTTAATCAGAGCAGGCCAGTACCTGACTACTCCCACCTAGTTTGAAACCTAGCTTCTCGCACGTTCGAAAGACGGCCCGGTTAGTAGCTTGCGTAGTCATTAGCACATAGCGCTGGTTGAGCGCGCGGGCACGTTGAATGGTTTCGGCAACAAGTTTTAAGTGCCAGCCGCGGTTTGCAGTTCTCACAGCCGTCAGAACAACGCGAGAGAACTCGCAACCTAGGTTCTCGGCATCGGACTTCAAATCACTGATAGCGAGAAAAGAGTCTATAGAAACGCCTGGTTCGTCAGGCACCAGTACTTGGTCGCAATAGCCAAGCACAGCAGCGGATGCATAGCGCGCCAGGAAAGCATCGGCTAGCTCTTGCCCAAACCAATCATCCGCGTGAAAGCGGTCGTACTCGTTACGAGCAGCGGCCGCTATTGCAGCGATGTGGACAGCTTGGTCGGCGCGTGCGCTACGGACAGGATAGCGTGCGTGATGGAAGGAGTCGACTGCATCGTGAAAGAACGTCAGCCTATTTTCCACGCAACGCCATCCAGCACTAGTTAGCGCCTGAATAAGCTTGCTATCTTCGACGGGTAATTCTGTAAAGCAGTAAAAGCGAGGTTTTTTCAATCCCTGCTTAAATACTTTCGCGGCACGAGCTAGCTCTGCCAGTGGCGTTTTGTCGGCGTAAAGCGCAGTAAACAGCTTGTACGTAGGTGCCCCGAAGAAATCAGTATCCCACGGCAACAATTGATACAGAAACTGAATCGGTCCGTTTGGTGATGCTACTTCAAATAGATAATGATGAGGCCGGGCCACATAGGACCTAGCTTTACCAGTGCCGAACAGTTCCTGTTGCTTTATAGCGTCGAGGGTGCGCAAGCCGACGTAAGGTGAGTAAAAGAACAGCTTTGCACTACGAGCATCAATGAGCGCTTCTACTACTTCGCCCATGTTTTCCGAAACACACTATAATCTCGAATGTAGTCCTTCTCGTCGTAGGGACACGATGCTAGGACCAACTGCACGGCTGTATGTGAATACTGCATGGTGTGCCACACATTTGGTGGGATATACACACCAACATTGGCACGCTCTAATGGAAACGTCAGGATTTCACCGTCAGGTAGCTCCGTAAAGACTACAATACGACCACTAACGGCAATTAACACCTGCTCAGTTTGATAATGAGCATGCCGACCTCGGACAATACTCTCTGGTGTAAAATACGTCCAGAAACTACGTTTAATGTCAAAGGGAATTTGTCCGCCACCCTCGCCAACCGATATATAGCCTTCATGGGAGCTACCTATTTTGGGAAACTCTATCAAGTATGGCTTTTCCCACAAGCTAGGGCTATTCATGAAAAGGACTGAAAGACGGCAAAAAGACAAATGAATTTACGGCAAATATCAAAAACCCCAATTACTGATCGGTAATTGGGGTTTTTGATATTTGCAACAAGTAGCAAATTACGCTACAGGCACGTGTTCTTTGAAGAACTCCAACGTACGGCGCAAGCCCTCGGCTCGATCTACCTTCGGTTCCCAACCCAAAATTTCTTTGGCTTTGGTGATGTCTGGCTTACGCTTCATGGGATCATTCTGCGGCAACGGCTGGTAAACAGGCTTGAACTCTACGCCAGCTAGCTTAGCTATTTCTTCCCCAAATTCCTTGATCGTGATTTCGGATGGGTTACCAATGTTCACGGGCATAGGATAGTCGGAGAGTAGCAAACGGTAGATCCCCTCGACCAAATCATCCACGTAGCAGAACGAACGGGTTTGTGAACCGTCGCCGAACACCGTTAGGTTTTCGCCGCGTAATGCTTGAGACAAGAACGCTGGCAGTACCCGGCCGTCGTCTAGGCGCATGCGTGGACCGTAGGTATTAAAAATACGGATGATGCGCGTTTCTAAGCCGTGGTGTGTATGGTAGGCCATCGTAATGGCTTCCTGGAAGCGCTTGGCTTCGTCGTAGCATCCGCGCGGGCCCACGGGGTTTACATTACCAAAGTACTCTTCTACTTGGGGATGTACCTCTGGGTCACCGTACACTTCGGAAGTGCTGGCAATGAGAATACGAGCATTCTTCACCCGGGCGAGGCCTAGGAGGTTGTGCGTACCTAGCGAACCCACCTTCAGCGTCTGAATCGGAATCTTCAGGTAATCGATAGGCGACGCGGGCGAGGCGAAGTGTAGGATATAATCGAGCTTACCGGGAACAAACACGAATTTCGATACATCGTGATGATAAAACTCAAATTCTTCGCGGCCGAATAGGTGCTCGATGTTAGCTAGGCTACCCGTAATAAGGTTGTCCATAGCAATGACATGGTAACCTTCCGCGAGGAAACGGTCGCAGAGGTGAGACCCCAAAAAGCCGGCGCCGCCAGTAATCAGTATACGTTTTTTGTCTGACATGAGTAGTTGTTAGCTACTGACCCTTAGTTATTTGGGTCAATTGCATTGTGAGAAACAACAAAGGATACGGAGCTTATACAGAAGCCGGCTCCTTGTGGGCCGTCTTGATACCAATGCAGTGGTAGGTATAACCTAGCTCTGCTAGCTCTTTCGCGTCATAAATGTTACGGCCATCGAAGATAGCTTTCTCTTTCATCAGCTTACTTACTACACCAAAGTTGGGAGAGCGGAACTCGGGCCACTCTGTTACAACGAGCAGTGCATCTGCATCGATGAGCGCTTCGAATGGGTCTTTTGCGTACGTGATAGTATCGCCGAGGGAGTGTTTGGCCTCTTGGATAGCTACTGGGTCGTAGGCGGATACAGAGCAGCCAGCGTTGAGCAGCTTTTCAATGATTACCAGCGAGGGGGCTTCCCGCATATCGTCGGTCTTAGGCTTGAAAGACAGACCCCAGATAGCCATCTTTTTACCCTGCAGCTCGCCACCAAAGTGCTTGCTTACCTTATCAAACAGCACTGACTTCTGCGCCTCATTCACACTTTCCACCGCTTTGAGCACTTGCATCTCGTAGCCATTTTCGGAGGCCGTTCTGATCAGGGCTTTTACGTCTTTGGGGAAGCAAGAACCACCATAGCCAATGCCGGGGTAAATGAAGCGATGCCCGATGCGAGCATCAGAACCGATGCCTTTGCGCACCATGTTCACGTCCGCACCCATAATTTCGCACAGGTTAGCAATATCGTTCATGAACGATATCTTAGTGGCCAGCATCGAGTTAGCCGCGTATTTCGTCATCTCCGCCGATGGGATATCCATGAAGATGATTGGGTGACCATTGAGCAAGAAAGGCTTGTACAGCTTGCTCATCACGTCTTCGGCCCGCTCAGAAGACACACCTACTACGATGCGGTCAGGCTTGAGGAAGTCGTCGATAGCAGCACCTTCTTTCAGGAATTCGGGGTTAGAGGCTACGTCAAATTCAATATCTGCGTCGCGGCGCTCCAAAGCGGCTTCAATTTCTCTCCGCACTTTCGCAGCTGTACCTACTGGCACGGTGCTTTTAGTTACAACTACGCAGTAATCGGTTAGGTTTTCGCCAATGCTGCGTGCGACGGCCAGCACATATTTCAGGTCTGCGGAGCCATCTTCGCCGGGAGGCGTACCTACGGCGATGAAAGCGACGTCACAATCCTGAATTGCTTCTCCTAGGTTGGTGGAAAAGTGCAGACGACCTGCATCTACGTTACGCGTTACGATTTCCTCTAGTCCTGGTTCGTAGATAGGCAGAATGCCTTCTTTCAGGTTATCGATCTTCTTCTGGTCGATGTCAATACAAGTAACATCAATGCCCACTTCGGCGAAACACGTGCCCGTTACCAAGCCTACGTAGCCCGTGCCAACTACTGCGATTTTCATGACAGAAAAATTAGATATGAAAAGTCTTATTTATCTTATTTTGGCGAAATATAAGAATATTCCGCTATTACAGCATCCATTTCTTCCACCAGTGCTGAAAAACAATCAGCGCCCAGATGCGCGCGTGCACGTCGCCGGGGTTGCGGGAGAACAGCTGCTCCTTGAGCTTGCGGATAGCATCTACGTCGAATACACCTTGTGCTTCCACAAAAGCATCGGAGAGCAAGTCGTCCGTAATCAAGGGGCGCAGCTCGTTGCGGAACCACTTTAATAGCGGTACTTCGAAGCCTTGTTTTGGTCGTTTGTACAACTCTTCAGGAAGCATCGAGCGAAACGCATCCTGCACAATCCGCTTCTTCATCTTTACATCTATTTTACTTTCGACGGGCAGTGAGAAAGCAAAGTTGACGACGTTTGGATCTAGGAAAGGCGGGCGTACTTCTAACGAATTTGCCATGCTCATTAAGTCTACCTTCGTGAGCATATCATATGGTAGCACTAGCTTCATATCGGTCAGGAGCACCTCGTTCAGGTCTCCATCGGCATGCAGGTTTTCCAGGATGTCCCGGCGCCTTTTCTCAGCTAGCTTTTTGCCTACTTTCTTCCGAGCATCAGCGCTTAGTAAGTTGCGCGCATCTTTTTCGTTTACAAACGAAGCCCAATCCCAATAGCGGTCTTTGGGCCCGCTGAGCATGCCGCGCGAAAAGCGCTGAAACTGTCGAATGCGGTTGCCGAAGAAGGAATTGCGTGACTTCGGCAGCACGTCCCAGAGCAGGTTTAGTCCTGTCACGGCTTCGGCCTTAAATCCACCTTGCCGCACTTGCAGCTCACCCATGTGCTTGTTGTAACCCGCAAACATCTCGTCGGCACCATCGCCGGAAAGCGCAACTGTTACCTGCTCGCGCGTGCGCTTGCTCAGAATATACACCGCTAAGGCTGATGAATCAGCGAAGGGCTCATCTATGTAGTTGAGGACGTCGAAGATGTGATCGTACAGGTCCTGATTTGTGAGTGAGAAGACTGTGTGATTGGTTTTATACTTCTCTGCGACCAGCTTAGCATACTTCGTCTCGTCAAAGAAAGGCTCGTCGCGGTAGCCAATGCTAAATGTATTCAGATGCTGCGTATGGCGGGATGCTAGGGCTACAATGACTGAAGAATCAATGCCTCCACTTAAGAAAGCTCCCAGCGGCACATCGGCTACCAGTCGCCGTGAAGTAGCTTCATCTAGTAGCTCTACCAGTTTCGTTTGTTGCTGTTCGTAGCTGAGCTTGTTCTTTTGCACCTTCTTCGGATCGTAGGGTATCTTATACCACCGTTTCCGAACGATCTTCTTCCCTTTGATATACAGATAATGACCTGGCAATAGCTTCTTCACCCCTTTAAAGATGGTAGCTGGGCCAGGAATATAGTTGAGCTGCAAATAATGACTGAGCGACACATAGTCTAGCTTGCGCGGAATGCCAAGTGCTAGCAATGACTTCATTTCTGAAGCGAACAGCAGCTTATCTTCGTCGCGGTACACGAGCAGGGGCTTCTCCCCCATCCGGTCGCGGGCAATGAAAAGCGAATCCTCCTCCTTATCGTAAATAGCTAGGCCGAAGAATCCATTTAGCTTCTTCAGGAAATCACGCCCTTCCGAAATATACAGTTGCAGAATTACTTCTGTATCCGTCTGGGAATGAAAATGGTAGCCCTTTTTAATGAGCTTCTGCCGTAGCTCACGGAAGTTGAATATTTCGCCGTTGAAGACAATCGTATACCGACCCGCTTCGTCAGTCATAGGCTGATTACCATCAGCAGTAAGGTCGAGGATGGCTAAGCGCCGAAAACCTAGGCCGCAACGGTCATACACAAAATGGCCCTGTGAATCGGGGCCACGGCTAACAATAGCATCAGTTGAAGCCTGCAATGAGGCTAGGGAAGCGCGCCCGGCGTCCGTAAAAGCAAATGTTCCGGTAATTCCACACATAATGAGGCCAAAAGTACAAACTATCGAGGCTTGCTTGGCGCAAGGTAGCAGCCAAGGCTCGTAACCAAAGCTATGCCATGCTAGTACACGAAATTAATTCCCCTTTCTAATTATATGGCCATGGACCTCCAGAATCGAATGAATTTACAGCAGCAATTTGAAGCCGCTGTGTCGCGCGTAGACAGTCTACCTCCTGCTGAAGCTGCTCCCCATATGGTAGATCTCTATGGGCTTTACAAACAAGCTACTGATGGTGACCACGACGCAAAAACGGATGAAGTAGGCGACGATACGCCTGATAATCCAAACGGCCCTGCAGGCATGTCTCAGGCGCAGTGGGATTCGTGGAGCAAGTTCAAGGGTACAAGCCAGGAAGATGCGCAACGTCAGTATATCGCGAAAGTAGAAGAAATAGCTGGCCCCCTGGGTGAGCAAACGACGGTGCTTACTGGCAACGGTCAGCCCGCTACAGGCTCACAAGTAAACGTTGATAATACGACTACAGCCCAACAGCCTGAGAGTAGCCCGGGTATTTCGCAGGGTGGCTTGCAAGGTGATATTACGGCAGGTGCCCCGTATGGCGGCGAGGACAAGCTAAAAGGAGAACAGTAATCCTGAACCACGGATTCGGTCGGATTTTACGGATTTTGTAGTCGATTACCTTCTGCCTTCTTCTCCTCGCTTTTGTAAGAACAAAAAAGCCTTCCCAGCAGTGGGAAGGCTTTTTTGCTAGACAGAGCCTAAGTCGTTAATCGGCTACAAAATCCGTGGAATCCGACCGAATCCGTGGTTCAGGAATTAAAAGATCTTGCCGGGATTCAAGATGCCGGCCGGATCAAACACCCGCTTGATGCCGCGCATGATGTCCAGGTTAGCTTCCGGTAAGGCAATGCCGATATAGCCTTTCTGCACCAGCCCGATGCCGTGTTCACCCGAGATGGTGCCGCCTAACTTTACGCACAACTCGAAGATTTCAGAAATAGGCTGACGTAGCCCTACGTTCCATTGCTCGTCGTTCAAGTCGCCGCGAATGATGTTGACGTGCAGGTTACCGTCGCCAGCATGGCCGTAGCACACGCTCTTGAAGCCATAACGGGCCCCGATTTCTTTTACGCCCTTCAGGAGTACGGGCAACTCCGCGCGGGGCACGACAGTATCTTCCTCTTTATAGACGGAGTTGTAGCGCACGGAGTTACCAATGTTGCGGCGGATGCGCCACAGCTCGTCTTTCTGCGTGGCATTGTCGGCAAGCAGGACTTCGCCCACATCATAATGACCTAGCACGTCATACACCTGCTCCGCTTCTTTGTAAAGTTCATCCAAGTCCTGGCCATCCAACTCTATCAGCAAGTGGGCGTGGATATCTTCGGGCAGGGTAAGCGGAATTTGCAGGTAATCGGAAGACCAGGCAATGGCTTCGCGTTCCATGAATTCCATACCCGACGGAATGATGCCGGCCCGGAACACGGCGGATACAGCCTCCGCTGCTTGCTCGATCTGCCGGAAGGGCACCAGCATAAGGACATTCTGCTGCGGGTACGGCAGAAGCCGAAACACGACTTTAGTAATAATGCCCAAGGTGCCTTCCGAGCCAACCATGAGCTGGGTAAGATTGTAGCCGGTGGAGTTTTTGAGGGTGTTGGCGGCCGTCCAGATCAGGTCGCCCGTGGGCAGCACCACCTGCAAGTTCAGCACATAGTCGCGGGTGGTACCATATTTCACGGCCTTGGGGCCGCCGCTGCTGTGGGCTAGATTGCCACCTAGGGTGCAACTGCCTTTGCTGGCAGGGTCGGGCGGGTAGAATAGTCCTTTCGCCTGCACCGCTTCCTGAAACACCTGATTGATTACGCCTGGCTCTACCGTGGCCTGCAAGTTGCGCTCATCAATTTCGATGATCTTGTTAAGGCGCTCTGTACTAATCACTACGCCATTGTGCACAGGTAGCGCCCCCCCACTTAGGCCCGTTCCGGCGCCACGCGGTGTTACGGGAACATGATGCTCGTGGCAGAGTCGCACAATTTGGCTTATCTCTTCAGCGTTAGCTGGACGCAACACCACATCGGGAGCGTAGTGTAGGTCTTCAGTGTGGTCACGGCCGTAGTCGGCGTACACGTCGGCTTCGACGCCTTGGGCGGTGAGAACGTGGTGCTGGCCTACAATTTGTTCGAAAGCAGCAACCAGTTCAGGTGTTAGTGGTTGAAAATTCATAGAGACAGAAGGTCGAATGGCCTATTCACGTATCTTTGTCCCCCGATGCAGGAACACGTTGCGAAGGTACAGCATTCAGAGCGTTGGCGCTGCTTACTAACGGTAATTATGCTTGGGGCTGTTGTTTGGTTGGCAGGCTGCGGCCCTTCCCATAAAGTAAACTATCGGAATGGCCGTTACCACTCGGCGCGCGAAATGGCGCGCTTGAAAGCCAACGCACGCCGCCGGAGTAGCACACCCGTCGCTCGCTCAAAATCGAAGATTACTTCTTCTACTGGTAACACCAAAATCGTGGTAAAACGGCCGTCTTCCGAACGGCGTCCGTTGCCGGCTAATCTGCCGCAAGCACTTGCTACGGTAATCGAGACAGCACGCTCTTACGAAGGCACTCCTTATAAGTATGGGGGAACAACTCGCCTAGGTATTGACTGTTCTGGCTTGCTTTATGCTGCTTTCGCTGCCATTGATGTTGATATTCCCCGTTCCTCCAACGAACAAGCCATTTGGGGAGACCCCGTGAAGCCGCAAAATCTTCAAATAGGTGATTTAGTATTTTTTGGAGCATCTCCTGGAAGCTCTGTTATAACGCACGTAGGATTAGTGACGCAAGCCACCGCCGAGGATATACAGTTTATTCATTCTTCTACCAGTCTAGGAGTAGTAGAAAACACTCTTGATACGGATTACTTCCTAAGCCGATTTATTAAGGCAGTAAGGCCAAAGCTATGAACATCAGCTGCTTAATTTAGTATTATCACGTTTTATTACTTAGTTTGGTTTGTGGTAACAATTCAATAACATATTACTTTAAACTCGTTCGTAGCTTTGTGCGGCTCTTGCACACACCACTTCAGCCTCTTTTTTCACTTTTTTCACACTTTATGAAACAAATACGTTTACTCCATCTACTGCTGTTGTTGCTGACGCTGTTGTCAGTACACACGGGTTGGAGCCAGGGTACAACGACTTCTAGTATGAGCGGTGTAATCACCGATCAGTCTGGGGCTGGTCTTCCTGGTGCTACCGTTATTGCAGTGCACACACCTACGAATACGCAGTATGTGGCACCCACTAACTCGGATGGTCGTTTCAACCTGCAAAACATGCGCGTAGGTGGTCCTTACACGGTTCGTGTGACTTTTGTGGGTTACCAAGATGTGACGCGGGAGGGTATTTACTTGACGCTAGGCCAGACCCAGCGTTTAGATATCAACTTAAGTGAAACCAGCACACAACTAGCTGGTGTGACAGTTACGGGTACTGATCCTCGGTCCATTCTTAATGCAGAACGCTCCGGTTCTGTTACTAACATTGGCACGCAAGAGCTTCAACGTCTTCCTTCTATCACCCGCAACCTAAACGATTTCCTGCGTCTGACTCCCCAATCTTCGGGCACCAACGCCGGTGCTATTGGTGGTGGTAACTACCGTCAGAATAACGTTACTGTAGACGGTGCTGACTTCAATAATAACTTTGGAATTGGTGGCAACTTGCCAGCTGGTGGTAACCCTATTTCTCTGGATGCCATCGAGGAAATTACGGTTAACGTGACTCCTTTTGACGTTCGTCAATCTAACTTCATCGGCAGTGCAGTTAACGCTGTAACACGTTCAGGCACTAACAACTTCTCTGGTTCAGTTTACACCTTCTGGCGTAATCAAAATCAACAAGGTAACCGAGTTGGGCCTGATGAGTTTGTAAAGCAAAAGCTAGATGATAAGCAATATGGCTTCCGTTTGGGAGGTCCGATTATTAAAGATAAAGTATTCTTCTTCGTAAACGCAGAAAGAAGAGATGCGACTAGCCCAGGCCAGCAGAATCTTGCTTCGACTGATGCTTTGCCCTTCGGTGGCCCGAACACACCTTCAAATATAGTACGTCCCACGGAGACTCGGCTGAACGAGATCAGCAACTACTTAAGAGAGCAGTATGGATACGAGACAGGGCCTTACCAAGGATATTCATTTAAGAGCCAAAGAACAAACATCCTAGGTCGTGTCGACTGGAACATCAATACCAATAACCGCTTCACTGTTCGCTACAGCCAAGTAACTAGCAAAGCACCTAGCTTTGTAAGTACGTCGCGAAGCCCGCTGACTGCCTTCACAAATACGCGTCTCAGCAACTTTGCTCTACCATTTGCTAACTCGAACTATTACCAAGAGCAAAACTTATATTCATTGGCAGCAGAGTTGAACTCTACTATCCGTGGCAAGTTTTTCAATACCGCCCGATTCACTTACACAAACCAGAACGACCCACGTAGCTCAGACAGCGAGGTCTTCCCATTTGTAGATATTTTAGAGCAAGGAAATCCCTACACCTCTTTCGGTTACGAACCCTTCACTTATGGTAACCTACGAGAAGTAAAGACCTTCTCAGGTGTAGACTTCGTAAACTTCAGCCTTGGCCGTAACAATATTACAGCTGGCATACAAGTAGACGTACAGAACACTCGTAATGGTTTCCAACGTTTTGGCACCAGCTACTACACGTTTGATTCGTGGGATGCTTTCAGAACTGGAGGAAATCCTAGCTCATTCGCGCTAACTTATTCGCTGCTACCAGGCTTTGAACAAGCTTATCCTCGTTTCAAGTTTGCTCAAGGCTCAGTTTATGCTCAAGATGAATTTACCGTCAACGACAAATTGCGTTTAACAGCCGGTTTGCGTCTGGAGCGTAATATGTATCTAGATGTAAATGAAATTCAAACGCACCCGCTAGTAGCTTCTCTGACCTTTGCCAATGGCGAACACATTGACACAGGTACGCTACCTAACAACCGTACACTCTGGTCACCACGTTTTGGTTTCAACTACGATGTGAAGGGTAATCGTACACTGCAAATTCGCGGTGGTTCAGGAATTTTCTCTGGTCGGGTACCCACAGTATGGCTTGTAGCACAGTCAGGTGACTCAGGTTTGCTACAGTTTACTACTACTGCTACTGCTACTGCTACTGCCCCTATTACTGACAGGAAATTTGATCCAAACCCCGCAGCCTATCGTCCTCAAGACGTACCAACTCCTGGCACCCAAGTTCCGAGCACGGTTAGCACTACGGATCGCAACTTCAGAAATCCACAAGTCTGGAAGAGTAGCCTCGCTGTAGATGCCCAATTGCCTGGTGGCGTAGTGGGTACTCTGGAAGGTATTTACAACAAAGATCTTATCGTAGCTCTAGGACGGAACCCTAACTTGGTAGATCCACAGGCTTTGAACATTGTTGGATATCCTGATAAACGCAACATCTACCCTAATTCTGTTTCTACTCGTTTCATCAATCCTTTGACCAGTGCATCTGCTGCCAACCCAAACCAACCGGTAGCTAATGGTAACGCAAGTGGAACGCAGGCATTCAACCCTGTTGTACTTTACAACCGTCATAAGGGCTATTACTGGTCAGCAAGCGCAAAACTGGATAAGCGCTTCAGTAACGGTATTGTCGCTTCGGCTGCTTATGTGAGAAGCCAGCAAAAGGTTCTATTTGATGGTAGTGGTGATCAGTTGCTCAATACATGGTCAAACACAGCCATCATTAACAACTCCAACAATCCTGAGCTGAGCTACTCTAACTATGTAGTACCTAGCCGCTTCATTGTTTCTCTCTCCTACCGTAAGGAGTACATCAAGCATTTGGGCACACAGATTTCGGTATTCTACGAAGGCTCTACGCAAGGGCGATTCTCCTACATCTATGGTGGCGACTTCAACCGCGACGGTCAAACCAACGACTTGCTCTATATTCCAAAAGACGCTACAGAAATTAATTTCTCTGACTTCAATTACGGAACTGCAGCTGCACCTAAAACGTATACTGCTGCTCAACAGAGCGAACTTTTCTTCCGTTACCTTGAGCAAGACGAATATTTGAATAGCCACCGTGGACAATACGCTGAGCGCAACGGTGCTAAATTCCCTTGGCGCAACCAATTTGATGTACGCTTTGCTCAAGATATCTTCGCAAGCACAGGCGACAAGCGCAATACACTTCAGTTCACGATTGACGTGTTCAACTTTGGCAACTTGTTGAACAGGAACTGGGGCCTAGTTCAGACTTTGAACACAGTTTCTAATGGTAACGCAGCTATCTTGGTACCTACCAACATCACTGCACCTACCAACAACCCAACGTTACCGCTCTATACACCTAACGGAACTGTACGGCCTACATTCCGCTTAGCCACTGACCGCAACCAGCCTGTTACAACTACTTTCCGTAACACGATTGCGTTGGCTTCTACTTACTACATGCAGTTTGGCTTGCGTTATACCTTTAACTAAGCCCTCTCATTATCAATGACAAAGAGAGCGAAGAACATTCTTCGCTCTCTTTTTTTGTATCTGGTCACAATCTTTTTTAGCTAAAACCTACCACATACTCTTGCAGATTTAGAAAACCGCAGTACTTTTGTCCCACCAAAACGCAAATGGCGGTTGGCATAAAAGACTCGGGGGATTAGCTCAGCTGGCTAGAGCGCTTGCATGGCATGCAAGAGGTCATCGGTTCGACTCCGATATTCTCCACTGTTACAAAAACAGAAAGCCCGGCTAAAGTAGCTGGGCTTTCTGTTTTTGTAAGCTAGCGTCTAGGTTCTGTGGCCACACCGTATATCAGCAGTGTACTTAGAAAATACTAGGTCTTGTTACGCACAGTGAATAAGATGCACCAAACACACAAGCGCCTTTCCATAGCTGGAAAGGCGCTTGTGTGTTGCGGATAACCGATCAGGAGTTAGACAAACAATCCTTCTACCGACAAGTAACGCTCACCCGTATCGTAGCAGAAGGTGAGCACACGGCTGCCTTCGGGCATTTCGGGCAGCTTCTTAGCAACTGCGGCTAAGGAAGCCCCTGACGATACTCCCATAAAGATTCCTTCTTCGCGGGCGGCACGCCGGGTCATGTCGAAGGCCTCCTGCTGGGTTATCTGAATCGTGCCGTCGAGAAGAGCCGTGTGTAAGTTATCCGGAATGAAGCCGGCGCCGATGCCCTGAATTGGGTGCGGGCCAGGAGCGCCACCGCTGATAACTGGTGATAACTCCGGCTCCACCGCGTACGTCTTCACGTCAGGGAAGTGTTGCTTCAGCACTTCCGTAACTCCCGTGATGTGACCACCGGTGCCAACCCCCGTGATGTGGTAGTGAAAGCCCTCGGGAGCGTCGCGCAATATTTCTTGAGCTGTCTTTTCTACGTGCGCTTTGATGTTGGCTGGGTTGGAAAACTGCATAGGCATCCAAGCCCCAGGCGTATCACGCACTATTTCGTTGGCTTTTTCAATGGCGCCCTTCATGCCTTTTTCGCGTGGCGTCAACTCTAGATTGGCGCCGTAGGCGGTCATGAGGCGGCGGCGTTCGATTGACATCGATTCAGGCATAACCAAGGTTATCTTATAGCCTTTGACGGCGGCTACCATGGCTAGGCCTACGCCAGTATTACCGGAGGTAGGCTCTACGATGAGGCTGTTTTGGTTAAGGATGCCGTCTTCTTCGGCTTGCTCGATCATGGAAAGAGCAATACGATCTTTGATACTGCCGCCTGGATTAGCACGCTCTAGCTTCAGCCACACCTCCACGTCGGGTCGGGAAGCAAATAGGCGATTTAACCGTAGCAAAGGGGTGTTGCCAATGGTATCAAGGATGGTAGTAGCTTTCATTGTTGAGTGGTTAAGTGGTGGGGCAATGAAGTAGTAATAACAAACGAAGGCTATTTGTTAGAGCCTTTCATGCGCAATTACATGTAAGTACGTAATCAGTAGAAAGCACGCTGGAGACTAGCACACTGTAGCTGCTTCGCAGGAAGCAAGTATAGCGCGTATTCTATTCAGTTCCTCAAATTGAAAAGGTAATATCCGCCAAAGGATCTTCGGTGCGCGTGACCTGAATCTGGGCGCGGTGGTAGACACGCGAGTGCGATGGCACGCTCTCGGTAAGCCAGACGTTACCACCAACGATGCTATGGCTCCCTACTACGGTATTACCACCTAGAATGGTAGCCCCCGCGTAGACCACGACATGATCCTCAATAGTTGGGTGACGTTTGATGCCCTGCAGGTGTTTGGCTACACTGAGTGCCCCCAACGTGACCCCCTGGAAAATTTTGACGTGGGCGCCAATGACGGTTGTTTCGCCAATGACAATACCTGTACCATGGTCAATGCAGAACGACAGACCGATGCGGGCGCCGGGATGAATATCGATGCCGGTACGGGCGTGTGCGTACTCGCTCAGAATGCGTGGTACGCGCGGTACACCTAGCTGGTAAAGTGCATGCGACAGCCGGTGCAACGCAATAGCGTAGAAGCCGGGGTACGTGGCAATTACTTCGGTAAGCCCTTGAGCAGCCGGATCAGCAGCGGCAATGGCGGCAGCATCACGTAGTAGGTGGTTACGCAACGTGGGTAGCTGCGCGACGAAAGCGGCTACCGTTTCGGGCGCGGAACTGGGCAGCCCTGCTACCAGATGCAGCAGATCCGTGAACTCAGCGCGTAGTTGACTGAGCAGCGCCGCAACAGCGTCGGCGCTGTTTACCGGGCGCGGAGCACGTTCGGGAAAAAGTAGTTGAAGCAGCTGCTCGGTGAGTTGACAAAACGCTGCTCCTGGCAGCGGCGCCTCCACTTGCTGATGAGCTAAGGCTAAAGATCGAACGAAAGCAGAATGCATAAAATTTGAAAGTAACACGGCAGGTAGCTAGGTCTTCAGGAAAGCTACGGCGAGCTGTGTGTAAGAGGTGCAATAGTCAGAAACCTGTGGCAAGGCCGAAGGTTTTGTGGAACAGCTTATCTGCGCGACAAGGAACTAGTAATTGTAATAATACCCAACGCCAAGATTTTTATCGACCTCCTTATTTCTTCGTTACAACCACAGCCGTAACCTAGCCGTTAGCGAAAGCGCATACCATCTTACTTTTAACCTCCCCTACCATGCCTGATACCACCATCACCAAAGTAGATTCACAATACTCTCCGCACGGGAAAGACGGCGAAAAATACCTAGCCTCTGGCGTGCACGTAGCCATGCGGCTCTGGGAAAATGAGCAGCCTGGCGAAGCCAAAGAGCCTGTTGCCCGCCCTTATGAAACCGTAGGCTATGTACTAAGTGGCCGCGCGGAGCTGCATTCAGAAGGGCAAGTAGTAGTACTTGAGCCCGGCAACTCTTGGGTCGTACCGAAAGGCGCTACTCACACCTACAAGATTTTGGAAGCATTCAGCGCAGTAGAAGCTACTACGCCTCCCGCACAAGCACACGGACGCGACGATAAATAATTTCATTTGCCGGTCAGCTTTCCTAGGCGCCAGCTCCTAATCGGGGCTGGCGCTTTTTTTGTACATCCTTATTGCACTAATTCAACAGGTTATGAACTATCCCATGATTTTATTTTTCGTCATGGTTTATGCTCTATCCTTTTACCAACTAAGCTAGCTTCTTCCCTACTACACTTTTTCGCGGGTGCACAGTGCATAAACCTGCGGAACGCCATACCTGATTATATGATAAGACCATTACCTACTTTCTATGCTACGGCTAGCTTGGCCTTGGGGCTTGGCGCTTGCGCGTTGAATGCATCAGCGCAGACTAGCCCGGCCGCGGTTCAGCTCTACGTGAATGATGCTACGACCAGCGGCGACCGATTTACTACGGCTCCCGGCAATGATACCTCCGGCGATGGAAGCGCAGCGGCTCCTTTCGCTACAGTGAAGCACGCCCTGGAGTACGCCGAGGCCAGCACAACAACCATCCTCATCGACGCGGGCACTTACCACGAACGGGTAGTCTGGAATAAGAACATTAGCCTACGCGGGGCCGGCACCCTAGCTACCGACTCCACTACTGCTACCATTTTTGATGGTGGCCTAGCCCCTTCAGCGGCGCAGACCAGTGAAGTCGGCATCTTCATGACGGCCAGCGGTGGTACGGCAGCAGCACCGCTCACGCTATCTAATCTCACCATTAAGGCCTATGACTTTGGTCTACAGACCGATAATGGGACGAATCGCGCCCACATTCTGCTGGAAGATGTAGAAACCATTCGCAACCGTCAATGTGGTATTTACTGGAATAGCCTTAGTGGCCAGTCTGAGGATATTACATTCCGCCGAATTCATGCGGCACGTACCGCTATAGCACCCAACACAACAGCCAACGGGGCAGGACGCGGCTTGTTTCTGGTAAACGGCAGCAAGGTCAACATCCGGATCGAAGATGGCTTATATGAATTGAACCGGCGTTCCGGTATTGACGTGAATGACGGCAGTGTAAGCGGTTTGGTTATTCGGAACTGCCGGTTTGCGCTGAATAGCGGTCCGGCGATGTCAATTCTGGGAGCAGGTGGCCTGCGCAACGGTAACACGTTTACGACCTCAGCGGCGCTGATTGAGCAAAACCATATTCGCAACAATGGCTCGCAAGGTCTGGAACTCAAGTCCTGCACCGGCAATGGTAGGGCAGCTGGCCCAGGTAGTTTCGTGGTGCGCAACAACTACATTGTACGCACCATCGGTGCTCCTACGCGGATTACCTCCGACAACGCTGGTATTGCCTTCGTGGACCGTGACCGGAGTGCCACGGGCATTGTAGGTGGCGTCAACGGTGATTTGGTAACGGGTGGCGCTTTTATTCAAAGCAATACTATCCGGGGATACCTCGCCAATGATACGGTTAGTGCTTTCAACATCAATGGATATGGCATTGTGCTGGAAGGAGCTAACAATAAGGTATTCAACAACGCGGTGGCACAATGCCAACGCGGCGTGCAGATCCAAGACCGCCCCACAGCCAGCAACGGCTTCACTCCTTTCTTCGATATTTCCGGTAACCTAGGTTTACTATCCAGTGGTGACAGTATCCGCAACAACCGCCTCGATAGCTGCTCCACCGCCATTCGGACGATAAATCTTACGCAACCTGTAGATGCTTCTTTCAACTGGCTAGGCAGCAACGCCTCGACGGCCGTGCAAGGCCTTGATGGTAAAGGCGGTTCTGTAGTCACGTTGCAAGGTCCTTCGGCAGGTTTCGCGGAAGTGCTCACGTCGGATGCCGCTAACCGCATAGACTACTCCCCTTTCCTGCACACGCGCGCTGATGGCTCTGCCACTATCGGTTTTCAGCCTGACCTAGCTTATTTACACGTTGACCGGAGCAGCCCCCAAACTGGCCCCGAAAGCCATTTGCAAGAGGCTGCCACTCTGGTGAGCGACAACGGCACCATTGAAGCGGTAGCTGGCACTTATGCGGGCACTGCCACTTTCACAAAGAACTTAACCCTCACTAACACGGGCACAACAACGTTTGAGCATATCACGCTAGATGGTTCTGGCAAGAACATTACGCTAGGTGCCCCCTTCCTGCTTACCGGCAGCCTTACCCTCACCAATGGCTGGCTGCAAACTACTGCTGCTAACCTGCTAACGCTCACTGACGGTGCGACTGCTTCGGCGGGCAATGCAGGTTCTTATGTTATGGGGCCGCTCCGCAAGCTAGGTTCACAAGCGTTTGTTTTCCCACTAGGCAAAGCCGGCATCTGGGCTCGCTTAGGCATCTCAGCTCCTGCTGATCCGGCCACTGGCTTCACAGCCGAGTACATGGCTGCTTCGCACGCTACTACCACGGTAGTCCCTCCCCTGCAACGCGTAAGCCAAGTGGAACACTGGACGCTGACCCGCACGGGCTCGACTAGTGACGTACAAGTGCGTCTATACTGGGAAGACGCTTTTCGCAGCGGCATCGATGATTTCTCCCCCGCTCTGCAAGTAGCTCGCTTCGATGGCACGGCGTGGGTCACAGAGGGCAACGGCAACCTAGGTGGTAACATGATGACTGGCTCTGTCGTTTCGGCCGGCGCAGTAGCTGGCTACGAGGCTTTCGCCTTTGGCTCTACTGCCGCAAGCAACCCGTTGATCAAAGAGCTTCTCAGCTTTCAGGCCACGCAAGCACAACCTAGGGTGATTGACTTGACTTGGGTAACTCAATCTGAGAACAACGCGCAAGGCTACACCGTCGAGCGGTCGGTTGACGGTATTACTTGGCAACGCCTTGGCTTCGTGGAAGCAAATGCCCGCGGGCTTGTTGCGACTACTGCGCACACTTATTCGTACCAGGACCGTCCGGCCACGGCTGCCACGCAGGCCTACTACCGGTTGCGGCAAGAAGGCATTACAGGCGGTGAGCGTTATTCTGCTACGCAAGCAGTAACGCTGCAGCCGCTTGCGCTCGCCACCCACTCTGCCGCCAACGACCAGCTTGCGCTTTATCCGAATCCCGCCACCGATCATTTCACCCTTCGCTTACCCGCAACGACTGGTAGCGTGCAGGTTGCCCTGCGCGATGTAACAGGCAAGCTGCTTCAGCAGCAAATGATGCCCGCAAATTCGACGCATGAACTTCGGCTGCAACTGCCGGCTGGTCTGCCGGCCGGAACTTATTTAGTGCAGGTGCAGGGAGCTAGCTTGTCCCGCCGTACCATCCGCTTTGTAAAGCAATAAGTGCGGTTTCTCTCTTTCACAACAACGGCCGCCCACTATGGGCGGCCGTTGTTGTGCGTGGCCATTCTTAATTCTTATCTACTGTTCTAGCTCGATTCGCTCAATTCGGTCGCCAATTTCGAGCCGGCTTACAACCTCCATCCCGCTTACCACTTGGGCAAAAATGGTGTATCGGCCGTCGAGGTGCGGTGTGGGCGAATGCGTGATAAACCACTGACAGCTTTCGGTGTCTTTGCCGGCTGAAGCTAGGCCAACGGCTCCTTCGCCGTAGCGTAAGTCCGCAAACTCGGAGCGAATATTATAATCGGTGCTCCCCCAGCCATCACCACGCGGGCAGCCGCCTTGCGCAACGAAGTTGGGAACTACGCGGTGAATGGTTTTGCCATTATAAAAACCTTGTCGGGTTAACTCCACGAAGCTAGCTACTGAGCCAGGTGCTTCGTTTACCAAGAGTTGAAAAACGATGGTTCCCTTGCTCGTACGCACCGTCGCCCGCTGGGTGGTTGGGATGGTTTGCACCACGGCCCAGTTGATGGGATGCGAGGCCGCTTTGGCAACAGGGAACGGCGTGGTGGGTGTGTTATCGAGGTAAGCAATAGTTTGCTGCAACGACTCCCATGCTTCCAGGTCGCGGGGCAAAGTGAGCTTGTCACGCGCGGTTTTCAGAAAGTCACTGTTTACAAACAACGGCCGCAAAGCTAGCTTGGGGTTCCGAATAGCCTCAGCCGCGATGCCCATGATGGCAACATCGCCGGAGGCAATACCACGCTGTAGCGTGAGCGCAAAAGCCGGTTGTTGCTCGGTCGGAAAATCGGCAAGGCTGCGCATGCTCACCAGGGCTTCCATCCCGTAGGTACCAATCACCAACGCAGCAGGTTTCGGAAAGACAGCCCTCTCCACAAATTCATAGGATTCAGAATCTTCGGCCAAAGCCCTTAACAAATACCCCTTTTCATACACATCAGAGCTGGCAGCGTACCGTTGTTGGATGGCCGTACGAATAGCACCCCGGGTAGCACCACCATACTTCAAGGCCGCTGCTAGCAGCGTAGCTCGCACTCGCCACTGGGTCAATTGGTTGGCGTTCTCCAGGAAGATGGTTCCAGGCTCCCCTTTCGCATTGGCGAGAAAAAACTCAGCGGCGGAGAGAGCTACTTGGTCATTTTTATCGGTAAGAGCTCCCCAGGTAGCTTCCTTCACCGGGGCATACATGGCAGCCGTCATAGCACGAATGGCACTGAGGCGTACGCGGTAATCAGGGTCGCGGCGCGCTAGGTTTGCCAATACGCCAGGCACCTCTGGCGCCGTTGCCGCTTTGTTGAGCGATGCGGCAACGGCGCTGCGCACCGCATAGCTAGGGTCATGTTGGGCGACTCCTAGCAATGTTGCAGCGTACGGCGCCAAGTTCAGATTACGCGTGCGGGCCAGCATGTTAGCGGCTGCTAAGCGGGCGCCATACGGGTTCGTTGGTGCTACTAGCTGCACGATGCGCCCAACGGTGGCTTCCGAGGTAAGCCCACGCAAGCCAGCCCGATACAAACCCCAGGCTTGTCCGGTCAGCGCTGCAGTATCCGTGGCTAGGTGAGCTGGTAGACGCGTTAAGTTGGCTAAGCCTGCCCGGGAAGTACACCGGCCTAAGGCTTCCAGCATGTAGCGGCGGGCAGTAGGATCAGGCTCGGCGCTGATCCGTTGCTGTAAGGCACTTTCCGCGGTAGAGTCGGCAGTTTGCCCCAAGGCATAAGCGGCGGCTTTGCGCACGGAGGCATCCGCATCTATTAAGCGCGGCAGCAAAGCAACAGTCGCCGCTTTGTCTTGAACTGAAGCTAGCGCGAAAGCGGCTTCACGCCGGTAGGGGGCTTCCGGGCGTGCCAAGTATGGAAGTAGCGCCGCCGTACGACGCTCATCTTGCAACGTAGCAAGCCGACGCAGGGTACTATCGCCGGCAAACTTATTGGAAACACCAGCGGCTTGATTGGCCACATGGGCGGTAGAAGCACACGCTGCCAATCCAAAGCTGAAGCCACCAACAGCAACTGTAGCCAAAAAGAAAAAAGAGACGAATGATTTCATGGCCAGCAAAATAGCCAATTACCGCGGAGGTTGCTGCCCTTAGCACACATTCACGCCCGAACGAGTACCCTAATGCTTGCTCATGCACGAATCAACTCGTTATGCTCTTACGACCTAGCTTGAGCTGAGGTCAAAAAGCGCGCAGTAGTTCGTCTAAGTGCGCAAACAGCTCCGTGTTGCCAACCTGTTTGTAGCTAGATAATACCTGCTCAAACGTGCTCAAGTCGTACAGAAAGGCTTTGACGTTGTCGGCCGTGAGGGCCGTAAAGTGTCGACCGTAGCCTAGCTTTTCTACTTCGGCCGCGTTCAGAAACTGCTCAAACTGCGCTGGAATAGGTATCGCGCAGATAGGTTTGTGCAAGTACACAGCCTCGCTGATAAGAGAGAAGCCTCCATTCGTAATGACAGCCTGAGCACTAGCTAGGTCTTCAATAAAGCCCTGCTCACTGAAAGCCCGCAACTGCACATTGCCGTGGTTTTCCTCTTTGTTGAAGCCGTACACCCGGAACTCTTGCTTCGGCATCCCTTGCAGCAGCGGCACCAGATCTTTCTGCGTGGTAGCCGACTGGTATACCAGCACGTGCTTGCCTAGCGTAGGCTTGACTGCCAATATTTCGGGTCGGATGATAGGTGGTACCAGCGTAGTATTCTCCTTAATTATCGGCAACTTAAAGAAGGTAGCAACAAAGTAATGCTGACTACCCGGCAGCTTAGCACGCACAATTTGGCGAGCTAGGGTTAGATTACCCCGTTCTACAGGCGGCACCACAATATCTAGCTCCGCTCGGCTGATTATCTGCATATTATCAATGCTGATAACCGGAAGGCGATGGGCTTTGGCAAATAAATAGCTGAACGATTCAAAATCAGAAATGACCAGTTCAGGCTCAAAATCGCGCAGCAGTTGCCGGTAGCGCGTGAAGTTGGTAAGCAGGTTTTCTGGGGCTGTGCGCAGCGTCATAGCCGCCGTGCGCGACTTCGAAACGGTCAGATTCTTATAAGCCAAGTGAAAGCCCTTAATCTCGTAGACACGCCCCGGAAAGTTTGTAGCCAGTACTTGATACGCCCGCGAACTGCTCACTACACGCACCTCGTGCCCTTGGCTCAGCAAGTGTCCGATTACCACTTTACTACGGGTTGCGTGTCCGAGTCCTTCACCGGGTACGCCGTACAGGATGTTCATGAATAATTGAGTGAGAAAGTGGCTATGCTACTGAATGTAGACCTGAACAGCAACTTCCTCGCCGAACATGCCCGCAGCCTACTTCCAGGCCATCAGGGAGCATAAGTACCTTTTTGCCACTAGCGGTTTGGGCGCATCCGAAACCCTTCGCGCAAGCTAGCTCCTCTTGGCTCCAGTCCTGCCTCTATGCAGTGCACGCAAGGCAGCGGCGTCCCCCAGCACTGCGCGCCCTCTCGTGGCACCCGCACTAGTAGCTTTCCCACGGGTATCGCTATGGTAGCTGGTAAAGGCGCGGGCGCGGGCCACACCACACGCGACACGATGGAGCGAGGCTGGTACCGAAGCTGGTACAAAGGGTCGCGAAGGTTGTGCAGGACCCAGAGCAGCGCCAATGCCCAAGGTAAGTAGCGCACCCGCGCCAGGCGCCAACGGGGGAACCAGGACAGCCAAGGCCACACACCAGCAATCAGCAAGAAAGCTGTGGCAAAGCGAAAATCTGGCGCCGTTAGAAACCAAAATACCACCCCCAGCCAAGCTACTGCCCATCCAACGATCCACCCTAACTCAGACGCAGGCGCACGGCGCCAACGCCAAACAGCGGGAAGCGGCGAAATGGCCGCCGCCAGCAATACCACCCGGTTATAAGTGGTTTCGAGCGTCCACCATCCAGGCAACCATTCTAGGAGTGTTTGGCGCGGTACTGAATACGGACTTTGGGAGGCGCGCTGACCTAGGTTGGCAATCATGTTATGCTCCATGCGCGCGTACCAGCCCGGGATTTTCCAGTCGACGGTAAACAGATCTAGTGCGGGCAGCGGATAAATCAGATAACCCGATAGTACTACATTGCGAGTTAGCCACGGCCCCAGCAGTAACACGACCAAGCCGCCTACTAACGCCAGTGCGCGGCCAGTAAGTTGTCGGCGGCTTACCCACAAGCTGTGTGCGGGCAGCAGCAAGGCAGGCAAGGCCGCTAGCTTAATGGTAGCGGCCCACAGCGTAAGTAGCAGCACTACGAACGTAATGGCATCTAGCTGCTTACCATAGCCACGGGTCCATTTGCGCGCATAAAGCAGGAAGGCAAATACCAGTGGAATCGTGACGGAATGATCGGGTGTTGGGCAGGAGAGCCAAACTTGAAACGTCCAGAGCAGCAAAAACAAAAGCAGCGGCGGGGCCCAAACTTCGCGTATGTCGCCGGTACTCATTGTGCGCGTAGCGGCCACTGCCTGTGCAGCCGCCACACCCAGCACAACGAACAGGTAGCTAGGTAGGCCGTACGCTGGTCCGCCTGGCGTAGCGTACTGAAAGAGTACAGTGGGCGCGAAAGTGCTCGGGTTGAAAGCTAGCCGGCCGTGTAAATTACCCAGCCCCGGTATCGCCGGATACTCGTTAAGCCAGCGTAGCGTTTGTAGGTGATATAACCCAGCATCAAAATTAGTGGTGAGTGTTGTCGCCAGTGTGAGCAGCCAGAGCCACACCAACCCGCCAAGCAGCACGGCGCGCCACCCACCTGCTTGCCACTGCGCCGGCCACCGACCTAGTTCGACTGCTATGGCATGCCGTTGCCCAATAGCGAGCAGCCCAAGCATTCCAGCCGTAATTACTTGCATCCCAGCATTGATAGCCCAAAACAACGAGGCCAACTGCAAAACTCCTGTTAGCAACGCTAGGCCAATCAGACTCAATAGTTCCGCAGGCAATACTTCTTCGAAACCAGGTAAGCGCAAGCGGGCAACAAGGCGCCACGCCGTCCAGCCGAGGAGTGTTGTGCAGGCGCCTAGCAGCAGCCAACAAAGAAAAAGGGTTGCCATGCCCGGCAAAGATGCCGAAAAACTGCGCTACGTTTCGGCTTGGTTTTGGCATAAATACTAGATCATCTTTCCTTTTTCCGAATTTCGCCGCTTCTCTTCACCTCTCTTTCTCATGAAAACCGCCTCTTTGTTTTGTTTGTTGGCCTTGGCTGCCACGGCCTGTACTGCTCCGCGTACGATTGTGAGCTCCGGTAAAGTCACCCCACGAGGCGAGTTAAAAGTAGGTGGCAATCTGTCCTTTAACGTTGCTACATCGACCCTAGGTCAGGCAGGTGGCGCCGTGAAGAACTTTGCGCAGGCAGCTGCCAACAAGGACACGATTCGCTACAGTGCCTCTGTCGATAAGCTGCAAGCCGCGGCCCTCTCCTACGTGCTTGACCCCGTGCAGCCCACCTCCGACTTCTACCTGCGCTACGGCGTCATCGACCGGCTTGATGTGGGGTATAAGTATGCATTCGGCTCGCACGTTTTTGATGCCATGTACCAGTTCTTAGGTCCTGTTGGCACTCCCGAGCACCCCGGCGGGCAGGCGGGCGCCACCTACGGCAGCATTGGGTTACAGTATGCTACGCAACGAGCCAAGCTACCTAGCATCCCGTACCTCGACAACATCTCCAATATACTCCGACTGAATGCTAGCCGCCACGACCTCATTGTGCCGCTGGTATTCAGCACTTCCTTTGGGCCTGAAGAGCAAGCCGGCGCGCTTTCCTACGGCGTCGTGTACAGCCATACCTTTCTGCGCTACGGCTTCGAGGCACCCAAAATCTACAATACCGCAGGTAGCAGCCAGCTGCCGGCATTACCGGCGCAACGCAAAAACTTCTCGGCGTACGGTGGTTTTCTCAGCGTAAAGCTAGGTTACCGCTATGCCTATGTTGTTCCGGCAGTAGCTATTTATTATCAGAACTATGGCACGTATGAGTTGCTGAACAATAAAACAGCTAAGCTCGACGGTTTCACCATCATTCCAAGCATTGGTTTGCAGTTCCGTATTCCTACCGCAACAGCCCGTCGTTAGTAGGCAGCGAAGCGTAGGCAAGTGGTAGCAACAGCTGGCAAGCTGGATTCTGAAGCCATTGACCAGCAGATCATATACTGTGGCCTAAGTAGCAAATAAGAAAGGCAGTGAAAGCTAGCTTCTCTAAGAGAAGCGGCTTTCACTGCCTTTCTGTATTAATAATTCTTCGCCTAGGAAACGGGAAGGCGCTTACTGCTCGCTGATGTTTGGGTCTCCACTACCGTCTCTATCCATGTATCCTTGTGTGAAAACACGGTAGCGGTCGAAGATAGAACCCACAGAGCGCCGAAGCACCAACATGCCCCGGGGCCCTTGCGGTACTTCCACGCCCGAAGCGTAGCCGTTCCACACGGCCCGGTTCGTGCGATGATCAATGAGGGTAATCAGCAGCGTGCCATCGGTGAGCAGCATGCGTACGGGCTGATAGCCTACACGCTCGTCAGCGGGCGTTTCTTCGTCTTCCACTGAGCCGTTTTTTACCCACTGCGTGATATCCTGCTGGGCGTAGCCTTGAAAGCGCATATCACCCTCGAACAATCGGAACGACACCAACAAATCGGGCCGGTTACGGGCGGGTCGGTAGCCCTGGATGCGCATGCGGGTCCGGATGGATTCGCGCAAAATGTTACCTAGCTTGCTGGTATCTGCGGCCAACCCATCACCGGCCACAAACTCATAGGTGCGGTAGCGCCGAAAGTTGCCGCTGTAGCTGTAGTCTGATTCAACTCTTGCTTCGCGCGCCGCAAAGCAACCTGACAGCGCCAAACAAAGCCCAATTCCGGCAAAAAGAGTAGAAGTAAGTTTCATAAGTGAACTAGAGTGGGAGGAAACACACTAACCAAGATACGAAACTCAAGTCTGTTAGGCGCTGACTGCCAGCCAAAAGCTTAAAAAAAATTTTGGGTTGGGGTTAACGATATCCAGCGGCCTGCAATTGGAACAATTCCGAGTAGCGTCCGCCCCGTGCTAGCAGCTCAGCATGCGAGCCAATTTCCACAAATTGTCCGTGTTCGATAACCAAAATACGGTCGGCCATGCGCACCGTGCTGAAGCGGTGCGAAATGAGCACGGCCGTTTTGCCAGCGGTTAGGTCGGCGAAGCGCTGGAACACCTCGTGCTCGGCGCGGGCGTCGAGGGCAGCGGTGGGCTCGTCGAGAATGAGCAGTTGGGCATCACGCATGTACGCACGACCTAGGGCAATTTTCTGCCACTCGCCGCCGCTCAGGTCAACGCCTTTCGCGAAGCGTCGACCAATCATCTGCTCGTAGCCGCCAGGCAGTTTCTTCACTACGGTGTCGGCTAAGCTCTGGGCCGCCGCCGCCTGAATTCGGTCTTGGTTCTCCTTTTCTTCAATGCGCCCCACAGCTAGGTTCTGGCCAGCCGTCAGCTGAAAGCGCACAAAGTCTTGGAAGATCACCCCAATCTCTTGCCGCAACTCCGCCGGGTCATACTCGCGTAAGTCGTAGCCATCGAGCAAGATGCGGCCTTCTGAGGGGTCGTAAAGGCGAGAAAGCAGCTTTACGAGCGTGGTTTTACCGGCGCCGTTTTCCCCTACCAAAGCTAGCTTCTCGCCGGCATGCAGCGTGAAGTTGAGGTTGCGAATGGCCCACTTCTCCGCATTGTTGTACTTGAAGCCGACATTATCAAACACAAAGCCTTCCCGAATGGGGCGGGGAAATGGCCGCACAAACTTGGTTTCATCGCGTGCGATGCGAGGCTGCATGTGGAAAAAATCGAAGAAGTCTTGTAGGTACAATGCGCCCTCAGCCACGCTGCTGAAGCGGCTCAAAATACCTTCCAGTAAGCTGCGCATTTGCCGGAACGAACTAGCTAGAAACGTCAGCTGCCCCACCGAAATCTGTCCGCGTACGGCATCGGTGATGATGTACACGTAAGCTGCATAGTATCCCGTTGCTCCAATAGCCGCGAAAAACGTACCCCACCCTGCTCGCCGCACTACCAACGATTTATTCTGCTGGTAAAACTGGTCGGAGAGCGTGCGAAAACGGTCGATCAAGAAATCCGACAAACCGAAGATCTTGATTTCCTTCGCGGTTTCGTCGGAGGCGCCGGTTTGGCGCAAGTAATCTAGCTCGCGCCGCTCGGGCGTCCAGCTGTGCACGAGTGAGTAGCTGCGCTCATTGAAGTGCGACTCTCCCCAGAACGCTGGAATAACGGCAATCAGCAGCAAGACCAGCAGCCACGGGTTGAAGGCTACCAAGCCAACTGCCAGCAAGGCCATCGTAATAAAATCCTGCGCCTGGCTAAGCACCTGGGCCATCAGCACCGTGCGCGACAACGTTTGCCGGCGGGCCCGTTCTAGCTTATCGTAGAATACACTGTCTTCAAACTGATCGAGGTCGAGGCGGGCAGCGTGCTCCATCAGGCGCACCGACGAGCGATTGGCGAACAAGTCACCGAGCAAACTATCGAGCAGCGCCACGGCCCGCCCAAGCGCATCGGAGAGAATAGCTAGGCCAAACTCCAGCGCCACCAAACTAAATATCGGAGCGAGCGAGGGGCCAGCCCCGGTGTGCGGTGCGCGCGCTAGCCCAATGATACCATCAAGAATGAGCTGCCCCACGTAGAACATAGCCGGTGGCAACGCAGCCCGCAATAATCGTAGGCCCACGTTGCCAAGTGTAAGGCTAGGGCTGGTTTCCCAAATAAGCTTTAGAAATTCCGGCAAATTGCGCAGCGCCGAAAACCGCTCGCGCACCGTAAGGGTAGGTTTGCCTTCTGGTTTGGATCCTTTAGTAGAAGCAGAGGTGAAGTTGAAAATAGAAGCCATTGCTGAGCGAGACATCATCGGCGGCAAATACGTGCCATTCCGCAAAGCTACTAGCATTGGCTGGTGTCGTTACTCGTCTTCTACCAGCATAAAAGCTGCTTGCTCTCGCGGATGCTCGGGCTGAAAATCGCCCCGCAGTACCAGCGTGTACGCTTTGCCCGCCGCTAGGGTCAAGCTCTGCGTAAACTGCTGCGTTATAGTTGCGTTACTACGAACAGTTGACAGGTTGTAGGTGCGGGCGGCTACGGGCACATAGGCCTGCGTCTGCCCCCAATCAAGATCTGTCCGAAAATCACCCCCAGTCTCCTCAATATGCACCGGTGAGTACCCCGACGCTATGTTGATTAGGCGCAGGTGCGCTTTGCCTGCCACCGGAGTGGGTAGTGCTTCCTCCCGCACTAACTTAGTTTGGGTAAAGCCTCCGCTATTGAAAACCAAGAGGGAATAGCGCTTACTTTCCTCAATGGTCATGTTGATCGACATCCATTGATAGGCCGACGTGGAAGCAGGCTTCAGATTAACCTCAGCCATTGTAGCTCCTACTTCAACTGGGTAATACTGGCTAGTACTGCCAGCGCCCAAGCTTCGTCCATAGTTCTTCGTTTTCATGCTGAGTTGCACCGAGTCGTTGCGCAACTGATACATCGTCGGCTCCATGGCCAAGCCATTAACTACGCGGATAAAGCCATGTGGCCCTAGCGGTTGTGTCGTCGGTGGAACTGGCTGCGGCGCGGGCGTCGGAGCAACAGAATCTTTTTTGCAAGAAGTCAGCAGGGTAGCGACGACACATAGTTTGAGCAGCGGCCGGAAATAGGAAGCAAAAGCCATAAGGAATAGAGAAGAAGTTAGACGGCTGGATAGCTTTGACAGGGCAAAGGAGATGCCACAGTGGATATGTTATCTACAATTTAATCTCCATATACTTTTAATTACACTCACTAGCTTAAAAGGCATTTAGCTGAGCCGCTTGCTTCGTCGTGCGAGACAATTGGCCTGCCCATGCTTATGGAGATGACCTCATGTACTTCAAAAAAAGTTAGGTATAAATAGTAGATTAGGCACTGCCTTTTATTTGAAGCATAATCAATTAGCTCCACTATTCAGCACCAACCTAGGTTTGATGATGAGGCTGAATAGGTCTTTGCAAGCTTCTACCTATCCGTACTGCTCCACGCTATCTTCCAGAGGTAGGCGTCCATGACCAAGCCTTGTGGGCTACCTTTGCGGCATGCCTTTCTTCAAAAACAGCGTGTATACGCCAGGTTTCTGGCTGATGTGCCTGAGCTCTTTTCTGTTCTTTGCGAGTTTCAACATGCTCCTGCCCGAGCTGCCCGACTATCTTACCCGGTTGGGCGGAGCTGACTACAAGGGATTTATTATTGCGCTTTTTACCCTGACAGCTGGTATTTCGCGTCCTTTCAGTGGAAAGCTGGCCGACACCGTCGGGCGCATTCCAGTGATGGTGTTCGGCTCGCTGGTGTGCTTCGTGTGCGGCTTCTTTTATCCGTGGGCCAGTACGGTTGCAGGGTTCCTTTTTCTACGCTTGGTACACGGGTTTAGCACCGGTTTCAAACCAACGGGTACGGCCGCTTTTGTAGCTGATATTATCCCCGTGGCGCGGCGCGGCGAAGCCATGGGCTTGTTAGGCGTGGCAGGCTCCCTAGGCATGGCAGCCGGACCGTCCGTTGGCGGTTGGCTCGCCACGCACTTTTCCCTCAATACCATGTTCTATTGCTCTTCAGCGGCGGCCTTGCTGTCGTTGGTTGTGCAAGGCACCATGACCGAAACACTCCCGGTGGCCCAGCGACAACGGTTTAGCTGGCACTTACTGAAACTGGAGTGGAGCGAGGTTCTGGAGCCGCGCGTGTTTGCGCCCGCCGTTGTCACGCTGCTATGCTTGTTTTCCTACGGCGCCGTCCTGACCGTGATACCCGACCAAAGTGGCTTGCTGGGCATCCACAACAAAGGCTTGTTTTTCACCTGCTACACTGTAGCCTCTTTGTTTATTCGCTTGGTAGCTGGCCGAGCCTCCGACCGCTACGGCCGCGTGCCGGTATTGATGGTTTCATCCGCCATCTTGGTTCTTGCAATGGGTTTGCTAGCACTAGCCCGTTCGGCCGAAGTATTTCTGGCCGCCGCCGTGCTATTTGGCCTAGGTGCTGGGCTTAACTCCCCTACTTTATATGCTTGGACCATCGACCTTAGCCACGAAGAGCGCCGTGGCCGGGGAGTAGCTACAATGTATATCGCTCTGGAAGCCGGTATTGGCCTAGGTGCATTGTTGGCGGGGTGGATCTACAATAATATGGCCACCCGTTTACCCTATGTGCACGCGCTTAGTGCGCTTCTTGCCGCCGTAGCGTTAGCCTACTTACTATGGGACACAAAGAGGCAACGAAGCAGTATTGCTTGATAATTACATGAAAATACTTCTATTTCAGATATTATTTGCATTTTTAAGCTCAACTTTGTGCGAGCTAAGCTAAATACGCGCGTCTATTTTATCAGTAATTATTCCTTCTAGGCTCTACAGGACCTAGCTTTCATCCTTCACCACTATGTTTCGCTATTTGAGCAGCGCTTGGCTGCTGTTTATTGCCTGCACAACATTTCACGTAGCACAGGCACAAAAACTAAAGGACCCAATTCAGTTTGGGGTAGTTGACGCTGCTGACTTTGCCACATCCGCTCCTGTGTCGAGTGCTGATAGCGCCGCACCAGCCGAAATTCTCTGTGACTTCGGCAAGTCGCGCATTGAGGGAGCCCGGGAGAAATTTCAAGTGGTATTCGAACGCGTGACCCGCATTCGAATCTTACGGAAAGCAGGCTACAGCTGGGCTACCGTGCAGGTCCCGCTCTATGTAAAAGACAACAGCACGGAAGAGCTGCAAAAACTGAAGGGCATGACCTACAACTTAGTAGGCGGCAATGTGGTGAAAGACAAGCTAGATATCAATCAAGCAGGCTTCAAGGAAGTAATCGATAAAAATCATCGGCTGTACTCTTTCACGCTTCCTAATGTGCGCGAAGGCTCAATTATTGAGTTCAGTTACACCATCAAGTCTGACTTCCTGTTTAATCTACAAGACTGGCAATTTCAGCACGATATTCCGGTGCGCTGGAGCGAGTATCGGGTTGTTATTCCTCCGTTCTACCGCTATAAGCAAACAGTACGCGGCTATTTACCCTTCGCGGTGGAGGAAAGTCAGATAGTCCCTTACACCACTTCCTACAGCCAAGATAGCCGCGACTCTTTCGGCAACTCCTTTGGTAATTCCGGCCACAGTGCTTCTCTCTCTGGGCAAGCAGTACAAGTGCGTTGGGCTGTCAAAAATGCTCCTGCCTTTCGAGAAGAGCCCTATATGACCAGTGCCAGCAACTACCGGCGTAGCGTTGATTTCGAACTAGCTGGTTATGACTTTTCTAGAAACGGCAACGAATACCATGATCTGACTGGCACGTGGGAGAAGATAACCAAGAGCCTGCAAGAGGAGGAACTCTTTGGCGTGTTGCTGAAGGAAAACGGGCCACTCACTGCTGAGGCGCAGTTGCTCCTAAAGACGTTTGAAGGATCAACCGAACGCGCGGCGGCGGTATTGGCACTAGTACAACAGCGCGTGAAATACAACGGGCAGGAGCGCCTCTATGCGTCGCAGCCATTCCGCAAAACGTGCGAGCAACACCTAGGTAATTCTTCCGACCTGAACTTGCTGCTGGTACAAACATTACGCGCCGCCGGCCTCGATGCCAACCCGGTGCTACTCAGCACCCGTCGACACGGGCTCGTACAAACCGACTTGCCTGAATTAAGCCAGTTCAACTACGTGGTAGCCCACGTGACGCTACCCGACAAGTCGGATCTGCTGCTTGATGCTACGGAACCTCTAGCGCCCGCTGGCTTGCTACCCGAGCGCTGCCTCAACGGTCAGGGTCGACTGATTGCCAACACTGGTCGTTGGGTGCCGCTGAAACCTGCCAAACGCTACATGCAGTTTACAACTGCGCAATTTACCATGAGTGATAAAGGGGGCTTGCAGGGCAAAATGCACCTAGAGTACGACGGCTACGCCGGCCTGGAAACCCGCAAGCAAATATTGGAGCTAGGAGAGCAAGGTTACCAAACCCAGTTCACCCGCCGGTGGTCTGATTGGCACTTCACGAGCCCACTGACAGTAATGGAGTTGAAAGATCCCACGAAGGTTTTGAAGGCTGATGTGGCGCTTACCTTACCAGAACCAGAAGCGCCAGCTCCTCTGCTCTATCTGCCTTTGGCCCAAACCTTAGGACAGCTCACCAACCCCTTCAAGCACGAGGAGCGGCAATATCCGGTTGACTTCAGCACGCTCCACGATTATATGCAGATGGTAACGCTCACCTTACCCGCTAGCTATGCCGTGCAAGAACGACCAGCGGACATTGTGCTAGCCTTGCCCAATAATGGTGGCAAGTTCATGTACAACATCACGCAACCTACGCCTGGCACGCTGCAAATCGTTTCCCGCTTGCAATTGCTCAAATCGGTCTACACGCCGGAAGAGTACGTGGCCTTGCGAGAACTCTACAGCCGGGCCATTGCCAAGCATAGTGAAATGCTCGTGCTGCAACGCAAATAGTTTCAGTTTGCACCTAGGCTATCAAGTAGCAGCCTACCTTTCGCGCCTTCTATAATCTTATAATGTATATTATTATATTTATCGTTACCAGTCCATGGTGTGCTTCCTCTCCTAGTTACTTCTCAGCTTACTATCACCTACCTTTATGCAACTACGTTTATACCGTGAAGTACTTGCCCTTGCAGTACTCAGCGGGGCTACGCTCACGGCTTATGGCCAGGCCGATCCTATCAAGTTTGGCAAACCCGATCCGCAGGATTTTGAAGCAAAAAACTTCGTCGCCGATAGCGCTGCCGAAGCTGTCGTTCTGTGTGATTTTGGCCGCTCGCGCTTTGCGATGGTCGACAACGACTTCAAAGTGGTGTTTGACCGGGTCCTTCGCATCAAGATCCTGAAAAAGTCGGGCTATGACTGGGCAACCCTAAAAGTCCCGCTTTACAAGAAGGATAAGCAGGAGGAGAAACTAACCAACCTGCGTGGCTACACCTACAACATGGTCAACGGGCAGCTCACTAAAGACAAGCTAGAGTCGTCAGCCGTATTCAGTGAGCAAACCAGCGTTAATAACTCTATCCGCAAATTTACGCTGCCCAATGTGCGGGTGGGCTCCGTCATAGAAGTAGCCTACTCCGTCAGCTCTGACTTCTTGTTCAACTTCCAAGATTGGCAGTTTCAGAACTCTATTCCGGTGCGTTGGAGCGAATACCGGGCAAGCATACCGGAGTACTTTGAATATAAGATGTTGATGCAAGGCTACGAAACGCTGGCCGAACAGGAGCGAACAGATGGTAGCGCACAATTCACGCTACGCTCTGCTGGTGGTTTCATAGAAGGAAGCAGTGCCTTTTCTGGTGGGGGCGGACGCCAAGCAGCTAGCTCCGAAACGGTTACTGCCCGAGTCACCAACTATCGTTGGGCCATGAAAAACGTACCCGCTTTCCTCGACGAACCTTTCATGACGACAGCCGACGATTACGTCTCCCGCATCGATTTTGAGCTAGCCGGCGTACGTTGGCCAAATCAGCCTTACCAAAGCGTCGCTGGTTCGTGGGAGAAAATAAATACGAGCCTGCTAGAACACGAAAACTTTGGCACCCAGCTTAAGCGCGGTGGGTTCCTAAAGGAGAAAGTAGCAGCCATCATGGCTCAGCACTCCGACCTAGCCACACGGGTAGCGGCTATTCACCAGCTTGTGCGGCAGTCGGTGAAGCACAACGGCAAGAGTGGTTTTTATGCCACTAGCACGCTCCGGCACGCTTACGACCAGCATACTGGCAATGCCGCCGACGTCAACCTGCTGCTCATTGCTTTGTTACGCGACGCAGGCCTCGAAGCCAACCCCGTACTGCTGAGCACTCGCAGCAACGGCATGGTGAACCAAAGCCTACCCTTGCTTTCTAAATTCAACTATGTAGTAGCTCACGTGGCATTGCCCGAAAAGCAGGAAATGCTAGTGGATGCCACCGAAGAGCTACTGCCCTGTGGCACCCTACCTACCCGCTGTTTGAATGGACAAGGCCGCCTAATTATGCCGCGCGCTCAGGAGTCGCGGTGGATTGATCTGCAGCCTACCCAGCGGTTTGTTGAATACCGCAAGGTAGAATTAAAGCTCGACGAACGCGGCGCTCTTACGGGCAGCGTGCACCAGGAACATGGTGGCTATTACGCCCATCATGAGCGCGAGCAGTTGCATACGCAGGGAGAGAAAAAGTACATGGAAGAGCTTGCGAAGCGCCACGAAGGATGGAATGTGGGCAAATTCGCCTTTCACCAACAGGAAGATTTATCGAAGCCGTTAAGCTTAGATTATGAATTCGCAGTGACTGGCGCCGATGCTTCCGCCGGCACACTTTACCTGAATCCCTTACGTGAGTTCGACAGCGTAAAAAATCCTTTTGTACACGAGGATCGGCGCTTTCCTGTGAACTTTGGTGCGGCAATGGAGGAAACTACGCTGCTTACTATCACCCTACCCACTGGGTACGAAACGGAGGAACTTCCCAAGCAAGCCATCATAGACTTACCCGACAATGGTGGGCGCTTTATGTACAGTGCTACCAGTCAGAATGGTGCAGTACAGGTAGTTAGCCGATTGAATCTACGCAAGCCTGTGTATTCGGCCGAGGAGTATGCTAGCTTACGGGAGTTCTACACGCGCATGCTAGCCAAGCACGCCGAGCAGATTGTGGTTAAAAAGAAATCGTAAGCTTGACGATGCGCTTCTCTAGCTTGTTTTTATTGAATTTAGGTATTGGCTTGCTCCCAACATTGGCAGCCGCTGCTAGTGGCAAGGAACCCCACTACCCTGTGGCAACGCTAGCCCCTGCGTTGCGCGAGAATGCGCATGCTGTCGTGCGCATGGCGGACGAAACGTTGCTCGTGAAATCGGCGGGACGCACTGTTCGCACCGTGCGGCGTGCTACTACGGTGCTCGACGATGCAGGGGCAGAGTGGGCTACCCAACTGGTGTACTACGATCAGCTGAGCAGCGTGAACTACCTCCGCGGTGCCGTGTACGACGCTGAAGGTCAACTCGTACGGCAACTTCGCGCTGCTGACGTGAAAGACTATGGTCTCTCCGATGGCTTTAGCCTAGCAACGGATGCGCGTGGTCGTGTGGCCGATTTGCGTCAACCTAGCTACCCTTACACCGTCAGCTTCGAATACGAAGTAGCTTCCGATAACTCTTTGTTTTACAGCACCTGGCAGCCACAAGCTGATGAGCAACTCGCCGTGGAGCAGGCTAGCTTTCGGGTGCTTACTCCGGCCAGTTTACCGCTGCGATTCCAGGAGCGTCACTTGCCGAAAGGTGTAGCGGTAGCGCGCAGTCAGCAAGGCGACCTGCAGGTATACCAGTGGGAGCTGAAGGCGCTGACCGCCCAGGAGGAAGAACCGTATGGGCCGCCCCTATCAGAAATGGTACCGTCGGTAGCGACAGCACCCACTACGTTTGAGGTGCAAGGCCACCCAGGCACGCTCACATCTTGGCAAGGCCTCGGGCAGTGGAACTACGATCTGAACACGGGCCGCGACGTGCTACCGGAAGCAGTGCAAACTCGCGTTGCGGCACTAGTGAAAGATGCCCCCGACGAACGCACGCGCATCAGCCGGGTATATGATTTCCTGCAATCCTCTACGCGCTACGTGTCGGTGCAGCTAGGCCTAGGTGGCTGGCAAACTATTCCGGCTGCTAACGTGAGCAGCACCGGCTACGGCGACTGCAAAGCTTTATCGAATTACTGCATGGCTTTGCTGAAAGCGGCCGGCGTGCAGAGCTACTGCGCGTTGGTGCGAGCCGACGAGCCGGATATTCACACCGAATTTCCGAGCAATCAATTCAACCACATGGTGCTATGCGTGCCCTTGAAGAAAGCCACAAAGCTGGATACCGTATGGCTGGAATGCACAAGTCAGAATAATGCCCTAGGCTACATGGGTAGCTTCACAGGCAACCGGCACGCCCTTCTACTCACTCCCGCAGGCGGGCAGCTAGTGCGGACGCCTCGCTACGGTGTCGCCGAAAATCGGCGCGAAAGGAGTGCTGACGTATATCTGGATGCGCAAGGTAGCGCCACGGCCATGCTGCGCACCCGCCGCACGGGTTTAGAGCAAGACCAATTCAGCCAGCTCATGCACGGCCTAGACCCCGTACAGCAGAAAAAGAAGATTGCCGAGTCATTACCACTAAGCAACTTCAACATCACTAAGTTCGCCTTAACCAACGACGCCAAGGCACTCATCCCGACCATCAACGAAACGCTAGGGTTGACGCTGCCACAGTTCGGGACGCCAAGTGGTCGGCGGGTGTTTTTACTCCCTAATTTGCTGAGTCGCTTGCCAGCAATCACCGCTCCCGTAGGCGAACGGCAAACAGATATTTGGCTGGCGAGTGCTTACTCCCACGCCGATACTGTGCGGATTCATGTACCTGCTGGGTTCCAAGTTGAAAACCTGCCAGCTCCTGTGCAGCTTACTACCACGTTCGGTACGTATTCGGCCCAGGCGCAGAAGCTAGCAGATGGCACAATTCAATACGTGCGCAATCTTCGCATGCCACACACCCGTTTCCCACGCACCGACTACCCGGCATACGTCGAGTTCCGGCGCAAAATCAACGCAGCTGACAAGGCTCAATTGGTATTAGTAAAGACCGAAAGCTAGGTTAAGCTATAACCGTGGCGGCCTACTTCACAAAGCCCATCTGCGCACAGTAGATGGGCTTTTTCCGTGTAAAACCAGTTTATATTCAGCTCCAAGGCATAGAAAACGTCAGTTTCATTAAGTACTATTGGTATTTTATTAATAATGAGCACAATACCTTTCCAAAGCTTACACAATAAAATATCGGCATCATACTATAAAATTTGATTTTTCAGCAAATTACCCTCTATCTTGATGGGGCCTGATACTTCACAAATTATTCATTCGCCTCTATTATGAAAACAACCTTTACCGTATTTACTGCGTGGCGCTCTGCTGTGTTAGCCGGGTTCTTAGGCATGGGGCTAGCTGTTCCGCAGCAAAGTTTGGCCCAACGAGTGCTCTGGGCTGATGACTCGCAAGTGCCCACGCAAGCACGCAACATAACGGCTTCGCTGCGGCAGTTTCGGTCCGTGACCTTCCAACTCGACGCTGTGCGTAGCGCCCTGCAAACAGCACCCGCAGCTGCCACAAACGCCGTACGCCAGTCGGGTACCGTTATTTCGCTTCCACTTCCCGATGGGTCTTCAGGGCGTTTTCGGGTGGCAGAGTCCGTTGTGATGGACCCGGCGCTGGCCGCTCGTTATTCAATGATCAAGACCTATGTGGCCGAAGGCATTGACGACGTAAACGCTACCGCTCGCCTTGATGTAACACCAGCGGGCTTGCACGCCATGATTCGGTCGTTCAACAATATTGTTTTCATTGATCCGGCCGCCAAGGGGGATAATAGCCACCACTTGGTATTCGACCGGCGGGCCATGGACTTTGCCAGTCAGCAACGCACGTGCTACACCAGTGAAGTATCTACGGCGACGGCTTTGACGCCGGCCTCCGTACTGGCACCCAACGGTGATATCCTGCGCACCTACCGCTTGGCGCTGTCGTGCACGGGAGAGTATGCTATCAACAAATCTGTGAATGCTACCGCCCCTACCAAGGCGGAGGCGCTGGCTGGTATTGTATCATCAGTGAACCGCGTAACGGGCGTGTACGAGCAAGAGCTAGCTATCCGCTTGGTACTCATCCCTACTACCGATCAAGTTATTTACCTGGATCCGGCCACTGACCCCTACACCAACCTGAGCAACGGTGCAACGCTCACGACCAACCAAGCCACAATTGATAACGTTATTGGAACGGCTAACTATGACATCGGGCACATCTTCAACACGGCCGATGGCGGCATCGCCGGGCTAGGTGTAGTGTGCCGGGCCGGCCAAAAAGCGCGAGGTTCCACGGGTTTACCTAACCCCACTGGCGACGCTTTCGATATTGACTACGTGGCACACGAAATGGGTCACCAGTTTGGCGGCAACCACACCTTCAATGGCAACTTAGGCTCCTGCGCCGGTGGCAACCGCTCGGCCGCCAACGCTTATGAGCCGGGCAGCGGCACGACTATCATGGCCTACGCTGGCATTTGCGGCGCTAACAACACACAGTCGAACAGCGACCCGTACTTCCATAGCCGCAGCTTCGACGAAATCACGACGTACGTACGGGGCAATGGCGCTTGTAGTGTGAACACGCCCACTGGCAACAAGCCGCCCGTCGTGAATGCTGGTTTGAGCTACAGTATTCCGCTCAATACTCCTTTCACGCTGACTGGCTCAGCCACAGACCCCGACGGCGACCAACTCACGTACTCCTGGGAAGAGTTTGACCTAGGTCCGGCTGGTGCACCTACTGCTCCTACCGGCAACGCTCCTCTTTTCCGCTTCTTCCCGCCTACTCCTAACCCTTCCCGGACGTTCCCATCAGCTGTTCGGCCCAATGGTCAGCCGGGAGCCTTGCTTACCAACGTACCCGTTATCGGTGAAATCCTACCGAGCTACGCCCGTACGATGAACTTCCGACTGGTGGCGCGCGACAACCGTGTTACGGGTGGAGCTGTTGATTATGCTACTACCACCGTTACGGCCGTTGAGAATACAGGTCCCTTTGTGCTAACGGCGCCTACTGCTGCCAACCTGACCTGGACGGCCGGCATTCCGCAGCAAGTGACCTGGGATGTGGCTAATACCACAGCAGCACCCATCAATGCTGCACGGGTTAACGTGCTGCTCTCTACTGATGGAGGTCGTACGTTTTCCATTGTGCTGCTAGCTGGTACGCCTAACGATGGCTGCGAGTATGTGACGGTTCCACCGATTTACGGCAACATTCCAGCCGCTCGTATCAAAGTAGAAGCCGCCGGTAACATCTTCTTCGATATTTCGGACAACAACTTCGCCGTGCAGGTGTCTACTACGCCCACGTTCTTCCTCAGCCCGGCCTGTGCGCCGGCTGGTGGCTTGGCCGTGTGCCCAGGCAGCGCCGTTACGGTACCAATGGCCGTTGGGCAATTCCAGAACTTTAAAGGACAAGTGACCCTGACCGCTACGGGCTTACCTGCTGGTGTCACTGCCACGTTTACGCCTAGCTCGCTGCTGGCTGGCAACAGCACGCAACTGCTCCTCAGCACGACGGCGGCCGTCACGCCAGGTACCTACCCCATTACCGTGACGGGCACTAGCGGCAGCATCACCCAGAGCAAGATTATTCCCTTAACGGTGTCGGTTACAGCTTGCCCGCTAGCGACGGTTACGCCAGGTATTCTGAAAGGCGTAGACGTTTATCCGAACCCCAGCGCTGGCGTGTTCCAGGTGCAAATCAACAACGCGCAGCGGGGTGCGGTGCAGCTGCACGTAACTGATGCCCTCGGCCGGACGATGCTCAGCCAGAAGCTCACTAAAAACGGGGCAGCTCTGCAGCATACCATCGACCTAAGCCAGTTGGCTAACGGCGTTTACCAGCTTCACCTAGCCCTCCCCGACGGCTCAACGGTTACGCGTTTGCTCAAGCAATAGGCAACGTAGCTGGAATCAGCAAGTGAAAAGCGGCTCTCGAGGGAGAGCCGCTTTTTTCGTTTATATCTTAGTTAGCAGCAATGAATCTGCTCACGCTAACCGTTAGATGATCAACGTTTAGCTGTTGTCTGTTTTTCAGCGGGAATGCTTTTCGTTGCTTATATTTCATTATGTATCAAGTCTTACCAGCTTCTTTACTCCTAACGGGCATTTGGCTGGTGGCAGCAGCTTGCGCTGGCTCTTCGGGCTCAACTGAGAAGTTTTCCGAGGCAACTTCAGAAGTCCCCCTCGACTTTTGGCAGCTCACTCCTGCCACAGAAGTACAGCAGCTAGGTCCGCCGCGGTTTAATGCTCAGCGCTACGGCGTGATGACCCTAGCTTTAGACAACCTCTCGGAAGCATTAGCAGCCATTCCGAACGATGGGTCGCCGGGTCCGCTTGTTGCTTTTTTTCTGCCCGATGGTACACGCCGTGTGTTTCGTCTCCGCACCACGATGGTGATGGCGCCTGAACTAGCTGCCCGCTACCCTGAGCTGCGCACCTACGCCGGCGAGATGCCAGCCCACCCCGAAAATCGGGCCCGGCTAGAGCTAACCCCAGCTGGGCTGCGGGCGTGGCTCCTATATGAAGGGCAGAACCTGCTCGTTGAGCCTTACCGCACCGGCGATACCATCCATTACATCTGCTTCGATAAAGCTAGCTTGCCTGCCGATAGCAAGCGCAACAGTAAAGAGGCTAGACTAGGAGGTAATTAGCCCTAACCTTCTTTCATTTGCGCCACACAACCTACTTGCTGATAGTCTGCCTTCTTTATGTTTTTTACTGTTACCATTCGACCACCTAGCTGTTGGCTCCGCTTATTAGTAGTTAGTTTGCTGAGCACTTTCCTGGCAAGCCCGCGCTATGCCACGGCCCAGCGGGTATTTTGGTCGGATGGACCGCAAGCACCCCAGGCAACGCGTGTGCAGCAGCAGCACCTAGCTCGCTACCGCACGGTGCGCTTCCAACGGGGCGTGCTGCAACAGCTTCTGCAGCCAGCATCTACCAGCGCTACCCAAGCCAGACCAGCATCTACGGTGCTGTCCCTCCCCTTGCCGGATGGCTCCTCGGTGCGCTTGCAGGTAACGGAAGTGCAGGTAATGGCGCCAGCGCTAGCCGCCCGGTACCCAACCATCAAAACCTATACCGCACGAGGGCTAGATGACCCTAGCCTCACGGCCCGGCTGGAGCTGACCCCCGATGGTTTTCACGCCATGCTCCGGCTACGCGACAAAACCGTGTATATCGAGCCGACGGGCTTAGCTGATCCAACTAGCCATCTGGTATTTGAGCGAGCAGCAGTACAGCAACGCGATAGTTGGGTGTGCCGGACTACAGAAACCAGCGCTACGCAGACCCGTCAAGCAACCACCACGAATTCGCAGCGCCTGCCGAACGGCAACTTGCTGCGCACCTACCGATTGGCCCTAGCTTGCACCGGCGAGTACGCCGTGGCCGTAGCAGGAGCTAATCCCACTAAGTCGGCGGTACTGGGAAAAATGGTAAGTTCTATCAATCGCGTAAACGGCGTGTATGAGCAGGAGCTCTCGGTGCGCTTGGTTTTGGTAGCCAATACAGATCAGCTCATTTACCTGGACCGAACCACTGACCCGTATTCTAACCTTAGCAACAACGCGACGCTCGCCAAAAACCAAGTAACGACCGATAGCATCATCGGCACCGCGAATTACGATATCGGACACGTGTTCAACACGGCCGACGGTGGCATTGCAGGCTTTGGTGTGGTGTGCCGGGCTGGGCAAAAGGCGCGGGGCTCTACGGGCCTGCCTAACCCCATCGGCGACGCCTTTGATATTGATTACGTCGCGCACGAAATGGGCCACGAGTTTGGAGCTGAGCATACCTTCAATAGTGTGCTGGGCAACTGTGGTGGTGGCAACCGAGTGGCCAACTCTGCCTACGAACCAGGTAGCGGCTCCACGATTATGGCGTACGCCGGCATTTGCGGCGCCGACAACTTGCAGGTGAACAGCGACCCGTATTTCCACTCCCGCAGCCTCGATCAAATCACCGCATATCTTACTAGCACAGCTACTTGCAGCGTGAACGCCCTAAACGGCAACCTCCCTCCCGTAGTGGACGCGGGCAGTAGCTACGTTATTCCGATCAATACGCCTTTTACTCTCACGGGTACCGCCACCGACCCCGATGGCGACGCTCTGACGTACTCGTGGGAGCAATTCAACCTAGGACTCGCTGGCGTCCCAACGATACCCCTAGGTGATGCGCCTATCTTCCGGGTACTGCCGCCAACGAGCAGTCCGGCCCGCACCTTTCCGCGGCTAACTGATTTATTAAATAACGCTACGATGCTGGGTGAGCAGCTGCCTACCTACGATCGACGCCTGATTTTCCGCTTAGTGGCTCGTGATAACCGGGTCACGGGTGGCGCCATCAACTACGACTCTATGCAAGTAGTAGTGGCAGCCAACACCGGTCCCTTTTTGGTTACTTCGCCCAGCACCACCGGCGCTACGTGGTACAAGGGCGTAGCGCAACCCGTAACCTGGGACGTTGCCAATACGACTGCCGCACCCATCAACGCCACGAGCGTCAGAATCTCGCTATCTACCGATGGTGGTCTCACTTTCCCGACGATACTAGTAGCCAGTACGCCCAACGATGGTAGCGAGAGTATCACCCTACCTAGCAGCATCAGCAATACAACTACTGCGCGCATCAAGGTGGAGGCCATCGGCAACATCTTCTTCGCCATATCGAAGCAGAACTTTACCATCCAAACCCCGACAATTCCTAGCTTCATCGTCAGCAGCACAGCTCCGACAACCACCGTTTGCTCAAGCAGCGCCCCAACGGCTATTACCGTCACGGCCACGCCAGTACTAGGGTTCGCGAATGCTATTACCCTTTCCGCAAACAACTTACCGAGTGGAGTTACTGCTTCTTTTGCTACTAACCCAATTACGCCCGGCAGCAGCACCCAACTGAGCTTGACCGCTACGAGCGCTGCCCCCGCGGGTAGTTACCAGCTGACACTCACGGCTACCAGTGGCAACACTAGTCAATCACAGTTGGTTAGCTTCCGGGTTTGTGCCCAGCCTACTGCCCCGCTCGCCCCCTTCGGCTTGACGGCCGCGCCTAATAATGCCACCGTTGAACTTACGTGGGTAGACAACTCCAAAGACGAGACTGGCTTCGAAGTGGAACGTTCCGTGGGTAACACGACCAGCTACCAGCGCCTCATCACGACGGCAGCCAACGCTATTTCGTACACCGACCAGCTACCCGCGTCAGGAATTTACTACTACCGCGTGCGGGCAATCAATGCGGTAGGACCTTCCCCCTATTCCGACGACGAAATTGTGGCGTATATGATACTAGCGGCGCACATAAATGCAGGTGCAGCGGGGGTTTCTGTTTACCCGAATCCTAGTACGGGACAGTTCCAGGTGGCGGTTGCAAACGCGCAAAACGGCCCGATCGAATTGCGCGTCACAGATGCCCTAGGTCGTGTAGTTCACCAGCAGACGCTAACCAAGAGTGCCTTTTCCCTGCTCTATCCGCTCGACTTGCGTCCGCTTGCGAATGGCGTATATCACCTGCACCTAGCTTTGCCCGCCGGCCCGACCGTGCTACGCTTGCTCAAGCAGTAGCCTACCAACTGCCCCTGGCTTGTGCTGCATTAAAACCGATACCGGGCTTGCGCCTTCACTTCGGAGCGGCGCGCACCTTGAATTTCTTCCAAGCCAGAGCCAATGGTTTGCTGATAACGATAGTGCGTTTCGGCGTAGCGCAACCATAAGGTGAGATGACTTGTGCACCGTACTTCGGCCAGGGCATACACGCGCGTACCCTGCCCATAGAGCGGCGGTACCGAAAAAGCATAAAGCACGTCTTGCTCGTAGGCATACTGCCGCGTGTCATAGTCATCGGTGTCAAACAGAGCATACCGGCCACTCAGGCGAAGGCGTGCGTTCACCTGAACCATCGCATCTTGGGCTAGCACGAAGCCGGTGCGCATCGGTCCGCTGCCCTCCTGATAGCGCGAGCCCTGCACCCGCGTACGTAAGCTTAGCACCGGCGTGGGGCTAGCATCATAGAACAGCAGCAGGCTGTGGCGTACTGTGGCTACCGGCATAGGCATCGGGCGTACTGCTTGGCCCGGCGTGGGGTCGACATCGTAGGCTTTCACCCGACTGCGCAATTGTGCGTAGAGCAGGCTGGTTTTGGTGGGGGTGAAAGCAAGACGCAACAGCCAGTCATGCCCCACCGACGGAGCACCTACCTGATACTTCAGCCACGGAAACCGAAATTGATCGTAATACGCGGCGAGCTCCCACCGGGCCATGGGTCGTACTTTCAACCCTAGGTAGAGCCCGCTTTCGTTGATGTTGCGGGAGTTTTCGCCGAGTGCATTCCCATAGAAAGTGTGAAAGTCGCGGGCATAATTTCGGTAGAGCACCGAGGCATCCACGTTAGGCGCCAGCGTTGCTAGCAGCCCATTCACGGTACCTAGGCCACCGCCGCTGGAGCGGGCTGTTTCGCCAAACAGCAGCACGTTGCGCACCAAGTAACTGTAGTGCACACCCGCTGCCGTGTTGTGCGTGCCCCGAAACTCGTATTTGTTGTACAGTTCAGGCCGCTTCTGAATAGCCATGCCGTAGCGCGTGTCAATGACGGTGCCGCCCGCTGAGAAGCTACCATCCCGGCTGGTGTAGGTGATGTTCCCCCCGCTAATCATCTCGCGCATACGATGCCGATTGGCTAGCTCCGTAGCCGTGCGGTGCAACCCTGTGAGCAGGATACCCGATGAATACTCATCAAACTGTGCTAGCGAATCGCCGCTGGTTTGCTGGTTGGCATCCACGTTTTTGAGCGAAAAAAAGCTCGTTGCGCGCACCGTCTTGCTCACTGCTACGGTCGAGGCCAACCCCCGGAAGAACGTACTTTCCAGCACCGATGCGTAGGGTCGCACCCCTAGGCTGCTGCGCCGAATGCTGGTAATCGTTTCGCCGCCTTTCCCTACCTGCAACCCCGATGAGAGTAGTAACCCCTGTCCGAACTGTAGCTGGTAGTCGCCCAAAGCCAGGGTTTTGAGTTGGCCGCGTTCCTGCACGACTAAGTGCACGGAATAAAAATCAGCACCGTACTGGCCAGCAGCACTATTCCAACGCAGGGACTCACCGGCATCTTTTTCGGCTGTCACTCCTAGGCTGAAGTCGTGGGGCTGGCTCACGCGGTAACGCACCAGCAGCTTATCCGGCGAACCTAGGTAACGGCTGGTGAGGCCCTGGCTCGTGGTATCCGGCGCCGTATAGCCTTTGCGCTGCTGTAGCACTCGCTCGTAGCGCACAAACAACGCATTGTTGTCTTCGCGCAAAATGCGTTGCCACAATGGGCCACGAGCTAGGTTCAGCCCACCATTCTGCACCGCTACGAAAGGTGCTACGCGGTAGATAGTGCGCACATCGAAGCCCTGAATGCTTTGCAGCTCATACAAGCTCAGCAGCTCGCCGTGCTTCTGCCGATGCGCTAGCAAGGCGGAAATCTGGGACTCGGAAAGCAACAGCAGCGCACGCAACTCCTCGCGACTAGCAGTACTCAGGTTAAGCGGCGTCTGGTAATACTGGAGCAGCGTTTCGTACAGGTCTTCGTACGGCATCTGGTCGCTCAGCGTCTCGGCAAAAAGCTCCTGTACCAGCCTGTCGAGGTCGACGGGCGGGCGCACGTACTCTTGTGCTTGCAGCGGCCTAGCAAAGCTCAGCAGTAGCCCCAGCATGCCCCAGCACAGGCGGGATTTCTTCAGCAAAGACATCATTTGACGCCCGTTTGAAAGCTGATGCCGACGTGCTGACTTAGGCCGAGGGCCGTCTGCCAAGCGGCCGCATAGTCAATGTGAAAACGGCCCGCTAGAAAACCTACCCCAGCCGTTGTTTGCTCGGTTAGTGAAGACAAGCCTACCCGCAGTGCAAGGGCCTCGATAACCTGGTATTCCAAACCGGCTTTCACGTTCACATCCTGCTCCACGTCTTTCTCAGTTTCCACGTTGAGCATGAGCTTCTTGGAAGGCCGATAAGAAAGCCCAGCCTTTAACACAGTTGGCACCCGTTCGTCTTCATACCGAGCTAGCTTGGCTTGGTTCAGGTTATATAGATATGCCCCAAATACCAGCCGTTGCGGCACAATCTCCGCTTGCCCACCCAACGACAGCGCCACCGCCCGCCGACTTCCTAGTCCTTCTATGCTAAGTTGCAACAGATCAGCGCGCACGCCTACGCTTACCTGTCCGCCCCGGTACCCGTAGCCGGCGCCGAGACGCTGCTCGGCGTAGTGTCTATCGCCAAAGCGCTGCGCTTCAACCCCGATTACACCATTCTTGGCCTTCGTATCTGTTTCGGCAACGGCGCCGATGGGCAGCGCCACAGCTAGCGCAGTTGAGTTGAGCGCACGCAGCACAAATTGATTCGCGGCGTAAAAACCGATGCTCGTCCGCCGTATTTGCCCCAGTCCTGCCACGTTGTTGCCGACCGACCATACATCATTCAGCGTTGCGGAGGCATTGCCGAGCGCAGCAGCACGAGCACCCCGCACGCCAGGGCCATTGCCTTGCGCCAACACGCCAGTGGTCGCCCCAATCCATAATGCACTAATTAGCCCAAGGTATAGTTTCCTCATAGCACTCCTACTCGTATAGCTTATTCGCAAAAAGTGTAGCCACTTTGCTATTTCTCCTATTACCTAACTTGCACCACTTAGCTAGCGATGCCTATTTAATACGTCTTGGAAATATTTTATAAAAAACCCAACAAGTATGCCGAAAACCATCTATTGTTCTAAACTTAGCTAACCATTCCCGCTTCTTTACCGAAGGCCTTTCGCCTTCTATTCAGCGCATGAGCTTTCTTTTCCGCCACCTTCTGCTAGGTCTCATTTGGGTCTACCAGCACTTGATTTCGCCCCTTACACCTGCTAGCTGTCGCTACCAGCCTACGTGCTCGGCGTACGCAGCGCAGGCCGTGCAAAAGCATGGCCCGTGGCGGGGCGGGTGGTTGGCATTGCGGCGTATTAGCCGATGCCACCCTTGGGGAGGCCATGGCTATGATCCTGTACCTTAAGCTCGTAAGCTCCGTATAAGCCGGTACCTGTAGCTGCCCAAACTACTAGTTTGGTGCAGCTTTTTTTCATGTAAATAGCTGATTAACTAATGCGTATCATTCTCGCGCTTACTGCCTTGCTAGGTGTATTGAGCGGCAGTAGCTGCTCGCAAGCGCAAAGCGAAGACCCTACTGCAAAGGCTCACAAAGAGTCGAAAAAAGGTGGTAAGAAAGACGGTAAAAAGGGCAAGAAGAACAAAGAGGACACCTTGGAAAACCGCTTTATTGACGCCGCAATACCGGGCTTGAGTAAGCTTGCTACGTTCTCCAATGTGCCCGAAAGCTCTAGCCTAGCTCTTGGCGAGCAGCCCGGCACCTTTTACACCAATGCCGATGCCGGCAACTCGCCTACCCTGTACAAGGTGAATACCGCAGGCAAGTTGTTGCAAGAAATCAACCTACCGGTAGCAAACCACGACTGGGAGAGCCTCGCCAAGGATGATAAAGGCAACCTGTACGTGGTAGACGCCGGCAACAACAACAACAGCCGCAAGAACTTAGTCGTGTATCGCGTTAACCCGGCCAGCCCGCAGCAAGTCAGCAAGATTCCGTTTTCCTACGCCGACCAAACGGAGTTCCCGCCAAAGAAGGATGAACGGAACTTCGATTGCGAAGGCTCGCTGTGGCACGCCGGTAAGCTGTATTTGTTTACGAAAGACCGCGCTCAACAATCAACGAGCAAAGTCTACACGCTCACCGACCAGCCCGGCCAGCAGACAGCTAAGCTTATTGCTAAGCTAGCTATTCCGGGCGAAGTCACGGACGCTAGCCTCAGCCCTAATGGACGGCGCTTGGCGTTGCTGGGCCGAGAAGAACTCTTCATCTTGGAAGGCAACGACTTAGATGACATTCTGAAAACCAAGCCGAAGCCCCGCCACGTAGACCTAGCCGGCGCTGGGCAAACGGAAGGGCTTGTGTTCACCGACGACCAAACGCTGATCATCAGCACTGAGCAGGGTAGTTTGTACCAGTACAAACTCTAGCAACCTAGCTAGGCTTTCAACAAAAAAGGCCCGCCAAAGCGGGCCTTTTTTGTTGTCGTTATTTCACTTTAACAGCTGACTTATTGGGAGCTTCTTCTCCTAGGTCGCGGGGAGCATAGCCAAACGGATTACCGGGCCATTTGCCTGCTCGCAGCACCACCCAGATACCAACGAAAATGAGCGGAATGCTCAGGATTTGTCCCATGTTTAATGGCAGGCTATTCTCGAAATCAACTTGGTTTTCTTTCAAGAACTCTACCAGGAACCGGAAGGTAAACAGCAATACCACAAACAAACCGAATAGAAGTCCGCGCGGTGTCTTTTCTTTTGTGCGGCTCCACATGGCGTACAGCAGAATGAAGAGGAACACGCAAAAGAGTGATTCATAAATCTGTGTGGGGTGGCGCAGTTCGTTCGGGATGTTGGTTAGCTCGTGGTGAATCTCATTGTAGCGCGCGAACTTGAACGCCCACGGAACATCGGTCTGACGACCAATAATCTCGGAGTTAAACAAGTTACCTAAGCGGATCATGGCTCCGCCCGAGGCTACGACAATCACGATTCGGTCGAGGGTCCAGAGATAATCGAACTTGTTGTTCCGAGAAAACAACCACACGGCCAATAAGATACCTAGCGTAGCCCCATGACTCGCCAAGCCGCCTTCCCAAATTTTAAGAATATCGAGCGGGTGTGCTAGGTAGTAGTCGGGGTCGTAGAACAAGCAGTGGCCTAGGCGCGCGCCTACCACAGTCCCAATCAGCATATAGACGGTAATAACGTCGACCCACCGCGGCGACACACGCTCTGATTTGTAGATGTGTGTCAGCACAAAGGTTCCTATCACGAACCCCGACATAAACAACAGCCCGTACCAACGCAGCGTGAGTGGCCCTAGCTTGGCGATAATAGGCGAAGCAGTCCAAGTAATATAAGCCAAAAGGGAAAGCATGAGCAGGAGCGTTCGTTAGAAGTAAGCGCAAAGGTAATGGAATGTCGACGCGACACGCAGCCACAACTAGCAGGGTGCATTCATCGCGCAAAAATCTGTTCCGCGCGACGGATGCACCCTGAACGCTTTGCTCGCCGAAAGCTTATCTTAATGACAATTGACTGTCTAGGTTTCTTCGGCCAACCTAGCTCTTAGAGTGCCTCTAGCTCCTCGTGGTAACCCCCACTCAAGATGGGGAAACGCAGCCAAGAGCGCGGGTCTACGTTGTAGTCGTCGAGGTGGAAAGACGGCGCGTATCGCTCCCGCTTCCATTGGTTGCGCGCCCACAGGGAGTAGAAGCGCTTTACGTACGTTTTGAGGAGTGCAGGATCAGTAGTTGGGTTTTCCTCGACCAGCGTGTCCAATGTCTGTTTTGGACTCAGGCGATTATAAAAGGCCAAGCGCTCGATATGATTGAGCATAGGATATGGCATCAAGTCGCGCTCGTCGGTTTGCTTTTCTTCCAAGGGGCGCAGCTCGGCCGTAGGCTCTAGATTATTTACCCGAGCCAAAGCCGTATACCCTAGCTCCTGTTGAGCCCAGCGTAGCCAGAGCTTCACAAAGTACTTGTCAACTCCAGCAATCGGCGAGATACTACCGGCCGTGTCGCCGTCCATGGTGCAATAGCCTACTGAAGCCTCAGAGCGGTTGGAAGTCGTGATGAGCAGGCAGTTTTTTATGTTCGCCACGAGCCAAATACCGGGGGCCCGTACCCTAGCTTGAATGTTTTGCAAAGCCAAGTCATCGGTTTTCCAGCTCAACTCCCGACCTAGGGCATGCTCGATCTTGCCCACGTAGCCCTTCACTTCATCGTCGATAGTCCAGTTGAAGAACACGGCTCCAATGGAATCAGCTAGATCCTTCGCCGACAGGTACGTATCGTCCGACGAGTTAACCGTTCCCTGGTAAGCGCATGTTAGTAAGCGCTCTACCAGTGGCTTATTGGCCGTCGCAAATAATGCCGCTTGCGGCGGCTGCGTAGCGGTTCTTCCCACATTAGCCTGCGAAACTTCCGCAGTGCCGGGAGCCGCTGAGCTAGGTTGGCTGCCGCTGTTTTCACGGTTGAGCACCTTGGCAAAACCAGCATCTACGTCGGCGGCTAGTGCCGCAATATCCTCCGCGGAGAAGCACCCCGAGCGGCGCATAAACTCGGCAGCCCCCACCTCTGCGACACCAAGCCGCACCATTTCTGCTACCGACACGGCACACATGCACGAGTCGGCGCCACCACTAAGGGAGAGCACAAACCCACGGCTCTTGGCTTTGCGCAAGTAGTCAAATAAGCCTAGGCTTAAGGCCTGATTTAGCTCACGATATTCGTCAGGGGCCGGCAGTGGGGTAATTGTTTCGGCGATCGGTAAGTCGACCTCAAAATCAACGTCGGTGCACTCCAGATCCACTTCCTTGAAGCTCATCAGTTGATTGCGGGTAATCAGGTGCCCATTGCGTGCCACCAGAATCTCGCCGTCGTAAATCGTGCGGCCCGACTCGTTGCCGAGCAAGTTAGCGTAGAGGTAGGTGCATTTATAGTCTCGCGACGCCTCCAGCACGATGTGGTAACGCTGGTCGGTTTTGCTCATGGCAAAGTGGCTTGCCGACGGGTTAACAATAAGCTGCACGCCCCTAGGTATCAGGCGCCCCGCTGGCCGATCGGCGGCTGGTCGCCACGCATCCTCGCAAATTTCGAAGCCAAACTTTACGCCTTTGTGCTCAAACACCAAGTCGCCAATGGTGTATTCCTCGCCTTGCCAGGTGAACTGAGCAGTTTGCCCTGCCCTCCACGATACGAAGAACCTAGGTTCATAATGCACGCCGTCATTAGCCAGGAACTGCTTGGCCGCGAAACCTAGCACTTCACCGTCGCGCAGCACGCAAGAGGTATTGTACGTGTGCCCATTGAGACGCACCGGCAGCCCTACACATACCGCAATGCCTTGCGTCCAAGGACGAATCTGCTGCAAGTGGGCCAAGGCTGATTCGGGCAGCCAATCACTCAGAAAAAGGTCTTCGCAGTTGTAGCCAGTCAGGCATAGCTCGGGTAAGCACAATAGCTCTACACCTTGGGCTTTCGCTTGCGTGATAGCCTCTTCAATGTTGCGAAGATTGTGTTGCCAATCGAAAGGAATTTGGTTGAGGGCAGCGCCGGCAATTCTCATGAGCAGTGGAAAAGTGTTTGAAAGAACAACTGGTTTTCGGCTCGACAGGTTGTGTTCAGTGGGCAAAAACTAGCACAAACCTAGGTACAAGCCCTGTTACTACCCGCGTATTGCATTATCTTTCCAAACAACTGCAGGCGCCCTCTTACTTGCTTTTGCGATTCGTATGCGTGCACCTGCGCAAGCTTGGCTTACTATGGATAACTCTGCCGGCACCAACACCAAAAAATGCCCGCATTGTGGACAATGGTCTGCGTGGAATTTACATCACGAGGATCGATGCACACACTGCGGCGAATTGCTCGATCCGCAGGCGTATCAAAGTGTACTCCGCCGAACTGAAGAGGAGCATAAGCAGGAGAAAGCACCCAAAGTTTTTATCCAGATTCATCCGAACGACGGCACGTTTACCCGTCTTTGGAAGTATGCTGTTCTGAGCGGGCAAATGCTTTTTGCGGCTATTATTTCCTTTTTTATATGGCTAGGCGTTGCGTTAGCAGGCTAGAACAGCGAGGCTTACACCTACCAGAGCTAGGCCACCCGCTCTTCGTTGGAGCAGCCGTGTTGTACGTGCTTTATAAAGCGGTGCGCCTATTTAGCGCTTGGCCCTTACCAGCCTGTATTACAGCCTATTTGGCTGATCTTACCTGCATGCCTATTCTGCTGACGCTAGCGTTGGTAATACAACGGCGCCTCACCCACAACCTAACTTTTACCCTGCCGGATTCTTGGCTTGTGGCGACGTGGCTGTACGTCTCGGTCGTTTTCGAGGTAATAGTTCCGAATTGGTCCGCCCGCTACGTCCACGATCCGTTGGACATAGTAGCTTATGCGCTCGGCACCCTAGCTTTTCGCTACTGGCTCAACCGACCAGCTTTGCCAGCCTAGCACCACCGCCTCACACCCCTAAGGCAGCCAGTGCCCGCTCCGCTGCGGTTTGCTCCGCTTGCTTTTTCGACAGGCCCATGCCCGTGGCTACCGGTTCATCATCAATTAGCACCGTGGCCGAAAACTCCATGGTGCCGCCTACTTGCGGTTGGCCGGCGATGTCGTAGCGCAGGTTCTTTCCTTGCCGTTGCGCCCACTCAATCAGCTTGCTTTTAAAGTTGCTAGTCGTGGTGGCTAGCGCCTTCACATCAACGTACGGCTTGATCAGGCGGTTCAGCACAAACTTGCGGGCCGCTTTGTAGCCATGATCGAGGTACACGGCCCCGACCAAAGCTTCCAGCGCATTGCCATTAACGGACCGCGACCGAGAAACCCGGCTCTGGGTCGGGTCGAGCTGCACGAGCTTATCGAGACCAATTTTTAAGGCAATAGCGTTCAGGCTCTCTCGGTTTACGATGCGAGAGCGGGTTTCGGTGAGAAAGCCTTCTTGCTCGTACGGGTACTTGCGAAACAGGTACTCGGCTACAACCGAACCTAGGATAGCATCCCCTAAGAACTCTAGGCGCTCATTGCTCTGATGCCGTCCTTGTTCCGGCTGTTGGCGCACCACCGAAGAGTGCGTAAACGCTAAATGATAAAGCCGCACGTTGTCAGGCGTGCGGCCGATTACCGTGGCAATTGCTTGCCGGAAAGCGCGGTCTTGACCAAGAAACCGTCGGAAAAAACCGAACAGCGGAAGGGGCTGACCGGAACGAGGCATTATTCGTTGAATTTGCGGAAGATAACCGATGTGTTGTGCCCGCCGAAACCAAACGTATTGCTCATCGCGATATTCACCGTACGGGTCTGCGCCTGGTTGAACGTAAAGTTCAGACGCGCATCCAGTTCAGGGTCGTCGGTGAAGTGGTTGATGGTTGGGGGCACCAAGTTGTTCTGAATAGCCAAGATAGCCGCTACAGCTTCAATACCACCAGCACCACCCAGTAAGTGCCCCGTCATGCTCTTCGTCGAGCTGATGTTCAGGTTATAGGCGTGGTCGCCAAACACTTTCTGAATAGCTTTGATCTCGGCACCGTCGCCGAGGGGCGTGCTTGTGCCGTGTGTATTGATGTAGTCGACGTCTTCCGGATTGAGGCCAGCATCTCGGAGGGCGTTTTTCATTACCAACACGACGCCGTTTCCTTCCGGATCAGGGGCCGTAATGTGGTACGCATCAGCCGACATGCCACCACCAATCAGTTCCGCGTAGATCTTCGCGCCGCGGGCTTTGGCGTGCTCATACTCTTCTAGCACCAAGGCGCCGGAACCTTCCCCGAGCACGAAACCATCCCGTTCCTTATCGTAAGGGCGCGAAGCTAGCTCAGGGGTGTCGTTCCGCTCGCTCATGGCTTTCAACGCGTTGAAGCCTCCTACGCCCGACTCGGTCACGGCGGCTTCGGAGCCACCCGTCACCACCACATCGGCCATGTTGAGGCGAATGTAGTTGAAGGCGGAGATGATAGAATCGGAAGAAGAAGCACAAGCCGAAGTCGTTACGAAATTCGGACCGCGAAACTTGTGGCGGATGGAGATGTTGCCAGACGCGCTGTCGGCAATCATCTTCGGAATGAAGAAAGGGTTGAAGCGTGGCGTACCGTCGCCTTTGGCAAAGGCAATACACTCTGCTTGCAGCGAAGTGAGGCCACCGATGCCGGAACCCCAGATAACACCTACTCGGTCTTTGTCGACGCCTTCGTCGAGGCCAGCATCTTTGATGGCTTCGTCGCTGGCAATCAGCGCAAACTGAGTGAAGATATCCATCTTCCGACCTTCCTTGCGGTCAAAGTAATCGTCAGGGTTGTACCCTTTTACTTCGCAGGCGAAGCGGGTCTTGAACTTGCTGGCGTCGAAGCGGGTGATGGGCGCGGCTCCACTGACCCCCTGCGACAAACCGCTCCAATAGTCGGATACGGTGTTCCCAATGGGAGTGATGGCACCTAGGCCGGTCACGACAACTCTCCGAAGAGACATAGGCTAGCGGGAGGGCGAAAGAAGAACTGGACTAAAAAGCAAAACGGCCGGCGGCGGGCCGGCCGAAAAGCACTAAACTTTACTAACAAAAAAGCGCAAACCTTACTTGGCGTGCTCTTCTAGGTAGCTGATAGCTTGGCCTACCGTGGCGATGTTCTCAGCTTGATCGTCTGGAATTGATACGTTGAATTCTTTTTCGAATTCCATGATCAGCTCAACGGTATCCAGTGAATCAGCACCTAGATCGTTCGTGAAGCTCGCTTCTGGCGTAACTTCCGAAGCTTCAACACCAAGTTTATCGATGATAATGGCTTTTACTTTTTCTGCAATTTCAGACATTTCCGTGGGGGTTTGAGGAAAACTAGGCACAAATAACACTATCTTCCCTAACATTTTCAAACAAAGCCCCCCGAATCTTCTAGGTACAAGATTATGATGGGACAGGTTCCTTTGGCCTGCGCTCGTACTTAGTTTTGTTGTTTAGTGGCTCCATTTTCTGCTATGAAAACACTTACACTGGAGGTAGAATACGACTGCGACTTCGACTTATTTGGCCTGGTTTCGTCGAGCCGGGAGCATAAGCTAGCTTGGGCGCTGAACCACACACTAGGCCTGCGCTTGGTAAAACAGCAGGATCTGATTTACCCTCTAAATCAAGGCCGCTTGGTTATCAGCAACTATTTATACGAGAACGAGGTAAGCACTTTGCGCTTGTTTCGCAACCGATCACTCGATCCATCTACCCTCAAAAAACCCTTTCTGGCGCCTGATGTCAAAGAGTATGACTACCTGGTGCAGGTTTGCAACGGCACCGGCCGGTTAGCTAGTGAGTTGGTAGTCGAGCGGTTAACAATGCTACCCGACGTGCAATACGCGTGTCAGTTCGACCCAAACGAGCTAAAATTCAAAGAAAATCTGCTCTTTTGAGCGGCCAATGAAGCTGCAACTCAGAAGCACATGCCCCACGTATGGTGGCTGAGCCGACGGCTACATTGGCTTAGTGGCACGCTCAATAGGTTGCTTAGCTCTGTCGTCTTCCTTCTGATCAAGCTACCTTTGGGTCCGCCAATTATATTCTGACACCTCTTACTAAGTTCATGGAACCTCGTCCCACGTTCAACAAAACTAAAATTGTGGCCACTGTTGGGCCCGCCTCCAACACATATGAGCGCCTCAGCACCCTTATACGGGAGGGAGTTGATGTGTTTCGCCTCAACTTTTCGCACGGCTCTTACGAGGATCACTTAGCTGTTATCAACACCGTGCGGCGTGTGAATAAAGATCTGCGCACCAATGCCGGTCTGCTTCAAGATTTGCAAGGTCCGAAGATCCGCTTGGGCGAAGTAGAAGGTGGCAGTGTAGAAATCAGTGCCGGCGACCGAATCAAACTGGTATGCGGCGAAAAAGAAACTAGCACAGCTACGCGCCTCAGCACCATCTACCTAGGCCTAGCTCGCGACGTGAAGCCCGGTGATGCTATCCTGATCGACGATGGCAAGATCGAGTTGCGTGTACTAGCTACCGACCGCGACAAAGAAGTAGACGTTGAAGTAATCTACGGTGGTACCGTAAAACCCCGCAAGGGCATCAACCTTCCTGACTCCGACGTAACAGCGCCCTCGATGACGGAGAAGGACATTGCTGACTTACAGTTCGGCCTAGAGCACGACGTAGATTGGGTAGCTTTGTCTTTCGCTCGACGTGCCGAAGATATCCGCTTCATCAAGTCGCTGATTGCCGAAAGTGGCAAACAGACGCGTGTTATTGCCAAAATTGAAACACCTGAAGGTCTTCGTAACGTCGACGAAATCATTGCGCTGACGGATGCCGTGATGGTAGCCCGTGGCGACCTAGGGGTTGAAATTGCAAGTGGTGAGGTGCCTCTGGCCCAGAAGATGATTATCCAGAAGTGCAACCAAGCGGGCAAACCGGTTATCGTCGCCACCCAGATGATGGAGAGCATGATAACGAACCCACGCCCAACGCGCGCTGAAACCAACGACGTCGCTAATGCGGTGCTCGATGGCACTGATGCAGTGATGCTTTCTGCTGAAACAGCGGTAGGCTCTTACCCTATCGAGGTTATCCGGCAGATGGTAAGCATCATTCGTAGCGTAGAAAGCCGCTCCGCCACGATCTACAACCACTGGTTCCCTATCGATCCGAAGTCGCCTTCTTTCATGGTCGATAGCTTGCTGTCAGCTGCGGGTCACTTAGCGAAAAACACGGGCGCTAAGGCCATCACGGGACTAACCTTCCGTGGGTATACCGCTTTCCAGATTTCCAAGTATCGCCCCAAGGCTGATATCTTCATCTTCACCAGCAACCGCAGCCTGCTCACGGTGCTCAGTCTAGTGTGGGGCGTACGCGCATTCTACTACGACCGCATGCTCAGCACCGATAGCACCGTATCGGATATCCGCTACGCCCTAACAGCAGCTGGTCACTTGCAGAAAGGCGATGTATTCATCAACACGGCATCTATGCCGATCAATGAGAAGGGCAAGACAAACATGGTTAAGGTGAGTGTTGCCTAAGCATATCGTCACGTTTTTGATAGAAATAACAACAGCCTAACGGCGTTATATTTCATTGCACTCAGGCACTCTGCTGACAGTGCTTTTCTTAAGAAGGCCTCGCTACTGGTAGCGAGGCCTTCTTGCGTATCGTGGAGACGGCCATAAGGCTAGCGTGGATGTTTCTGCTAAGCATGCGAATTATTTGCGCGTGCTACCTGAATACATAGGCATCCAAGTTCCATCCGCTGTTCTACTTTACCTAATGCTGAGCCAATGAAATTGACACCTTATATAATATATAGGGTATGGTTGAATAGTTCTCAGTTGACTACTCGTCAAGACGCCTACATCTTAGGATCAGGAATCCTATAAATACTACTATAACAGCGTAAGAGAATAGCTTAGATAATAAAGCGCGTACGCAAAAGCCACGCTCTCTAGCAAATACCTACTTAGTGATAGGTGCTATAATACTATATTAATATTTAAAGCCTGATGTATGACGTCCCTTTACGTAGGTTTACTAATCTATAATTGGCGTCAAATGAAGTTACGCAAACGATTCTTTAGCTAAACAAGTCCAATTACTTGCTCTGACAATAGTGGCATTATCTATTTCTCACCAATTCAGTAACCCACCTCTATTATATAACTTTTCTTATAAACGCAATACTATAGAATCATTTCCACTTACTATATAAACGACAAGTATTCACGATTATTCTCCTTGTTATTCATCGAATTTTAATAAATCTCGTACTTAATTGTAGCGTTCAAAGCAAAACACGCGTACTTTCGTACCTGACTGAAAGAGTCTAATCCAAACCATTGTTTTTATGGTTTTTTTGTACTTCCGAATTCGAGCAGTCATCATGCTACTCGATTTAGAGTTAAGAAATCCTTTTCGAGCGCTAGCACATTCCGCTGCGAAAATGCTTCCTTACTATTTTCTGCTGATTCTGCTGTGGGCAGGTACTGTTTTCAATCCGGTTTTTGCTGTACAAGCAGTACCTGATTGTGGTTTTCAGACCCATACACAAGCGTATTATGGCTCAGCGGCAGCTGGTACGTATCTTACTGATCACTTTTTCGCCGCCTTTCCTACCGGGCTGCTTGCGGGCTGTTCTACCGGGCGTACGCTTAGGCTGACTTCTGCTGCAGCCGTAACAAACTTCCTGCCCTCCGCTACCAGCACCAATGAAGTCCTTGATGCTAGCTATATCAATCCTGTTAAACCTGGAGGGAGTAGCGTAAATGTATACTCGAGCAACTTTGCCGGCCAGGTAGTTGCGCTAACCTTGTCAGTGGGCTTCGACTTAGCTGATGCAAGCTACAGCAGCGCCAACATCCCACTTAAGGATGCTATTATCATCAATGGCACGTTCGCGGGGAAAACGGTCAATTTTGTTTTGACGCAGGCGAACCTAGCGCTAGGTGGCTGCACTAGCCAGTACTCAGTGGAGCAGTTGAACACCATCATTACAGCTATCAACGAAGGATACGAAAGTGGCAAAATTGGTGATTTGCTGACTTGTTCGGGCGCTTGTTCGGTTCCCGTGCCTACTGTAGTAGGAACGGTAGCTTACTGCCAAGGTTCGGCAACCAGCCCACTCAGTAACAGCATCACGGCGGCCAATGGCGCTACGATTAACGTCTATACCACCGCCGCAGGCAGCACACCCCTAGCCAGCAATTTTCAGCCGTCGACGGCTGCCATAAGCAGCACCACCTACTACGTCTCCCAAACTATCGGTGCTTGCGAAAGCAATCGTATTCCGGTTGTCGTCGGAATCGTTAACAAGCCTAGCCCCCCTACTATCGTTAGCTCGCTGCTGACGAACACCAGCAACGTAGCCGCTTGGGGTGACTCTTTTACGGATTCCAACTTCGGTCGCTACCCAGCGGTATTGTCGAGACTCAGTGGCTACAATGTCAAGAACCTAGGTGTTGGTGGACAAACTTCCGCACAGGTTAAAACCCGCATGCTAGCTGATGCCGAGAAGCGCACGTGGCCCTCTATCATCTGGGCCGGGCGCAACGATACCCGCGACCAGCTTGCTCAAACCCAGGCGAACATTGCGACCATGGTGGCCAATCTGACGCACACTAATTATTTAGTGTTATCTGTGTTCAATGGCGACGGGGAAGGCAAGGGGACGTATGCCTATCAGCAAATCCTAGCTTTGAATGCTGCCCTGGCTAAAACATACGGTAGCCACTACCTAGATGTGCGCAGCTATATGGTGACGCAGTATAACACCAGCAGTTCGCAGGATGCTGTCAACTTCACGGCTGACATTCCTCCTGTTTCGCTCCGCCAAGATTTCTTACACCCCAACAACGCTGGTAGCGACTTGATAGCCAACTACATTTACGCACACCTGAATCAACTTGTAAGCGGTGGAGTAGCAGTACAATACTGCCAGAACGCAGAAGCTACCCCGCTTACCGCTGCTTTCAATACTCCTTCTACGGGGGCTGTTCTACGCTTTTACGATAGTGCTACAGCTACCGTCCCCGTAGGCTCCGGCAACACTTTTAGCCCTCCCACCTCGACGTTGGGCAGCACGGTCTACTATGTATCACAGGCCATTGGCACTTGCGAAAGCACTCGTATCCCTATCTTAGTAAACGTAAATGATTGCGCCGCTATGGGGCGTGGGAGCCTAGGTTCGACTGATGTCGAAACCTTAACAGTATTCCCAGATCCATTTGATACGCAGGCTACCGTAGGCGTTTACCTACCAGCAGGACAACCATATACCTTAGAGCTTTACAATTCTACAGGAGAGCTGGTAAGACACTTGGCACAGGGTACTACTACAACCAGCGAACAGCGTACCTTCTCCATTAGTGGCACTCCCTTAGCTGCGGGCCTCTACATCGTACGCCTCAATGCCGGTCATGCAAGCCAGAGTCGGCGCTTGCTCCTCGTTAGATAATATTCAGTAAGCGCGTAGCACTGCCTGGCATCTGCTACGCGCTTATCATACCTAGCTAGAAACGAAAAGGCTCCGCACTTACGCGCGGAGCCTTTTCTATAAAAAGAGCAGAAGCAGTCCTGTGCTTAGGCAGCCAGTGACTTCACGAACTTAGCCAACTTCGATTTGTTGTTAGCGGCTTTGTTCTTGTGGATGATGTTCTTCTTTGCCAAACGATCCAGCATAGAAGATACTTTCTTCAGCAGCTCTTGTGCTTCAGTAGCATCTGTGGTAGCACGTAGCTTCTTAACAGCTGTGCGGGTCGATTTAGCTTGGTAACGGTTCAACACGCGCTTTGCTTCGTTGGAGCGGATGCGCTTGAGGGCCGACTTGTGATTCGCCATGGTATATAGAATTGACGTTCTGCTCGGTTTTGATTCAGTTTGGGTTTGCAAAGGTACGAGTTCCGTTCAAAATAGCAAACCTAGCTTACTTATTTCCCGCTTCTTTACGCATTCTGACCTCAAATGGCTTTTTGGCTTATACAGAAGCAGCCATGTTAAAGCCTAGCTATTAAGCCAATTTCTAGGTAATGCAACGAAATTACGGGCTAGCATGCGTCTATACCTACTAGCATGGTATTAGCAACTTAGTCGGCATGCAGAACTTTTGAGGACGAAATTGTTTTGCTACAGAAGTCTGCGTACATTCTATTTCAGGCTCTCTTCGTTATTCGCCTTAGCCGTTGGTTATGCCCCTCGTTGCTACTTCTCGCTACCGACCGCCTTTTTATCTTTTCAATGGTCATCTACAGACAATTATTCCAAGCGTGTTGCGCTCTGTGCCCGAGGTACATTATCAGCGCGAGCGAATAGAAACGGAAGACGGCGACTTTCTCGATCTGGATTGGTCGCGGCTACCTAGCCAAGAAGCAGATACACTGGCTATCGTATCGCACGGTTTAGAAGGCGACGCTAGCCGTCCTTATGTGCGTGGCATGGTGCGCGCCTTAAACAAAGCGGGCGTTGATGCGCTAGCGTGGAACTACCGTAGCTGCAGTGGCGAGATGAACCGCCTGCTGCGCACCTATCACTTAGGCGATACGGAAGACTTAGATTTTGTCGTACGCTACGCATTGGGCACCGGCCGTTACCGCCGCATCTACCTAACTGGCTTTAGTGCGGGCGGCAACGTCACGCTTAAATACCTAGGGGAGAACCCGGAACGAGTACCTAAGCAGGTACAACGCGCCGCCGTATTCTCGGTCCCGACAGACTTAAAATCTAGCTCACACCAGATTTCTAGGCCGGAAAACCGAATTTACCTCAACCGTTTTCTAAAATCACTACGGACGAAAATCCGGCGTAAAGCGGAGCTACTCCCTGGTCAGATCGACCTGGTTGACATCGACGAATTGCGTGACTTCCCGCAGTTTGATGCCCGCTATACGGCTCCTATGCACGGTTTTAAATCGGCGGATGACTACTACGAGCAAGCTAGCTCCGGACGTTATTTAAGTCAGGTGCGCATTCCAACACTACTGGTAAACGCGCAAAATGACCCTTTCCTAGCTCCTACTTGCTTTCCGCGTGAAGTAGCTGCACAGAGCAAATTCGTTTTTCTAGAGACTCCACCCGAAGGCGGCCACGTAGGTTTTGGGGAGGGTACCCCCGACGGTCTCTACTACTCGGAGCGACGAGCGGTGGAGTTTCTACTAGCCGAAGTACCCAACTAAGCTAGCTTACCTAGCCGAGCTGGCGGGCACAAACACGACTTTCTTGGTCTCGAAGAATTCCTCCGTGAAGTAGTCGCTGAGGTTATAGATAGCCGTGGGCAACCCTGCTTCTTCAATCTCCTCTTCCAGATCTCCTCCCTTCAGGTAATATAAGCCGCTTGTATTGTCACCATTCGGCTTGTAGCGGTGCATAATCCAGGTGTGAAACGTAGCGAGGCGAGCCACCGCCCGGCTGACCACATAGTCGTACTTCGGCCGGAGCTGTTCCGCACGGGTTTGCTCGGCGGTTACATTATGCAGACCTAGGGCTGAAGCCATTTCCTGCACGGCATGAATCTTCTTCCCAACGCTATCCACCAAGTGAAACTTCACTTCTGGAAATAGAATGGCCAGCGGCAAGCCCGGCAAACCACCGCCCGTTCCGACATCGAGCACCGAAGAACCTGCTGGAAACTGCACCACCTTCGCAATGCCGAGCGAATGCAGAAAGTGTTTTTCGGCTAGGTTAACCACATCCGGGCGGGCCACCAGATTCAAGCGGGCGTTCCAGCTCTGAAACTCTGTTTCTAGTTGGGCGAAAAGCCGCTGCTGCTCGTCGGTGAGCTCAGGGAAGTAGCGTTTAAGAATATCCATCGGCGACAAAAGTACGACACGACTAAAATAAAAATGCCCTAGCTTTTTGCTAGGGCATTCAGAATAGTGATTATGAGAAGCGTTTTAGATAATGTGCTTCTTGTTCTTTACCATGTCAAAAAGCAACTCGCGGGCACGGTGCAGCTGGGCTTTTACGGTACCTAGGGGCGCCTTAAGCTCCTGCGCAATTTCCTCGTAGCTCAATTCGTCGAAATAACGAAGCGTAACGAGCCGCTGGTACTTATCGGGCAGCCGCGACACAACGTGCTGCATAATTTCGATTTTCTGGTTCTTGATGGCCGACTCCTGCGGGTTCAAGTTTTGGTCGCGGAAGTCGATGGTAATTTCGTCGCCGTTATCAATCTTGATGGCGGAGTCAATCGACATCGTCTTGATTTTATTCTTGCGAATAAAGTCGATGCAGTTGTTGGTGGCAATGCGAAATAGCCACGTGCTAAAAGCATACTCCGGGTTGAACTTATGCAGGTTGCGGAAGGCCTTGGCAAACGCTTCAATCGTCAGATCCTCGGCGTCATCGGGGTTGCGCACCATCTTCAGCACCACGTGGTATACCGGCTTCTTGTAGATCTGCATCAGCTCGGCATACGCCTTCTCGTCGCTCTGCTCTACGGCCGCGCGAATCAGCTTAAAATCGTGCTTGGCCTTGGCTGAAAACTGCTTTTGTATTTCCTGATTGTTTACTTCCATCGGAGAGTGCGGTAGAGGAACAGGGAGATTCCCAGAGCGAGATAATTAAAAAAATAAACTGCGTCGAGCACCGGAAGCCACGCTACCGGAAGCCGGTCATCGAGACGCCGGCCAAGCCGGTCATAAGTAGTACAAACAAACACTGTACGTACGCCCAACAGACAAATCAAAGGTACCCAATCGGACCGGGAAAACAGTAATGCTAGCACGGTGAAATAAAAAAGCAGATTAGTACCAATAAAGTTTCCAATTCGTATCCGGTCGGCCAGCCGGTAACGATTTCCAGCCGATAGATGCCGCCGTTTTTGTCGCCACCACGCGTCCCAGGTTTCCGCGGCTCGACTCACCGTATGTGCCTCCGGACGTGCCTCAACTGCCACACGCTGCCCCGCTTTCACGGCATCCTGCACCAGCAAGTCGTCGTCGCCACTCAGGTTGCGAATATGCGAAGCAAATCCCTTGGTAGCTCGAAAGCACCGCTGTGTATAGGCTAGGTTTCGCCCCACGCCCATGTACGGTTTCCCACGCCACGCGAACGACAAATACTGCGCTCCGGTAAGTAGGGTTTCAAACCGAATCAATTTATTTAAAAAGCCCGGCTCCTCAGCGTAGGCCGAATAGCCGAGCACCATGTCGGCTGGTTGGGCAAAGCCTCTTTGCATCAGCCTGATCCACTGATCCGTATTGGGAATACAGTCGGCGTCCGTAAAAAGCATGTGCTCGTAGCGCGCTACTTTGATACCTAGGGTTAGCGCGTACTTCTTTGGCGCAAAACCCACTGGGGTGCGGTCTACCGTAACGACTCGCACGTTAGGATAGTACTGAGTGAGTTGCTGGGCGTACAAATAGGTTTCGTCCGAGGAGCGGTCATCCACTAACACAATCTCAAAGCCAGCCGGATACTCTTGGCGTAGCAACAGCGGCATCAGTTGCCGTAAGTTTTCGAGCTCATTATGGGCACAAACCAGCACGGATACCGGCTCCGAATCGAGTGCAGCCGAGCTAGGTTCCGTTGGCTCAGGCCGCAAGGCAAACGGCAGAAAGTAATAAGCTGCGTAAAAAAGCTGTACCAGCACACACGCTAGCAGCAGCCATACAGCCGGAGAGAAATGGAATGGCAACACAGCAAACGAGATAAGCAAGCAAAAGTAGGCATTAATCGGCCGTAGAGTACCTTTGTAAATTCTTATCCTTATTTCCCGTAGCTGCCCGCGGAGATTACGCTGAGTTATGCAAACGACCTTTGCACAGCATTCCGTAAGTCCCTATAGGAGCTTCTTTCTTCCATGACTTTTGACCTAGTCGCTAACGACCCGCAGACCAAAGCCCGCGCTGGCGTAGTACACACCGCGCACGGCGCAATTCAAACTCCGATCTTTATGCCTGTCGGGACGGCTGGTACGGTGAAAGCCGTGCAGCAGCGCGACCTCACGAATGATATTCAGGCGCAAATTATTCTTGGCAATACCTACCACCTCTACCTGCGCCCCGGGCTCGATGTACTGCGCCAAGCAGGCGGCCTGCACAAGTTCAACGGCTGGGACCGCCCCATCCTGACCGACAGTGGCGGCTACCAAGTGTATTCCTTGAGCAATACGCGTAAGATCAAAGAGGAAGGCGTAAAGTTTCGCTCCCACATCGATGGGTCGCAGCACCTATTTTCGCCGGAGGGCGTGATGGACATCCAGCGCACCATCGGGGCCGATATTATGATGGCTTTCGACGAGTGCACCCCCTGGCCTTGCGAGTACGACTACGCCCGTAAGTCACTGGATATGACGCACCGCTGGCTGCTCCGCTGCATCCAGCGCTTCGACAGCACCGAAGGCCACTACGGCTACGACCAAACCCTGTTCCCTATCGTGCAAGGCAGCACGTTCAAAGATCTGCGCATCAAATCGGCCGAGTTCATTGCCGAGCAGCAACGCGAAGGCAATGCCATCGGTGGCTTGAGCGTGGGCGAGCCGGCCGAACTCATGTATGAGATGACCGAGCTCGTGTGCGATATTCTGCCGAAGGATAAACCTAGGTATCTGATGGGCGTGGGCACGCCGGCCAATATTCTGGAGAACATTGCGTTGGGCGTAGATATGTTCGACTGTGTGATGCCCACCCGTAATGCTCGAAACGGCATGCTCTTCACCACGCAGGGCATTATGAATGTCACCAATAAAAAATGGGCGACCGACTTCGAGCCGATTGACGCTGAACTTGGCGGCTACGTTAGTACGTTTTACTCACGTGCTTACGTGCGTCACCTGTTTCAAAGCCAAGAGATGCTCGGCGCGCAGATTGCTTCCGTTCACAACCTGACGTTTTACCTTTGGCTGGTGAAGCAAGCGCGCGAGCAGATTATAGCCGGCACCTTTCGCGAGTGGAAAGAGCGCATGGTGAAGCAAGTGATGACCCGCTTATAATTCAGTGAACCACTATCCATGAGCAATGAATTGTGTTGTTTCAAACGTCCACTAAGTCTAATTGCTCATTGCTACTGGTTCATTGCTTATTTAACCTATGAAGCTGCTCGATAAATATATCCTCCAGAAGTTCCTGACGTCCTTCATCTTCACGGTACTCGTGCTCGTGCTCGTCATCTGCGTGATTGACTTCACGGAGAAAAACGACGACTTCATCAAGCACAACTTATCGGCGAAGAAGGTGCTGCTAGAATACTACGTGAATCTGTTCCCGTATTTCGCTAACCTGCTCTCTCCTATCACGGTATTTATTGCGGTGGTGTTCGTGACAGCTAGGTTGGCAGCACGCACCGAAATTGTGGCCATCTTGGCTAGTGGCGTCAGCTTCAAGCGGTTGCTGTTGCCCTACGTGATGGGCGGTACCATTATTGGGATTGTCACGTTTGGGCTAACTGGCTGGGTTATTCCACTGGCTAACAAGACGCGGGTGGCCTTCGAGCGCCTGTACGTGAAGAACCCTTACGTGTACAAAGGCCGCAATGTGCACATCAAGATTGGGCCGCGCAGCTACGCCTACATGGAAAGCTACGACAACACCAATAACGTAGGATACCGTTTTGCACTCGAAACCATCGACGGCATTCAGCTTAAGCGCCGCATGACGGCTGATGCTATTAGCTGGGACTCGACGCGTAAAGCATGGAAACTTACGCCGCAAGTGATACGGACGTTCAATGGGCAACAGGAAAAGCTGCAAACGATGCCTGCCCGCGACACCACGCTCAACCTCTACCCTAAGGATTTTGCCAGCACCTACCGGCTCTCCGAGACCCTCACCTTGCCAGAGCTTAATGCGTTCATCAACCAAAAGATAGAGCGCGGCGCCGACGATACGCAGATCTACCTAAGCGAGAAGTACGAACGGTATGCTTACCCGTATGCGATTCTCATTCTTACAGTTATCGGCGTTATCCTGAGTGCCCGCAAGTCGAGGGCAGGCGTGGGTGGCCAAATTGCGCTCGGCTTCGTGCTAGCCTTCGTCTTCATCATTTTCGTGATTCTGAGCCGTAATCTAGCTCAAGTGGGGCAGGTGCATCCCATACTAGCAGCCTGGGTACCCAGTATTGTATTCACTGGCATTGGTATTACGCTCTACCGCTTCGTGCCGCAATAAAGAGTGACTGAGTAGCTGAGTGACTGAGTGCTTTTCGAACGGCACTCAGTCACTCAGCTACTCAGTCACTCTCTTACTTTCTTACTCGTGCTTAAGGATTACCTCCGCTTACATTTCTTGGTTTTGCTTTGGGGCTTCACGGCCATTTTAGGCAAGCTCATCTCACTACCACCCGTCGAGCTAGTGTTCTGGCGGACGTTTCTGGCGACTGTCGGGCTAGCAGCTTTGCTGGTTATCAGAAAGCAAAGCTGGCGTATCAAGCCAGCCGACGTTTTGCGCTTGCTGAGTGTAGGCGTTTTAGTAGCTATCCACTGGATTACCTTTTTCCTAGCCGCCCGTCTTTCTTCCGTGAGTGTGTGCTTGGCCGGCATGGCGACGCTAGCCCTGTGGGCCTCGCTCTTGGAGCCGCTGGTGCTTTGGCGTCGGGTGCGCGTTTATGAAGTAGGCCTAGGTCTACTAACCATGGTTGGTCTCTACCTGGTGTCGCAAGCAGAGTTGGATCAGCTCTTAGGTTTGGGCGTTGCCACCATATCCGCCGGGTTATCTGCTCTGTTCAGCGTGCTGAATTCTAAGCTGGTAAAGCAGCATTCTCCTTTGCGCCTAACGTTTTATGAAATGCTAGGTGCTTGCCTAGCAATTGCGCTGTTCTTACCATTTTACAGTCAGTATTTTACGGCTAGTGCCGGCTTGCACCTCATCCCAGCGCCGCTCGATTGGCTGTGGCTGTTTGTGCTGTCGGGCGCTTGCACGGTATATGCTTTTTCCAGCTCGGTGGAGCTGATGAAGCGGCTTTCGGCTTTCGTTGTCAACCTCACCATCAACCTGGAGCCCGTGTACGGCATTGTGCTGGCCGTGCTGATCTTCGGCTCCCAGGAAAAGATGTCGCTGAACTTCTATCTAGGTACGCTGGTCATTCTGTTCAGTGTGCTCGTACACCCGGTACTCGACCAGTGGAACCAACGCCGCCGTAAGCCCGCGCCGATAGAAGCGGTGCTGTAGGAATATGCAGCCCTACAGCACGCCGTCCCATACCTGAAACTCTTCCGGTAACAACAGTTTTGGCAATGTTTCACGCCCCGGAAAAAGGCCATATACGGCCGAGCCAGAGCCAGATAGGCTAACGTAAGCGGCACCCGCATTGTAGAGCGCCTGCTTCAGCTCACCCAGTATGGGGTAATAGGGAATCAAGGCTTCCTCGAAGTCATTGCTCACCAACTCGTGCCACTGCTCAATGGGTTGTGCTAGGCTCGTGCGCAAATCATGGCGTGGCGCCCGCGGCACGACACGAGCGTACGCCTCTGCCGTACTGATGTGCAAGCCGGGATAAATCACCTTGCAGCCCATACCAGTCACGTTTAACGAAATCGGCTCGAACACGTCCCCTTTTTCGTAGGCAAAAACCGGCTTATTACGGATAAAAAAGGCGCAGTCGCTCCCTAGCCGGCGAGCATAGTCTTCTAAAATTTCAGGCGAGAGGTTTAGCTCAAACAGATCAGCTAAGGCGCGTAGGGCAAACGCCGCATCGCCCGAGCCACCACCTAGGCCCGCACCAATGGGCACTGCTTTGTGCAAGTGCATCTGCACGGGCGGCAGATGAAAGTCTGCTTTCAGTAGCTCGTAAGCTCGCCAGCACAGATTAGTCGCGGGGTCGCCGGGAATAGGGATACCACTAAGCGTCAGGCTGGCCGCATCGGCCGGCAGTACTTCGAAGGCGTCGCACCAAGGTAGCGGCACAAAGACCGATTCCAAGTTACGAAAGCCATCGGGGCGTTGGCTGGTGATATACAGACCTAGGTTGAGTTTAGCGTTTGGGAAGACAAGCATGGGAGGAAGTGGCGAGTGGTGGGCGGGCCAATAGGCAAGCGTTACCAACGCTGGTGCAAACTAAAGCTTACGCCACAGAAAAAGCTATTTTTGCTTTTTGTTGCGGTCCGCTCGGTTTGCTTTTTCGTATGTCTGCCTCCTATCCTACCAACTGGTATCGTTCCTGGGGTAAGCGCCTGCTCGATCTAGCATTGGCTGGGCCACTGCTGCTGCTTACGCTGCCGCTGCTGCTGAGCGCGGTGGTGCTGTTGGCGGTAGCGAATCACGGGAAGGTGTTGTTCCGGCAGCTGCGGCCCGGTCGGCATGGGGCGCTATTTACCCTTTATAAACTCCAGACGATGAACGACGCCCGCGATTCTCAAGGCTCTTTGCTCCCAGATGCTGAGCGCCTAGGTCGCCTAGGCTGCTGGCTGCGTGCCACCTCGCTCGACGAGTTACCGCAACTCTGGAATGTACTTCGCGGCGACCTAAGCCTAGTGGGCCCACGCCCATTGCTGCCCCAATATTTGCCGCTCTACTCCGCTACGCAGGCCCGGCGGCACGAAATATTACCGGGTATTACGGGGTGGGCGCAAGTCAATGGGCGCAATGCTATTTCCTGGCAGCAGAAGTTTGCCTACGATGTGTGGTATGTCGACCGAGTATCGCTTGGCTTGGATCTGCGCATATTGGTGCTCACCTGCTGGAGAGTACTACGTGCCCAAAATATTACGTCAGCGGGTCAGGTCACGACCACCGCTTTTACCGGCAATCAGCCGACCCAAGCTCCCCCTGTAGCATGAGTGATTCTGCCTCACACGCCAGCGCTCGTCCGCGTTTGGCCATTTTTGGTGCCGGCGGTTTAGGCCGCGAAGTACTCGTGCTGGCTCGGCAGATCAACGAAGCCGCTCCCACCTGGGACCTTGCCGGCTTCTACGACGACAGCGCCCCCGCTACTTCGCAGATTCATGACTTACCCTACCTAGGCACCGCCGCCGACCTGAACGCCAGCCACGAGCCGCTGTACGTGGTAGTGGCCGTAGGCAACAGCCGGCACCGGGCTGCCATCGTTCGACGGCTTACGTCTCCCCTGCTGCGCTTTGCCCGGCTTATTCATCCCTCCGTTGCGTGTCAGCCGTATCAGCACCTTCAGCTTGGCGAAGGCAGCATTATTAGCCAGGGGTGCATTCTGACCACCGACATCTACCTAGGCCGGCACGTGCTGCTGAACCTAGGCTGCACCGTGGGCCACGATGCGGTGCTGGAAGACTTCTGCTCGCTGATGCCGCACGCCAACGTGGGCGGGGAGGCGTACCTTGAAACGGGCGTTTATTTGGGCACGAATGCTACCGTTATCAATCAAGTACGGGTGGGGGCACGTACTATTGTGGGCGCCGGCGCCGTAGCAGTGCGCGACTTGCCCCCCGATTGCACCGCCGTGGGCGTGCCTGCCACTGTTATCAAAACCCATGCGTAGCCAAGACCACGACCGAATTTTCCTCTCCCCACCGCACCTAGGTCGCCACGAGCTCAACTACGTGCACAAGGCCATTGAGGACAATTGGGTTGCGCCGGTCGGGCCGAATATTCGGGGCTTCGAGCAGGAGCTTTGCCAGTATACGGGGGCGCGGCACTGCGTGGCTCTAAACTCCGGCACGGCCGCTATTCACCTCGGGTTGGCAGTATTAGGCGTTGGCCCCAGCGACGAAGTGCTTTGTCCATCTTTCACGTTCGTTGCCACCGCCAACCCCATCACCTACCTAGGTGCCACACCGGTGTTCGTCGACAGCGAGCCTACTACTTGGAACATCTGCCCTGATCGGCTGCGCGAAGCCATCGAAGACCGGGTGCAGCGCGGCAAAAAGCCGAAAGCGCTCATTGTGGTGCACCTATACGGTATGCCTGCACAAGTCGAGCCCATCCTTGCTCTAGCCGCTGAGTACGCTATTCCAGTTCTGGAGGACGCCGCTGAAGCCTTAGGCTCACGCTATGCCGGACGTTTGCTAGGCACCTTCGGGGCCATTAGCGTGCTTTCATTTAATGGCAATAAGATCATTACCACCAGCGGCGGAGGCGCTCTGCTTACAGATAATGACGAGTGGGCCCGCCAAGCGCAATTCTTAGCTACCCAAGCGAAAGATCCGGCACCACATTATGAGCACTCCGTCACGGGTTACAACTATCGCCTCAGCAATATTCTCGCGGGTATCGGGCGCGGTCAATTGGAGCTGATCGAAGATCGAGTGAAGAAGCGGCGCGAGATTTACGCTTGGTACCGCCAGCACCTACAAAGTATTCCGGCCCTGCAAGTTGGCCCCGCCGAGCCCGTAGGCAGCCGCTCCAACCGCTGGCTCACGACCGTGCTCCTCGACTCTACGCAAACCGACGTCACCATCGAGCAGCTTCGCCAGCACCTCGAAACCCGTAACATTGAGTCCCGGCCCTTATGGAAGCCCTTGCATCTGCAGCCGCTTTTTGCGGAGGCACCTAGGTACGGCGGCTCCGTATGCGAGGCCCTTTTTCAGCGCGGCTTGTGCTTACCCTCCGGCTCCGCCATGACCGAGACCGATCTAGAGCGCATAGCGGACGCCCTGAAAGAAGTTCTTTAAGTTCGACAGTCCTCCACCTCCAACCTCTTCTATAAAACTACCTAGGGGTAGCTTGTGAAAACCGAAAGAACTACTGCGTAGCCAAAGCGAAGAACGCATAGTCTGCAAGTATTTCTTCTGACAGTCAGATAATTATAATAATAATTTGTATCCTTACCGTAGAGCTTTGTCTTACTTATTCGTGGGCTTTTTACGGCTAAGAAGCTCTAGCACATCCCTCTTTCAGCACTATCTACATCGGTACTAGTACTTCCCATTTGAGGGAGATACCCAACAAAGGAACGAGGCGCTGACACCTACGCACGCCCCCTCGTGGTTTAGCAAAGCCGCTTAGTACGACGCTCGCTCACGTCTTCCCACTCCTTCTATCTATCGCCTGAGTAGTTGGCGGCACGCTCTAGGCTGGTTTCCTACACCTAATTTGGCTAGTCAGATCGGCCTTTTTTAGGCGCTTACCGCTGGCGGTCTAAGCTTTATGGCAGCCACACTGCACAAGTACGGCTTTGTTATCCTGTCTGTGCTTAGACCATACGCAGCAGTCCGTTGAAAGTATTAGTATCCGTCGGTATAATGGTAGTGATCCGCACCTATTAGTTGATCAACTCACACACTAATAAGTAGCTAGGTTTTCTGAACAACCCCACTATGACTACCAGCCATACTTCCTTATATCCAGCCCCTTACTCAACTACTTTCGCGGCAGCCACTCTACCCATACTTAGCTTTTTCAATGCCCGCAACGCAGCAATTGATCAGGGCCGTTTGTTTAGCAAGCGCTTCCCGCCAGTATGGTTTAGAAGGCTAGGTCTACTGTTCATCTTTGTTCAGGTACTCAGCGGTAACCTGTGGGGGCAGTCGCCAGGGTCGCGCCCACAGGTAGGACTTACCTTGAGCGGCGGTGGGGCGCGGGGCTTAGCTCACGTGGGCTTGTTGAAGGCGCTGGATTCGGCCCAAGTACACGTCGACTACGTCACCGGGACGAGTATGGGCGCGGTTGTGGGAGCGTTGTACGCGGCTGGCTACTCAGGGAACGAAATTGAGAAGATTGCGCAAGGTCTCGACTGGAACGCCCTATTAACAAACGCCGCTCAACTGAGCACGATTACGTTGCCGGGCAAAGACGATTTTGGCCGGTACATCGTCGAACTGCCATTCGAGAATGGTTCCTTCCGATTTCCCACGGGAGTTATTGAATCGGAAGAGTTGTGGCTGAAGCTTAGTGACTTGTTCTTTCCCTATTACCGCAACAAGAACTTCGCGCAATTCCAGCGAGGCTTCCGGTGCGTGGCCACCGATGTGTTTTCCGGCGACCCCGAAGTGCTTCGCGCGGGCGAAATTGTCCAGGCCATCCGGGCGAGTATGGCTATTCCGTCGGTTTTTACTCCTGTGCAGTACCAAGGGCACCGGCTTGTTGATGGAGGCGTCGTGCGCAACTTCCCGGTATCGGAAGTGAAGGCAATGGGGGCCGGTGTCGTTATTGGGAGCAACGTTTCGGCCGGAGCTTACACGGAAAACAGCTTGCGCAACCCTGTTGATGTGTTGATGCAAATTTCCTCTTTCAAGGACAACAGCGATTTCAAGCTTCAGAAAGTATTGTGCAATGTGTACGTCGACTATCCACTAGGTGACTACACCAGCGGGAGTTTCTCGGCGGCCGGCCCCATTCTGGCCATCGGCAACACGCGCGGACGTGCCACCTTTTCCAAACTACAAACATTGCGTGACTCGCTGAATAGCTTGTACGGCCCGGCCCCACCGGTGTCCCTTCCCCATGCACGTGCCGACTCTGTTTACATCGAAAGCTACCAGGTACGGGGGCTAGGTCCTGCCGCCGACTCTTTGCTTATACGCCAACTCCAGTTGCGCACTAAGCGCTACTATACTGCGACACAAATTTCTTCTTCTATTCGGGATGCTTTTGGCACACGCGCCTTCCGCAAAATCACATACACGCTGGTGCCTGTTTCCGATTCGTCGGCTCAGATCGTGTTTGACGTGGAGCGTAGTGTACCGGCACGGGTAGGGCTAGGCGTTCACTATAACTCCCTAACCAGCATTGGTTTGATTGGCAGCGTTTCGCTACAAGACAAGCTGTTCCCTTCTTCCACCAGCCAGCTTGCTGTGAACATTGGGGAAAGCCCACGGCTTCGCCTCAAACACATCCAATACCTTACCAAGCGCCAAAACGTAGTAGCGCGCTTCCTAGCCCAGGCTGAGCAAGTAGAAATTACGACGTACACTGCCCGGTTTGATAAGGGTGGTTTGTATAAACAGCGCTACGTGCTAGCTAATGCCCAGCTGCTCAAGCTCATTAACCGAAACCACGGGCTCGGCGTCGGGACGCGCTATGAGTATGGGCGTTTCAAGCCCGAAATAACGTCGCGGCTTCAACTCAATGGTCGTATCCATTTACTGAACAGCTACTTATTCTACGAAAGCAACACGCTCAACGCCGTAGCGTACCCGACTCGCGGCCGTAAGCTCGAAGTGGAATATGGCTACGTATACGGTCAACGTCCTGACTATCGAATACTTATTGACTCTACTGTTGTTGGCACCGAGCAGTCTCCCGGTTTATCCTTTAAACCGTACGAGCACTCCCGCCTAAACTTCGAGCAGTACACTTCTCTAACGAAGCGCAGCACGCTGCTGCTACAAGCGCAGGCAGGCATCAACCGACGCTACCGCCAATCCATTGCCAACGATTTTGTGATTGGCGGGCTTAGCAGCGTGATACGCAACCAAATTACGTTTGCTGGGCTGCCCGAGGCGGCCATTTACACAGGTAGCGTCGCTACGGGTTTGGTGGGCTATCAATATGCCGTGGGGCCGCGGATTTTTGCTACGGCCAAGTTCAACGTCTTGTACCACGATTTTATCAACAGCAATACCAAGCTGCAACCGGCTGCCTTCGTCTATGGTGGGGCCATTACCCTAGGTATCAACTCGTTCCTAGGGCCTATCGACGCGAGTTTGATGTACTCAAACGTCACGAAGAAGGTGTTGCCTTACTTCAACATTGGGTTCCCTTTTGGTTACCGATAGGCCTGTTTTGTCATATGCTATTCACCACAACCCCTACCTCTATGAAAAGAATTCTTACTGGTTTTCTACTTCTACTGGCTTTCTGGGCACCTGGGCAAGTCACGGCGCAAACCGTGCCTACTGATACAACAACGCTCAGGCCGACGTCATTGTGGAGAAAGAGCTTCAAAGCCGCGCTAAACTTTCAGGAGGCTACTCTTTCTTCCAACTGGCGCGGGGGCGGCGTCAATACCTTCGGCTTGAATACGTTGCTCAATGCCCACGCCGACTACAAACGCGACATTCACAGCTGGGACAACGAAGCTGATTTCTTATATGCGTTTGTTTCTAATAAAGGCCAGGGCTACCGCAAAAGCCTCGACCGGCTTTACTTAGACACCAAATACGGTCGGGCGCTCAATCCAAAGTGGGATATGTTCATCTCGCTTAATCTACTTACCCAATTTGCTGATGGCTACAAATACCGCGACGATGCTAGTGGTAACCAGGGTGCGCAGTTTATCTCGTCTACCTTCGCGCCGGCTTATGTTACACTAGCGTATGGTTTTGAATATCATCCAACAACCTACTTCAAAGTGCGCCTTTCGCCGTTTGCGCCCCGCCTGACTGTAGTAGGACGCAACCAGCGCTTCATTCCGGCCCTGGGCGACAATCCATACGGCGTGCGCCCCGGCCACTCAACACGGTGGGAAATACTAGCCGCACAGATTTTGGCTGAGTACGACAACGACATAGCCAAGAATGTCAATCTGAAAGCGCGCTACTTACTTTTCGCCAATTACGGCGGCGACAACTTAGCGCTGCGCCGCGTCGACCACCGCCTCGATGCAAGTCTTACTGCCAAAGTCAACCGGTACGTGAATATGGCTCTAACCGGCATTCTGCTCTACGACTACGATCAGGACCGTGGTCTACAATACAGCCAGGGCTTGACCCTAGGTTTGCTTTACACAATGCAGAATTATAAATAGAACCACCGGCGTCCTGATACGCGTGAGCCAGCGGCACGAACATCCGTGCGCCGCTGGCTCATGTACCGAGTTCAAAGACTTTAGTCCAGCGCTTGTGCTAGGTCAGCCATCAGCTCTTCTAAGGGCTCAATGCCAATAGACAAGCGCACCAGCCCCGTTGTGATACCTAGGTTCTGTTGCTGCTCCGACGTGAGGGCGCGGTGCGAAGTGCCCAACGGATACGAAAGCGACGAATCGACACCCGCCAGCGAAGGCGCGAAGGGAAAATACTTAGTCCGCCGCATAAACGTATTCACTACCTCGGCATCGTCGGCCAACAGAATGGACATCATGCCGCCGAATAGTCCGCCGCCCTGCGCTACGGCTAGCTCATGCTGCGGGTGCTGCACGAGGCCAGGATAATAAATTTCGCGCACCGCCGAATGATCGGCTAGGAAGTTGGCAATGGCCAGCGCGTTGCGGCTGTGCTCTCGTACGCGCAAACGCAATGTTTTGAGCCCGCGCACCGCCAACCAACTCTCCATTGGGCTCAGCGTCAGACCATACACGATGCCTATCTGCTTCAAGCGAGCGGCTATACTCTCATCAGCTGCCACCACGGCGCCAGCTGTCACGTCGCTGTGCCCAGAGAGGTACTTCGTGACGCTGTGCAGCACAATATCAGCGCCCAAAGCGAGTGGCTGCGTCAGCACGGGCGTTGCAAATGTGTTGTCCACCACCAGCTTTAACCCATGAAAGTGGCATTCCTCGGATAAGCGGCCTAGGTTGGCCACGCGCAGCAAGGGGTTGCTCATCGTTTCTACGAGCATCAGGCGCGTAGTTGGCCGTACGAACTGCTGCAAGTCGTAGAACTGCTCAAACGGCACGTAGGTCACCGAAATGGCCATGCGGCTAAGCTCCGTGTTCAGTAGCGTTGAGGATCCGCCGTAGATATCGGCAGCACATAATACATGGTCGCCAGCCTGGCAGTACGCGAGAATGGCCGCGAAAATGGCCGCCATGCCCGAGCCTGTTACCATAGCGCCCGCGCCGCCTTCGAGCCGGTTAATGGCCTCGGCTAGCTCGTCGGAGTTGGGGTTGCCGTTCCGCGAATACAAGTAGCGGCTGCCGGGTTCACTGAAATAGAGCTCCAGCTCATTCAGGTCTTCAAACTTAAAAACGGAAGTCTGGTAAATGGGGGTAATCTTGGGATGAATATCCATGAGCCGCTGATAAAACAAAAAGCCTTTCCTCAGTAAAGGAAAGGCTTTTTGCAGGATTCAAAAAGTTAGCTAGGCCGCAACGCCTTCCGCCAGCACCGTTACGTTGTTGCGCAGTACCTCTACTACACCACCTTCAATCTGAAACGCCTCGCGGCCGCCACCACTCGTTACGGTGATCGTACCGGCTTTTAGCGCGCTGATTAAAGGAGCGTGATTGTTGAGCACTTCAAACAACCCATCGGAGCCCGGAAACTGCGCCGAAGTAACTTCACCGGCGAATACTTTCCGGTCTGGCGTGATGATTTCTAAATGCATGGTTTGAATTGTTAAATGGTTACTGGTTAAATGGCCGTTCGTTGCACGATTAACCATTCAACCATCTAACCTTTCAGCCATTTAATTACTTCGCCTCTGCAATCAGACGCTCACCTTTCGTTACGGCATCCTCGATAGTACCCACGAGGTTGAAAGCCGCTTCGGGCAGGTGATCGTACTTGCCGTCGATGATTTCGTTGAAGCCCCTGATGGTGTCTTTGATGTCAACAAGAACACCAGCTAGGCCCGTGAACTGCTCGGCTACGAAGAACGGCTGCGACAAGAAGCGCTGTACCCGACGGGCACGCGACACTGTCTGCTTATCTTCTTCCGACAGTTCGTCCATACCTAGGATGGCGATGATGTCTTGCAGTTCCTTGTAGCGCTGCAGAATCTCCTTCACGCGCTGAGCCGTGTCGTAGTGCTCTTGACCAAGTACGGCAGCATCCAGGATGCGCGACGTCGAGTCAAGTGGGTCTACCGCGGGGTAGATACCTAGCTCAGCAATCTTACGCGACAATACCGTGGTAGCATCCAAGTGAGCGAAGGTGTTCGCCGGGGCCGGGTCAGTCAAGTCATCGGCAGGCACATATACAGCCTGTACCGACGTGATAGAGCCACGCTTAGTTGAAGTAATACGCTCCTGCATGGCACCCATTTCGGTAGCCAGCGTGGGTTGATATCCTACGGCCGAAGGCATACGACCCAGCAGAGCCGATACTTCCGAACCCGCCTGCGTGAAGCGGAAGATGTTGTCGATGAAGAACAGAATGTCACGACCAGCACCGCTACCATCACCGTCGCGGAAGCTTTCGGCAATCGTCAGACCCGACAGAGCCACACGAGCACGTGCTCCTGGAGGCTCATTCATCTGGCCGAACACCAGCGTTGCCTGCGACTTCTCAAGTTCTGCTTGGTCTACTTTCGTGAGGTCCCAGCCGCCCTGCTCCATCGAGTGCTTGAACTCATCGCCGTAGCGGATGATGTCCGACTCAATGAATTCGCGCAGTAGGTCATTGCCTTCGCGGGTACGCTCGCCCACACCAGCAAATACCGACAGACCCGAGTAGGCCTTGGCGATGTTGTTGATCAGTTCCTGAATTAGAACGGTCTTACCAACACCAGCACCACCGAACAAACCGATTTTACCGCCCTTTACATAAGGAGCAAGCAAGTCGATTACTTTGATACCGGTGAAGAATACTTCCGAAGTGGTAGCGAGGTCCTCAAACGGCGGCGCCGAGCGGTGAATAGACATTCCGCCGTTGCTCTTGGGCTGGGGAATACCATCAATGGCTTGGCCAATTACGTTGAACAGACGACCTTTCACGCCATCGCCGGTTGGCATGGAGATAGGCGAGCCTAGGTCCCGAACTTCAGCACCGCGGGTTAGGCCCTCGGTCGAGTCCATGGCAATCGTACGTACCCGGTCTTCACCGAGGTGCTGCTGGCACTCGAGGATAACCACCTGGCCGTTGTCTTTGGTGACTTCCAGCGCGTCGAGGATATTAGGAAGGCGTGTGTCTTCACCCGCGAAGCTCACGTCCACGACGGGACCAATGACCTGGGTGATTTTTCCGTGATTCGCCATTGCGTGTGTTTATCTTATCTTTATTTAGATGTAAGCAAGGTTTCTGACTGCAAAAGTACGGCGAAATCGCCGCTTTGCCAAGGACCTCTTCATAGTATCCTCATCCCATCCCAACTACCTAGCTGAAGTCCTGAGAACCAATTACTCAGCCTATCAAAAAGGCCTTTTGCACTGCTAGGGTGCAGAATTTTTTGAAAAAATATTTACCCCAAAGTTTGCCTTGAATAATTCCAGTCGTACATTTGCACACCCAAACGGCAGAGCGGTTTGGAAATTTGTCCGATGGTGTAACTGGCAACACGCTTGATTTTGATTCAAGAAAGTCCAGGTTCGAGCCCTGGTCGGACAACGAAAGCGAAAGGCGCTGATACTTCCTCACTGGAAGCTATCGGCGCCTTTCGCTTTTTTTATTGCCTTTGCCTTTCTTACTTTACTTTCCCCCTTTTCTGAACCACTATGCCTCCACAGGTCAAGATTTTTGCGGGCAACGCCTCCCACGAACTCGGTGAAAAGATAGCCGCCGCTTATGGCACACGCCTCGGCGACTTAAGCATTCAACGCTTTGCGGATGCGGAACTAGGGCCAAGCTTCAATGAAAGTGTGCGCGGTTGCGCTGTTTTTTTGATTCAAAGCACCTTCCCGCCGGCTGAAAACCTGATGGAGCTAATGCTAATGGTAGATGCGGCGAAACGCGCCTCGGCGGCTTCCGTCACGATTGTAATGCCGTATTACGGGTATGCACGCCAAGATCGTAAAGACAAGCCTAGGGTAAGCATTGGGGCCAAAGTAGTGGCTGACTTCGTACAAAGCGTAGGTACTGACCGCCTCATGACTTGTGACCTACATGCGGGTCAGATCCAAGGCTTCTTCGATATTCCTGTCGACCACCTCGATGGCGCGGCGGTGACGGTACCTTACATTAAATCGTTGAATCTGGAGAACCTCATCTTTGCGTCGCCTGACGTGGGTGGCGTCGTGCGGACGCGCGCCATTGCCAAACGCTTCGGTGCCGAAATAGTAGTCTGCGACAAGATGCGTTTGCGGGCCAACGAAATTGCTTCGATGCAGGTGATTGGCGACGTATCAGGACAGGACGTGGTGTTGGTCGATGATATTGTAGATACAGCAGGTACGATTTGCAAAGCCGCTGAGCTCCTCATGGAGCGGGGAGCTAGCTCCGTGCGCGCAATTGTAACCCATGCCTTACTTAGTGGACCAGCCCACGACCGCATCAAGGCCTCCGTTCTAGAAGAATTGATCATCACCGACACTATCCCGTTGCGCCAAGAAAACGAGAAAATCAGAGTGCTGTCCGTCTCGGATCTATTTGCGCAGGCTATTCGGAATGTGGTAACCCACGAATCAATTAGCTCGCTCTTTATATAAAGCGCGCCTAAACACGGCAAAGACCCGACTTCTATTATAGGAGTCGGAGCTTTTTCTTCTGCAACTATCCTTCTATCTTTGCGGCCCGTTTGCCCGCGTTGGGTACGCGTTTTTTCTTCAAAAGAACACGTTTATGAAAAGCCTCGAGATTGTAGGGTTTAAAAGAGCGAATCTCGGTAAGAAGGATGCTAAGGCACTGCGCCTAGATTCTTATGTACCGTGCGTATTGTACGGTGGCACTGAGCAAGTACACTTCTCTGCTCCTGCTATCCTTTTCCGCGAATTGCTATACACGCCAGAAGTTCACATCGTGGACCTGAACGTGGAAGGCACTACCTACCGCGCTATCGTGCAGGATGCGCAGTTCCACCCCGTGAACGAAATGCTGCTGCACGTTGACTTTCTCGAATTGCAGGAAGGCAAAGAAGTGAAGATGGAAGTACCTGTGCAGTTCGTAGGCGTTTCGCCTGGTGTTCAGCAAGGTGGTAAACTCGTTACAAAGCTGCGCAAGGTAAAGGTGCGGGCTCTACCCGAGAACCTTCCTGATTCCGTACAAGTTGATATCAGCGACCTAGAGCTAGGTAAGTCGATCAAGGTGAACAAAGTAGTTCCGCAGAACTACACGATCCTGACCAACCCGCTTGCTCCTATCGCCACGGTAACCATCCCACGTGCGTTGAAAGGTCAGGCGAACGGTTAATCAGCCCCTTCGTTTTGCGAATAGAAGTAAAGCCGCTCTCACCATGGAGCGGCTTTTTTCGTACTGCCTTTTTCCGACGGCAGACCTAGCTCCTACCTTTGCCTGATCTGAACAGAAATAAACAACCATGAAATACCTTATGCTAGGCCTGGGCAACATCGGCCCAGAATACGCCAATACGCGGCATAATATCGGGTTTATGGTGGCCGATTACTTGGCCGAAAAACACGATGCCCGTTTTGAGCTAGGTCGGCATGCTTTCGTCACGGAAATCAAGCACAAAGGCAAAACCTTCGTGCTAGTGAAGCCAACTACCTATATGAACCTGAGCGGCAAAGCCGCTGCGCATTACCTCACGAGCCTCAAAATTCCGGTGGCAAACATGGTAGTCGTGACCGATGACCTAGCCCTCCCCTACGGTAAGTTGCGCCTGAAAGGGAAAGGATCGGCGGGTGGACATAATGGATTAAAACACATCCAAGAAACGCTCAGCACGGATGAGTATGCTCGCCTTCGTTTCGGGGTTGATGCCAACTTTTCCAAAGGGCGGCAAGTCGATTACGTGCTCAATCCTTTCTCCGCCGACGAGCAAATCGATTTGCCAACACACATTGAAAGAGCGGCTGATGGCGTGCTTATGTTTGGTCTGCAGGGGCTGGAGCGAACTATGAACGTAGTCAATACCAAATAGTACATAGTTTTCAACACGTTATTAACAGAGAACCCTTGCCTTCAGCATAATAGCTGTTGCGGCAAGGGTTCTCTGTTAATAACGTGTTGATACGATACCTAGGCGACGTGGCTACCGTTGCGTACCTCGTGCCCCGGCTGCATCAGGGCCAGAGAACCATCGGCGTTTTCGGCGAGCAACAACATACCTTGGCTGGTAATTCCTTTAATCTCGCGGGGAGCTAGGTTTGCAAGTACCATCACTTGCTGCCCAATGAGGGCTTCCGGGATAAAGAATTCTGCGATACCACTGACAATCGTGCGCTGATCTAAGCCAGTATCGACGGTGAGTTTGAGGAGCTTTTTGGTTTTGGCTACTTTCTCGGCGGCTATGACGGTGCCGATACGTAGGTCCATGCGCTGAAAGTCGTCGAACGATACATCTTCCTTTGCCGGTGCGGCTACGGCATTAGCTAGCTCATTTGCTTTCTTCGTATCGAGCAGCTTTTGCACTTGAGCTTCCACGGTGGCATCTTCGATTTTATCAAAGAGCAACTCAGCAGGTGCCAACTGAGTACCGGCAGCTAGTGTATCAGGTCGGCCAGCCGTTTGCCACGTACCTTTTTCGACGTTCAACATTTGCCCCAGTCTCGCTGCAGCGGTAGGCAGGAAAGGCTCTAGCAGCGTTACTAAGCTAGCAGCTAACTGCAAGGACACATGCAACACAGTCCCGGTGCGCGCCTCATCCGTTTTGATGAGTTTCCAGGGCTCCATGTCGGCCAAGTACTTGTTGCCAAGGCGGCTCAAGTTCATCAGCTCATTTAGCGCGTCGCGGAAGCGGTAGTTATCAATTAGCTCGCCGATACGCTGCGGAAATTCACCAAGCTGGCGTAAAATGTCTTCGTCTTCGGTGGTGAAGCCGACGGCAGCCGGCACTTTGCCCTCGAAAAACTTGTGCGTGAGCACCACGGCGCGGTTTACGAAGTTCCCTAGGTTAGCAACCAGCTCGTTGTTGTTGCGCGCTTGGAAGTCCTTCCAGGTAAAGTCGTTGTCCTTCGTTTCAGGTGCGTTGGCGCAGAGTACGTAGCGGAGCACGTCGGCTTTGCCGGGGAAATCGGCTAGGTACTCGTGCAGCCAAACGGCCCAGTTGCGCGAGGTAGATATTTTGTCGCCTTCCAAGTTCAGGAACTCGTTAGCGGGCACGTTGTCGGGCAGGATGTAGTCGCCGTGTGCCTTCAGCATCACCGGGAAAATGATGCAGTGGAACACAATGTTATCCTTACCGATAAAGTGCACGAGCTTGGTGCCGCTGTCTTTCCAGTAAGTTTCCCAAGTGTCGGGCAGCAAATCCTTGGTAGCCGAGATGTAGCCAATAGGCGCGTCGAACCACACGTAGAGCACTTTGCCTTCGGCGCCGGGCACCGGTACCGGCACGCCCCAATCTAGGTCGCGAGTAACGGCGCGCGGGTGCAGGCCCTGGTCGATCCACGACTTGCACTGGCCATACACGTTGGTTTTCCAGTCGTTTTTGTGGCCTTCCACGATCCACTCACGCAGCCAAGGCTCGTACTGATCGAGGGGCAAATACCAGTGCTTGGTTTCGCGTAGCACGGGCTGGTTGCCGCTGAGCATGCTGCGCGGGTTGATCAGCTCCGTAGGGCTGAGCGACGTACCGCACCGCTCGCACTGGTCACCATAGGCGTTTTCGTTGCCACAGTTCGGGCATGTGCCTACAATGTAGCGGTCGGCAAGAAACTGCCCAGCTTGTTCGTCGTAATACTGCTGCGACGTTTGCTCAATGAATTTATTCTCGTCGTACAGCTTCTTGAAAAAGTCGCTGGCAACTTCGTGTTGCGTTTGGGATGAAGTGCGCGAATAAATATCGAACGAGACACCGAAATCAGCGAAAGAATCCCGAATTAAGGCGTGATATTTATCCACCACTTGCTGTGGGGTAACTCCTTCTTTCTGAGCACGAATTGTGATAGGAACGCCGTGTTCGTCGGAACCACAGATAAACTTCACATCCCGGCCAGCAGCCCGTAAGTAACGCACGTAAATATCGGCGGGTATATACACCCCAGCTAAGTGTCCGATATGCACAGGACCGTTGGCGTAGGGCAAAGCCGCCGTGACGGTATAGCGTTGAGGATCAGCAGACATAAGTAAGAAAAACAGAAAAACCGTAAACAGAAGCAGCGCGTTCAGCTAGGTAGCATCAACCGCACTGAGTGCAAAAGAACAAGGAAAAAAAGGGAAACAAGCCGTACAAACAGCGTAAAACTTCTCAAAGACTTAATTGCTCGTAGGCGTTGAAAAGCTCGGCAGAGTAGTTCTTTTGTTTGCTATCAACTAATAGCTTTCCATTCACCCCTCTCCCATGAAAAAAGATTCGCAGGAACAACCTGAAAAAAAAGAGAAAAAAACACCGGCTGAGAAAGCGCAACGCAAAGAAGAGAAAGCCGCCGCCCGGGCAGCAGGCGCCTTAAAAGATACGCGTAGTGAGAAGAAGTTGGATCAGAAGAAAGTGCTTAAGCTAGCAGCCAAGCAGCTGCAAAAAGAACTTGATAAGCGCATCAATGAGGTTGTAAAACGGATTCGCAAGGAAACGAAGGAACGCTTAAAGGAAGTGATCAACGAAGCCCTACAGCACGTAGACAGCGAAACCGAACGGTTGTTTGAGCAAGCGCTACACAGCATTGTGCGCCACTCCGACGGTGCTACGCCCGGTGCTTCCGATAGCATTGCTACGACCAACGATCTGCAAGAAGAGCAAGCACCACACGCCGTAGCACTGCTACCTGAAGAGGCGGGTGCTGACGGCCAAGCAACAGCCAGCGGTAAAAACACACCTGCTGCTTCCGGCGCAGCCAAAGCCAAGCCAGCAGCAAAATCCGCTTCTGCGGCTAGTGCTAGCCGCCGTGGTCGTCCTACCAAGCCAGCTGCGCGCTCTACTTCCGGCGCAACACCATCATCTACCGCCAGCACCGACGATAACGCTGCGTAAGTCCAACACCTACCTACAAACGAGCCTACTGCTTTTGCTTAGCAGTAGGCTCGTTTCGTGTTTAGTACCCAGTCGCACGCCGCAAGGTGTCGATAGGAGCGTCGTTGAGCCGGCGCAAGCGAGTCTCGGGAGTCGTGTTGTTGGGGTCGTTGGTGTTCACGCTTTCAGGTCGTTTGCGGTTATTGATACCGCTAGCTTGTTCTCCTAGCCGAACACGGCCAGGAGTGGCATCCGGCACCGAGCCACCATAACCGGTACCACTATTATAGGCAGCCTGCCGGTCAGCATCGGAGCGGATAGCAGTCGGGACGCGCGGCTGTTCGTATTCAGTGCCTTCTTGGGCAGTGGTACAGGCACCTAGCAGCGCACTAGTCAGCACCACTATCAGTAAGCGTACGGCGGCAAAACAGGGAGTAGAATAATAAGTCATGCGAGAAGTCATTTGTAGTAAAGCAGATCCTAAGTAGATCCTGCTTGGTACAACGCACTTCCCAGCTTTGGGTTGACCTCTAACTCACTGCAACGCTCGAAGCTTGAATGCTTTGCTCGATTCCGTCCCAGAGCGCTACCCTAGCTTGCATACAACGCAAAGCTACTTCCTCGGCCTGTTGCCACCGCTCGGCTGCGTCACCGCACAGCTCACGCACCATCTGTTGGGCCAATGGCGTGTGTACTTCCTCGTCGAGCTCGATGTGGCGGTTGAGGTAATACGTGAACGTATCAAGCTGGCCGGGGAAGCGAGCATTTAAATCGCTCACCAAATGGCGGAACATATCGGGAATAACATCTTCGCGACCAAAGGTGAAAGCCGCAGCCGTAGCGTGCGGCTGACCTAGGTCAATAATTGCGAAAGTACTCAGCACGAATTCGCGTACGGATGCAGGCACATCGGCTTGCGCTAAGGAAGCTTCCACGGAATTACCGGCAGCTAAAGCAGCCAAAAAGCGGCGCATAGGCTGCGTGTCGGCGCCGCACTCTTCCATCGAACGTAGATAGAGTTCAAAATGGCTAGCCGGCTGGCCTTGCTGGTCAACATCGGTTTCTTCTTCCAGCACAATTTCGTTGATCAGGCGGCGCGTGGCGGGGTTGCCGCGTGGTACCCACGGCACTGCTACGCAGGTCAGGTCGCGCTGCAATGCCTTCAGCAGCGACATAAAATCCCACACGGCAAAGACGTGGTGCTGCATAAACTGGCGTAAGTCCGCCAATGAATGTATACTTTGATAGACGGTGTGCGCCATCAACTGTTCACGCGCTGGGGCAAGCTGCTGTTGAAGGTGTTCGATAGAGTTCGGGGTAGTCGACATAAACAGAGGCAAAAGGAAACTACAGACCTAGGTCGTCGCTATCAACAAGCTCGACGGCAAAAAGTCAAGAGCTCCTACAAACGAAAAGACCCGCTGGCTTGGATTGCCAACGGGTCCGCACAAAGCCAGGTTAGGCTTCGCTTATTTCGTTTTCTCAAACACCATTGCATCTGAGTCCATGCAGTAACGCTGGCCCGTGGGCTTGGGGCCGTCGTCGAACACGTGACCTAGGTGACCACCACACTTGGCGCACACAATCTCGTCGCGGCTCATGCCGAGCGTATTATCAGCCGTCACTTTTAGACTGGCGTTGGTGGCTGGGGCCCAGAAGCTAGGCCAACCGGTGCCTGACTCAAACTTGGTATCAGAAGAAAACAGCAAGTTGTGGTCGGCGGCACAATAGTAGTTGCCCTTCTGGTGGTTGTCGAAATACTTGTTCGAAAACGCACGCTCAGTGCCTTGCTCGCGCAAGATGTAATACTGCGCCGGGGTAAGCTGCTTGCGCCATTCAGCGTCCGTTTTGCGCACCGGAAACTCATCGGGCTTGTGCGTAACAACTTGTGGCTTGGGGTACGCACCTGCCGAGGCAGTAGGCTTAGTGGCGGCCTGCGGTTTGGCCACGGCTACTTCGGTCCGCTTCTGGGAGCAGGCTGAATTCAGCGTTAGCACTGAAAGCGCCAAAATCAGAAAAGAAGAATGCACAGACATGTATGTATAAAGAAATGAGGGAAAAAGCCGAACTAGCTAGCCTAGTTCTACTGTTTACTCAACATACGCAGTGCAGCTTCTGTTCGGTTGGCGCACCAATAGAGGATTTATGATTGCTTAATCTTTAACAATTGATTTACACGGGTTTTCCCGCCTTTATTGCGTACCTTTGCGCCCGCAAAACTCTTTGTATGCAGAACATTCGGAATATAGCCATCATTGCCCACGTTGACCACGGCAAGACCACGCTCGTGGACAAGATCATCCATGCCTCAAAGCTTTTCGACGAGCACCAGCATTTTGATGATCTTATCCTCGACAACAACGACCTGGAGCGTGAGCGTGGCATTACTATCGTCAGCAAAAACGTATCAGTCCGTTATAAGGACGTAAAAATCAACATCATCGACACCCCTGGTCACGCCGACTTTGGTGGTGAGGTGGAACGCGTACTGAAGATGGCCGACGGCGTGCTCCTGCTCGTCGATGCCTTCGAAGGCGCCATGCCCCAGACGCGTTTCGTGCTGGGCAAAGCCATTGACCTAGGTCTGAAGCCTATCGTGGTAGTGAACAAGGTGGACAAGGAAAACTGCCGTCCTGATGAGGTGCACGAGCAGGTATTTGACCTGATGTTCAATCTAGGTGCTTCGGAAGATCAGTTGGACTTCGTGACCCTATACGGTTCTTCGAAGCAAGGTTGGATGAGCACCGACTGGAAAGTAAAGACTGACAGTATCGTTCCGCTGTTGGATGCTGTTGTAGCTTCTATCCCACCAGCTCCTACCTTGGAAGGCACGCCACAAATGCAGGTGACGTCGCTCGACTACTCGTCGTTCGTTGGTCGTATTGCCATTGGTCGTGTGCACCGCGGTACACTGCGTGAAGGCGCTAATATGAGCCTAATGAAGGCTGATGGCAGCGTCAAGAAGGTAAAGATCAAAGACCTGCAAGTTTTTGAAGGTCTTGGCAAAGTGAAGGTAGCCGAAGTTAGCTCGGGCGAAATCTGCGCTGTAACGGGTATCGAAGGTTTCGACATTGGCGACACCATCGCCGACGCCGACAACCCAGAGGCACTGACGCGCATCAGCATCGACGAGCCGACGATGAACATGTTGTTCACCATCAACAACTCGCCGTTCTTTGGTAAAGAAGGTAAGTTCGTGACTTCGCGTCACTTGCGCGACCGTCTGTTCAAAGAAACCGAGAAGAACCTAGCTTTGCGCGTTAAGGAAACCGACAAAGAAGATACATTCTTGGTGTACGGCCGGGGTATTCTTCACTTGTCAGTTCTCATCGAGACAATGCGTCGCGAAGGCTTCGAATTGCAGGTAGGTCAGCCACAAGTTCTCTTCAAAGAAGATGATAACGGCAACCGCTTGGAGCCTGTTGAGCACTTGGTAGTTGACGTACCGGAGGAAACTGCTGGTAAGGTTATCGAACTGGTGACCATGCGCAAAGGTGAGTTGACCATCATGGAGCCGAAAGGCGACTTGCAGCACCTAGAGTTCAACATTCCTTCCCGTGGTCTGATCGGTCTGCGTAACAACGTGCTGACGGCTACAGCTGGCGAGGCCATCATGAACCACCGCTTCTCGGCTTACGAGCCGTACAAAGGTGTAATTCCTGGCCGTATCTCTGGTTCGCTGATTTCGATGGATACGGGCCCCGGCACCGCATACACCATCGACAAGATGCAGGACCGCGGCGAGTTCTTCGTTGATCCAGGCGAAGAAGTATACGCTGGCCAAGTTATCGGTGAGCACACTCGCCCCAACGACTTGACCATCAACATTCAGAAAGGCAAGAAGCTCACGAACATGCGTGCTTCGGGCTCGGATGAAAACGTGAAGATCGTGCCGAAGCGTCAGTTCTCACTGGAGGAAGCCATGGAATACATCCAGAAGGATGAGTACCTGGAAGTAACCCCGAAATCGGTGCGGATGCGTAAGATTCTGCTCGACGAAAACGAGCGTCTGCGCTCAGCGAAGAAAGTAGACTAGTCTTCGTAGCTAAGTCACAAACAAAAGAGGCGCAACCAGTGGTTGCGCCTCTTTTGTTTGTAGTGGTGCCGCACTGTTACGCACTGGCTGCTTCTGAATGTTCTTTTGCTTCGTGTTGGAAGCTGTAGTAGAGATAAAACAAAGCCGGCAGAATAAGTACACTGCCTAACAGGAGTGCCCAACCTAGCGCGTTCATTGTGGCAGCAGGCGCCTGGTCTTTTAGTAGAGAAAGATTAGGTGCATTCTTTAAAACAACGAAATCGGGGAAGTGCCGGTAGCCAATAGCTAGCAGAATCATCGTCACTTGAAAACCGGCCAAGATGCGTGGTAACACGGTTTTCTCCTTGCTCACCGCGTACGCCATGGCGCCCAGCGAAATAGTAGCTAGCACCACCGCTCCCGTTCCAACTACGTTCCCGAAAACCCACTGCCAGAGCGGAATGTCTTCTACTTTGGCCGCCAGAAATACGCAGCCGCCAGCAGCAAACGCAATAACCGTCATCAATTGAGTTTTGCGGATGAAGTACCGCTTATCCGTTTCATTCTCGGCCTCACCGATGCTGTAAACGCTAGCTAGGTAGCCACAGAGCGCCACTGTAAACACGCCCACACCGACAGCAAACCAGTGCAGCCAACTGAATACATAAGCACTTAAAAAATTGGGAGCCGCGGGGTCGACGTAGCCGGCCAATACGCTGGCGGCAATAACCCCCAGGAAAAACGGCGTGATGGCGCTGGAAAGCACGAAAATGCGGTTGTATACCATCTGCATTTGATCTTTCACCGCATCGTAGTGCCGGAACACGAAAGCGGTGCCGCGTGCAATGATGCCAAGCAACATAATCAGCAGCGGAATATGCAAGCTAACCGACATGACGCTATAGATGCGTGGAAAGCCCACGAACAGAATAACCACGGCAATAATGAGCCACATGTGATTAGCTTCCCAGATCGGCCCAATAGCGTGCGACATGGTCTGGCGGGCGGTACGACGGTTCTTGCCACTCGTGAACAGCTCCATGATACCTGCTCCAAAATCAGCGCCCCCAAGTAGAAGATACAGCCAAATGGCCGCGCACAGAAAAACGATAACAACGTAGGACATGGCTGAAAGCTAGGCAGCGGCTAAGTGTTGAGCAGGGCGGTCGTAGAGTTCAGGCACCATCTTAATTTGCCGGTATAGTAAGAAGACCACAATCAGGCTCAGGGATATATATACGGCCGTAAATAGGTAAAACGAGTACGCAATACCAGGCATGGGCGTCACAGCGTCGGCGGTGCGCATGACGCCGTACATGATCCAGGGTTGCCGACCTACTTCCGTCACCGTCCAGCCAGCTTCCACGGCAATAAAGCCAGCGGGAATAGCGGCTACAAAGAGCTTCAAAAACCAGTCTGTGCGTAGCCACTGCTTCTTGCGCCACGAAGCCCAGAAATAGAGTACCGACAGCGCCATCATGAACATACCTAGCCCCACCATCAGCTGAAAAGCTAGGTGCGGCACCATCACCGGCGGGCGGTTCTTGGCCGGAATTTGGTCGAGGCCAGTAACTTCTTGCTTGAAGTTACCGTGCGCCAAAAAGCTCAGCATGCCCGGAATCTTAATGGCATAATCGACGCGCTGCTTGTCTTCATTGGGCAACCCACCTAGCACAAGCGACGCCGCCTTTTCGGTGTGAAAGTGCGCCTCCATGGCAGCTAGCTTCGCGGGCTGGCGCTTGGCCACGTCTTTCGCCGAGAAGTCACCACTGAGCGGCTGGAGCACTGCCGCGATAGTAGCAAAGAATGCTGCAATACGAAAGGCGTGCATGTGAAAGCGCACATTCTTGCGCTTCAAAATCATGAGGGCGTGCACGCCGGCCACGGCAAAACCAGTGGCCGCAAATGCCGCCAGCGACATGTGAATGGCCTGAGACAGCCACGCATCGTTGAACATAGCCCGCATTGGGTCGATGTTCAAGTACTTGCCATCAACGAAGTCGAAGCCGGCGGGGCTGTTCATCCAAGCATTGGCGGCAACTACCAGAACGCCAGAAGCAAGACCGCTAATGCCCACGACAACTCCCGTAAACCAATGAAACCAAGGGTTAAACCGATTCCAGCCGTATAAGAAGAAACCTAGGGCAATAGCCTCAATAAAAAAGGCGGTGCCTTCCAGCGAAAACGGCATGCCGAAGATCGGACCGGCGTGTTCCATGAAACGTGGCCACAGCAGACCTAGCTCAAACGACAACACCGTCCCTGATACCGCACCAGTAGCAAAGAAAATCGCCACGCCTTTACTCCAGGCTTTTGTGAGGTTCTTGTAGGATTCGTCGCCGTGGCGTAGCCACTGAAAATGTGACACCGCCATGAAGAAAGGCATCACCATTCCGATACACGAGAAGATGATGTGGAAGCCCAGCGACAACGCCATTTGCGAGCGGGCAGCAAGAAAATCGTCCATAATATAAGGCACTTAGCACGTGAAGCCATCCAAGTGATGGCAAGCGGGCTGGCATTATCACGACGAGGCTAGCCCGCTTTAACTACACGACTAAGGTAGGTACCGTTCTCTACGGAGCCTAGCTTTTCTTGCTGTTTTACAGCAGCTTTTTGCGGGTGCCGTTCCCGGTTGCCTACCACTAGTCACCACGGCGCACCTCAAAATTCTGGTAGCCTTGCACCGCCTCTTCCTGCACTTCTACCCTATCGACGCGCGCATTAGCAGGCCCTTTCCGACACCAGCTTTCGAAGGCTGCCAATGCTTCGACGGAGCCTTCTGCTTCAATCAGGACGGAGCCATCGGGTTCGTTGTGCGCGTAGCCGACGAGCCCGAGCTTCTGCGCCTCCTTCTGACTTGATTGGCGAAAGAAGACGCCTTGTACGCGGCCGTAAATGTGGTAGGTGCAATGCTTCATTATGCGGGAAAATAGCTTAACTAATCAGCTAGCTAGACGCACAATCTTAGTCGCAGGTTTGTAAAAACGTGTCATTCCGAGCAGCGCGAGGAATTTGGCTGCCCTCTTTTGAATGGCTAACCCAGATTCCTCCCGCTGCTCAAAATGACAGAAAAGCTAGGCTAACGCCTGCACGGACACCACATCAATAATGCTCTTTTGGAAGTTGCGGGTGCGGGCAAAAACGCCCGTGCCGTTACTGGAGCCTTGTTGATCAGTATTTCCCTCGATGGTTTCGAAACAGTCGCCTATTACGCGGCTAATGATGCCGGTATGATGCCAATCCATCGAGTTTTGGGCACTACGTAGCAAGAACACGTCGCCTGGCTTCGCCAAGCTAGGGCTCTTCCGTACCTCGGTGCTGCGCACCAACGACTTGTTCTGCGCAGCCGACGTGCCCACGGTATCGCAGCTTAGGCTCATGGGCATCAGATCAGTAAAGCGGCGGTTGCAGGTGGCACTAGCCTGATCCAATACGGTTTGCACGAAGCCCATGCACCATTTATAAGGGGTACCATCGGCGCCGTTGCAGTAGCTACGCACCCACGAACCTAGGTTCTGTTGGGCGTCGTATTGCAGCTCGCGCGGATGATTCTGCAAGTGGTTATCGGCATATTTCACTACCAAACTGCGCAATCCACTGGCGGCTGGCAGCTGCGTCCCGAATGCTTTTTGCAGCGGCTGCGTCAAGCGGGCAAATAACGCGGCATCAACAACACCGGTTGCGGGCAAACCAATGACTTTCTGGAAATTTTTGACTGCCAAAGCCGTAGCATCGCCATATGATCCATCAACGGCAGTAGCAATAGCAGCCTGCGGGTATTGAAACGCGTTGATGCACAACCACTCTTGGATCTTTTTTACATCCTGACCTTTTGAGCCCACCTGACACGTCGCCGTGAGTACCAACTCTTTCTTGTATTGAGTCTTAAGCATAGCAAAAATCAGTTTACGTATTTGGTAACTCGTGATAACTCGTTCTCGCACCTTGCTAGGGTCACTCCAAGTGCAGGTCAGGGCTTGAACACGCAGATAGTAGCGGAGGCAAAAAGTAACCTTCCGCCTAGTGGAACTAACCTAGCGCAGATCATCGATAAAAAAGCGAAGACTACATGGGCTGGTGTACGCGCCCAGGTATGAACCGCCGAAGCAGTAACATTGACCGGTAAAGTACTCGGCCGACGAATCAGGTTGTAGAGGAGTAGCTAGCTTGCGTGAAGCAAAAATAGTAGATACAACGGTACAGCGCCATCACATGAGTATGTGGTAGCCAACCGTTTACAATACTTTCTACGCGCTACCTAGCCACGCTGCCGCACGGCCTCGAAGGTCATAATTGCAGTGCAGGTGCTCACGTTGAGCGAGTCGATGTACCCCGCCATCGGTATCTTGATCTGCTCGTCGGCGGCGGCCAGCCACTGGTCGCTCAAGCCGGTAGCCTCGGTGCCCATCACTATTGCCGACGGCCCCCGAAAGTCCATGTTGGTGTACAAAGCCGTGGCCGCTGGGGTAGTGGCGTAGCTGCGAATACCGTGTTGACGCAACCAAGCCAGTACTTCTTCGGTGGGCGCGGCAACTACCTGATTGGTAAACACGCACCCGATACTAGCCCGAATCACATTTGGGTTGTACAAGTCGGTGCGAGGGTCGCAGACGATAACAGCGTTGACGCGGGCAGCATCGGCGGTGCGCAGCACGGCACCTAGGTTGCCGGGCTTTTCCACGGCTTCCAAAATGAGCAGCAGCGGGTTGGTGGGCAGTTGTAAATCAGCCAAGCGGCGACGTGGTGGCTGCGCAAGCGCTAAGATGCCGTCAGATCCCTCCCGGTAAGCCACTTTCTCAAAGACGGGCCGCGACACCGAAAACCAGTCAAGCTTAGTGCCCAGCATGGTACCTAGCTCACGCTGCCGGGCATCGTCGGCTAGCTCGGGACAAACAAATAGCGCGGTAATTTGCACACCAGCTTGGTGCGCAATGGTCAGCTCACGGTAGCCTTCGATGATGGTAAGATCCTGCGCCCGCCGTTCAGCCGGCTTCTGCTGAAGCTTCAGCAGGTTCTTGATGCGCGGATTTTGTGGGCTGGTGATGGGGTCGGCGGCAGGCATGGGACTACTTGAGGAGACGGGCACCGTTCCGAACAAGCTAGCCCGGAACGCGCACCTTCGGCGCGAAGATACGCCTGCCAAGCGCAAGACTGCCCACCGCCAGCCGCATACTTTTTTCGATGCCCTTAGCCGTACCTTTATCCTGCTGCTTGCTGCGAATAGCTAGCTCCTGCCTACCCAACGATGTACTTAAAGCTTAATACCAAAATCATTCTGGGCTTCAGCATTGCGCTGAGCATGCTCCTGCTCACCTCGTTAGCCGCGTACTTCAGCATTCAGCAACTATCATCTTCCACGCGCTTGGTGGAGCACACCTACCGGGTACTCCAGCACACTTCCGATCTGCGGATGCAAATCCGGGACGCCCAAAGCGGGGTGCGGGGCTACTTGCTTACCAACGACTCCTCTTACCTGCGTCACTCTGAAGGCTATCTGCCTACTGCGTTAGCCGATTACGACTCCCTACGCCGCCTTACGGCTGACAACCCAGCCCAACTCCAGCGCTTAGATACCCTGCGCCAGATCATCGACTACGAAGCCAAGTTCTTGCAGCATTGGCGGCAGGTAACCCCTTCTGCTGAAGCGGCGAAAGGGCTCCTACTCAGCGACCGCAGCACCCTGGAGCGGCTACGGAAAATTGTTCTACACATAAGAGCCGACGAAGAATCACTACTGAGTCACCGCAGTGCGCGCCAAAGCTTTTTTGAAATTACAACGCCTATAACCCTCATCATATCAGCGGTATTAGCTATCATCATTGTGCTTTGGCTCTTTATCAAAATTTCCAGTGAGCTCAAAGCGAATGCGCGGCTGCAAGTGGAATTGGCCCAGGTAAACGAAGACACTAAGCGACGCATTCAAATCATTGAAAGCCTGGCGGATAAAGTAGTACAGGGAGACTATACCGTGCGCATCCGGGATAAAGAGCAAGACAGCCTAGGCAACCTAGCTACTTCCCTCAACCGCATGACGCAAACGCTCGACAGTGCCTTCGACGCACTCGAAAATCGGAACAAAGAGCTAGATCAATTTGCCTACGTAGCCTCCCACGACTTGAAAGCGCCCTTACGGGGGGTGATGACCGTGGTGAAATGGATTGAGGATGAACTCCCGCACGAGCTATCGGAGCAAATGCGCCAATATCTAGGTATGATGAAAGGCCGACTCGCACGCCTCGAAGATTTGATTAACGGCATTTTGGCATACGCCCGTATTGGCCGCACGCAGCATCAGCGAGAACAGGTCGACGTGAAGCAGTTGGTAGAAGATATAAGTGAGTTAATCGTGCCTACCGATTTCGTAGTTCACACGCCCACTAACCTTCCCACCTTCGTCACGGACCGACTCAGCTTAGAGCAGGTCTTCACCAACTTGATGAGCAACGCCGTGAAGTATCATGGCTCGGGGTCTGGCAAGATCACCATCAGCTGCACCGAACAGCCAACGCACTATGAGTTTACGGTAGCCGATGATGGACCCGGTATTGCGCCAGAGTACCACGAAAAGATTTTTCTGATCTTTCAGACGCTACGTGACCGCAACACGGCGGAGAGCACCGGCATCGGGCTGAGTATCGTAAAGAAGATTATTGACGAGCAACAAGGAAGTATTCGAGTTGAATCGGCGCCCGGTGAAGGCGCAGCCTTTATCTTTACGTGGCCGAAAGAGTAACTGGGAGCTAGGTAAGGTTGTTCAGGAAATCTTGGTTGCTCTGTTACCCCGTTAGCCCCACTCCTCATGCGTTCTGTTTTGCTCCTCGAAGATGATTTCTTCGATACGATGGTCGTACAGAAATCCTTTGCCAAGTTTAATGTGCAGCATAAGCTCTACACGGCTTTCAACGGCATCGAAGGGCTCGATCTGCTCCTAGGTCGCGGCGGTGTGCCCGCTATCGATCCGCTACCCGAAGTAATTCTGCTCGACTTGAACATGCCGAAAATGAATGGGCATGAGTTCTTGGCTGAATTGCGCAACTACCCGCAGCTGCGCGACATCCCCGTGTTTGTCACGACTACTTCCTCGATGGATGTAGACCGTCTTAACGCCCAAAACCTAGGAGTGAGTGGCTACATTCTGAAGCCTATCGATTTCGAAACCAACAACGATATGGTTGATAGCATGAGCTTGCTGGAAAAGCTGCTGAAGTAGGCGTACGTGCTTTTTACAAAAGCTAGCTTATGAAAAAGGCTGCATCTACTTGTGCAGCCTAAAAGCATCTACCAGAAAATAAGCGATTTAGCTACGCTTGTTGTTGCTAAGGTAGGCGCGGGCCTCCTGGTACATCTCCGATTTGCGTTCCGCTTTATCATTCACCACTCGGTAGTAGCGCATGGCACTTTTAACGTCCCCATTTTGCACCGCGAAGTTGGCTAGGTTCAGGTTCGCATCGAGGTAGTAAAAGCTGTTCGTTTCACCAGTGCTTTCGGCAAATACAATGCACCGCTGGTAGTACTCCGTTGCTTTTTCGAGGTCCTTGTAGCGGTTCTGCATCACCCAACCTAGGTAGTAGGTTGCGTAGCGCCCACTGATGGCTTCGTAGCCAGGCATCCCTCGATTCAGTTTATCTAAAATCTCGCGACTTACCCGCTCGCATTCCCGAAAGTTGCGGGTATTAAAGCAGCTCAGTGCGTAGAAGCGCTGGAAATAGGCATTATCTGGAAAGTTGGTAGCTAAGTAACGGGAGACGGGCAACGACTCGGCCGGCTTATTCTCCTCGTTCATCAAGATCTTCATGAGGAAGTAACGAGCTTCCAAGCCTGTGTAGAAGCCTGTTTCGGCAACGGTTTTGAGCTGCTGCACACCTAGCTCTCGATTACCTCGTGGAAAGAAAAATAGCACGGGCTTAAGCAGCGGATAATTATCGCCGATCCACACAGCGTAGTAGTTTACCAGTGCCTGCCCAAACAAGAACTCTGGACTCAAGCCGTTCGCCTCTTGGCTTTTGTTTAAGTATTCTAGGGCTCGTTTGCCACCAACTACTGCTTTGGCCATATCACGCCGCTCGCCGTGCAAATGAGCCGTAAACCCATACGCAGCTGCAAGGAAGAAGCACGCTTCGTAGTTCTTGTGGTCGGCTTCGTACAGCTTCTCGCCGTTGACCACGGCCGTGTCCATGTACGCATAGAAAATCTTGTCGTACTGCTTCGTTTGGAGGTTCGTCGGGATGATCTTCCACCAAGTGCTGAGGCCTAGCAGAAAATAAGGCATCGGATGGTGCGGGTAGCGCCGGCGCAGCGAGCGGAACTGCTTTTCTGCCTTGTCAAACTTGAAGTTGTAGAGGTTCTGTACCGCTCCTTCTAGCTCCGTTTGAATATCTGTATCCGTTAGCAGCCAACCCTTCGTGTCGATAGCACCGGGCAGCACGTCTACGTTCCCGACTTCAATGGTCCGAATAGACGTATGAGCCGTGTCAGCGACTTGCTGCGCCTGCACACGTAGCGTGAGTAGGGCTAACGATATAATAGAAAGTAGTCTTAGGATCATATAAAGGCAGCTTACAACCTCTTGCTACTGATAACCTTATGCCACTGACGGATAGCAAAAATACTGGTTTATAATTATTTTTAGCGGTAACCCAGGCGTTTCTTCTAGCTGCAAACCTTGTACCGAGTACCAAAACCTAGCTCTATTCTATCAAAAAACGTTTTTCAGTTACTGTTTGTCCGTCTAATGCTCTTGGCATTAGTATAATTTATCTGTATAAAAATATAACTTTTTAAATCCAAATAAACCAATAACTATTCCGTATTCTGCTCATACATCGACATTACGCTATTCTAAGACGAATATAACGATACAAGTACCATCACTGCACAGCTATAGCAAGACAATAACCAACTTGCTTACCTAGGCCTAGCTTGTGCAGAACCTCAAAAGCATTGGATGCTCATCCCAACTTCCTACTCAGCAGTTTTACGGCGCTGTACGCACGAAATCTGCCACATTTCCCGTTAATTCAAGCGTGTTTAGCGGTGAGTTGACGCGCAGTATTTGTGCACTCTTTCACGCGGTACACATCTAAAGGCTCCTATTGTCGGAACCGTACTTTTCCTTTTCACTAGTTATGCGTCTTCACCCGCTCCTTTTACTTTTTCCTCTTCTTGCTCTCTACCCTAGCTTAGTGGAAGCGCAGGAAACTCCGCGGGAATTAAATAGCCTGCCTACTGCGCCCCCACCTGCGCAAGCACCTGCCCCAACTGCTCCTCGTCAACTTGGTACGGCCCCGGTTGTGCCAGACTCCGTACGCCAGCAACAACGCCAGCGCCAGATGGCCCCGCTACCTGCTGAAACAACTCGCTTTGCCGTAGGATTGAAAAGCGGGCAGGTACTACGTGCCTATGATGTCGAGGTAAAGCAACCCGTTTTCGGCCGAAGCTTCTTGCTAGTAGACGGGCTGCAACGCTACGACATGAGTGACGTGCGCTACTACGATGACGAAACTGGCCACTACGTGCGTACAACGCTGCCCAAATCACGTCGGGAAACTACGTTACGGCGTGACCGAGCGGGCCGCATTAGCTTGTACTCCATCACCAGCACGCAATACGCAGGCAATGGTTTCGGCTATCCGTATGGCGGTTACGGCGGGTTTGGCCGTTATGGTTACGGCGGATTTGGTCCGTCGTACCGCACGGTGAAAACTGAGTACTTCAGCAAGGACAACGGTCCGGTAGAAAACCTCACAATTCGGAACCTAGCCATTGCCACAGCGGACAATGCTGGTAGCAGCGCATTACTGGCAAAGGCTCGCAACTTTCAGCGCATTTCTACCTTGAGCTACGTAGCGGCGGGTGGTGTTATACTGGCCGGCTTGTTTACGACGCTTAATCCCAACAGCGCTGGCCCCTCCGTATCGCCCTTGGTTTATGCAGGGCTACCCTTGCTAATCGTACCTTTGATTGTGCAAGGCAAACAGCAAACTAGTATCCGGCAGGCTATTGCGCTGTATAACCGCGGATTATAGTCAACTGGAGCTAGGCAGGTTGCGTAAGCAATTACGTGACTCGCCCAGCTACTCCCCTCGCCGACACCGATTTAGAAGCACGCCGCACGAAGGCGCTGCTCGTGCACGAACGATTATGCACCGAATATGGTGCGCCTTTTCCGTTCTTCAGCACTAAAGACCCGCTGAGCGAACTGATCAGCGCCTTGTTGTCGCACCGCACGCGCAACCAGGATTCGCACCGCGCCTACCAGCAGCTCGTGGCCCGCTTCCCGACGTGGGAGCAAGTGCGCGACGCTCCTACGGATGAGGTACAAGCGGCCATCAACTCTTGCACGTGGCCCGAGCAAAAAGCCCCGCGCATCCAAGCCGTACTGCGCGAGGTAAGCGCACGTTGCGGCGGCCCCTGCGACCTAGCTTTTTTGGCCGAAAAGACGGTACCGGAGGCACGTGCCTGGCTTGAAACTATTCCGGGTGTGGGGCCCAAGACCAGCGCAGCTACGCTGCTTTTTAGCTCGCTGCGCTTACCTGCCATGCCCGTCGATAGCCACCACCACCGGGTAGCACAGCGCTTGAACTTGATTGGGCCGAAGGTGGGCACCGAAGCAGCACACGCCTTACTGGAAGCCCTACTGCCGCCTGGCTGGAGCGCGCAGCAGGTGTATGACCACCACGAAGCCTTGATGTTTCATGGGCAGAAATGCTGTTACTTCCATTCGCCGGCCTGTGGACGCTGTGTAGTGCTGGATCAATGCCCGTACGGTCAGGCCCGACTAAACGGTACACCGTTGCCGGTATTAGCTTACAGCAAATAAGCGTTTACCTGATTACTTACCTCAACCTAGCTACCTAGCTTTTCGCCTCATGAATACGATCAAAACAACCCACGGCGTACCCGCTCTGATTTCGTTTTTCATTCCGGGTTTAGGACAGCTCATCAAGGGTCAATTTCTGAAAGCCTTCATTATCTGGGCTGTCGGCGGCACGTTGAGCTTTTTGCTGGGCTGGACGATTGTCGTACCGTTTCTTATTTGGGCTTGGAACGTGTACGACGCCTACAACTCACCGGCCTAGCCTCCAAGAGCGAACAAGATAGGTTTAGGCTACTTTTGTACTCGTCCCTACTGTCCACTGCTATGCCCGCCACGTTGCACCTGAAAGCCAAGCCCAACAGCAAAGCCAACCAGCTAGTAGTGGCCGCCGATGGCAGCCTGACCGTGCGTTTGAAGGCGCCCGCGCAAGACGGCAAAGCGAATGCTTGCTTACTCGCCTACCTAGCTGAGTTGTTCGGGGTAAGCAAATCGAGCGTTACGCTAGTTACCGGCCACACGGCTCCGTTCAAGAAAGTAGTGCTTGAAACCGTCGATGCGATAAGGCTACAGCAAGTACTCGCGCAGCACCAGCAACAAAGCTAGCTAGGTACGTTCAACTAACTTGAGCCCGGCGTAAACCCTCCTCCATTTTGGCAGCGTAGCGCGCAATCGTGTCTGCTCGATCCACGCCGTTGATGATGCGGCGCGCATTGCGGTAATCGGTTACGGGGCCATGCAAGTAGTGCTCCAACGCTTTGCCCGTAAACAATCCCTGGCGCATCCCTAACGAGGCAATGCGGTAGCTTACCACGGGATCGAGGGCTAGCTCTGGATCTTGCTCCAAGCCGAGACTTAGGCGACGGCCGAACTGGCGGTAATTTGCCCGGCCAGTCAACTGCACGTAGCCGCGGCCTTTGTAGCGGGCACCATCTCCTTTCTCCACGTTGCCTAGCACTCGGCCCGTGTTGGTGGCCGGCTCGTACCGTTGAAAATACGTTTCGGAGCCTCTTTCTTCGATGGGCTGCCACGTATCGGCACATTCGTGCTTCACGGTAGCCAGCATATAAGCCACCCAGCGCAGGTCGGTCAGACCGGGGTCTTGTTCAACAAAATTGAGCAGCTTTTCAATGCCCGACACCTGGCTTGGGGTGAAGCGTAGGTTTGTTTCCTCGCGGTAGAGGTCGAATAAGTTTTTGTGGTCGAATTTCATGGCTTACTGAGCGTAATGTTCTCCTTACTCTAGGGCAATAGCGAGTCGATTGACCTAGGTAAATAAGCAATATCAACCTTGTGCGTCAATCACATAACCATGTGATAAACAAACAGAAGAGCCTTTATTAAGAAGCTAACGTCGAGCAAGTCAAGCCATGCAGCGAGGTCATCCGACTATTCACGACATACCTACAGCAACCTCGACCCGTGTAATCCGGTAAGGATTATCCTATTCCTCTCATCCCTTTCTATTTCCCCTCATGACATTTCCTACCTGGGCCCTCGCTGGTTTTTGGGGCCTTGTATCGGGCTCCGCTTTATTGTTAGGCGCCGGAGTCGGCTTCTTTTTGCGCGTGCCGCAGCGCCTCGTAGCCGCCGTTATGGCATTCGGTAGCGGGGTGCTCATCTCCACTTTGTCGCTGGAACTTATGGAAGATGCCTACCAAAAAGGCGGCTTCGATGCTACCGCTATCGGCTTTGTTGGGGGCGCAACCACTTACACGGTCGCCAACTGGTTATTAGCACGTCGGGGCGCAAAACACCGCAAACGCTCCGGCAGCCAGCAACATGAGGAAAGACAAAAAGTAAAATCCGGCGAAAAACCCAGCACCGACGCTGGCGACGATAATGGAATGGCCATTGCCCTAGGCGCCCTGCTCGACGGTATACCCGAAAGTATTGTTATCGGCCTAAGCATGTTGGCAGGTGGCGCTGTGAGTACCGTAGCTGTGGTGGCTATCTTCCTCTCCAACCTACCGGAAGGCTTATCAAGTGCCGCGGGCATGAAAAAGGCCGGACGCTCGGCAAGCTACGTCTTTTGGCTGTGGGCAGGTATTGCCATTATCTCGGGGCTAGCTTCGCTGGTAGGCTACGCCGTGTTCAGCCATTTTTCCGCTGATGTAGTGGCTGCAACAACGGCCGTTGCGGCCGGAGCCATTCTGGCCATGCTGGCCGACACCATGATGCCGGAGGCGTTTGAAGAGGCACATAATTTCACAGGTCTAATCACAGTGCTAGGCTTTTTAGCTTCGCTTTTCTTGAGTAAAATTGGTGATTAAGCGACTTATTATACCTAGGGGTCTAGGCTTGAGAGCCTTGGCATGGTGTTAGTCCAAGTTAAGATTTTGATTAGGTCTGTTACTTTATCCTCTCCTGTGATCCTGCTCTAAGCTTGTCGCTAGCAGTAGTTGCTTGTTAACGTTAGTATGTCCACTTTTTCCGATCCTGCTGCTATTCAACCTCTATTAGAGGCGCTTTCCTTCTCGCCCGACAATCTACCGCTGCGTAAGCATGTTGCAGCCCTGCTGCTTCAAGTAGGGCGCTTGGCGGAGGCCGAAGACACGTACCGCGCCGGTCTGCGTCAAGCCCCCACCGACCCCGACCTGCAGCTTGGCCTAGCCGAAGTATACGGAGCGCTACATAAAACTTCGGCTGCCTTTGTCGTTATCGAAGAGCTACTGACAGGCCAGCCCGAGCACGCGCGCGCCCACCTGCTGCATGCGCGCTTATTGGCGCGCACCGGCCAGCTGTCTGCCGCCCGCGAAGCTTACGAGACGGCCTTGCACTACAATCCCACGCTGGAGGATGCAGAGCTCCTAGCCCAGCTCCGCGAAAAGAGCCTAGCACAACCGGCGCAACCCGCCCACGGCGGCCCGCCCACCGAAATGCCGAGCAGTGCTGGGTTAGTTATCGACGAGCAAACGTTGTTCTCTGGTTTAGAAAAGCCTAAAATCAACTTTTCGGATGTGGGCGGCATGGATGCGGTGAAGGAAGAAATCCGCCTCAAGATCATTCACCCGCTTCAATATCCTGACCTGTACAAGGCGTATGGCAAAGCTACCGGCGGCGGCTTGCTGCTGTATGGCCCGCCCGGCTGCGGCAAGACGCACCTAGCACGCGCTACTGCTGGCGAAGTAAAAGCCTCTTTCATCAATGTCGGCATCAACGATATCTTGGATATGTGGCTGGGCAACAGCGAAAAGAACTTGCACCAGCTTTTCGAAATGGCCCGCTTGCAAGCGCCGTGCGTGCTATTCTTTGACGAAGTAGATGCCTTGGCCGCTAATCGCCACGACTTGCGCCAGAGTGCTGGCCGCTCCTTGGTTAATCAGTTTTTGGCGGAGCTGGACGGCGCTACTAGCGCCAACGACGGCGTGCTTATCATGGCCGCGACCAACGCGCCTTGGCACCTTGATGCCGCTTTCCGACGCCCTGGCCGCTTCGACCGCATTGTACTGGTGACGCCCCCTGATGAGCCCGCCCGCGCCGCCGTGCTGGAGGTGCTGCTGCGCGATAAGCCGCTGGCAACCAGCGTGAACATAGCCGCCGTGGCCGCTAAGACTCCCGGCCTCTCCGGCGCCGACCTTAAAGCGCTAGTAGACGTAGCCATCGAAGCTAGGCTGCGCGAGTCGATGAAGCTAGGTCGGCCTTTGCCCATCGAGCAGAATGACTTGCTGAACGCAGCAAAACAGATTCGGGCCAGCACGAAGGAATGGTTTGCCACGGCTAAAAACTACGCGCTGTACTCGAACGAAGGCGGTGTGTACGACGACATTCTGGTGTACATGGGAATTAAGAAACCGCGGGAATAGCGTTTTCTTGCCATGCAACAAACGCACGTTGACCAGTGGGAAGCAGCCGCCCAGCATTTGCTGGCGCTACACCGACCACAACAAGCCGAGCAACTTATACGGCGTCATTTGGCCGCGCATCCGCAGGAGGCTTTTGCCCACATTTTGCTGGGAGTAGCCCTCCTGCGGCAAAAGCGTCGGGGAGAGGCTTACCAAGCAGTAAAGCAAGGCATTGCGCTTGATCCTCAGCTTGGCGACGCGTATTACTTACTCAGCGTCATTCAGCTAAATGACTCACAGCCATTTGCCGCGTTGCAGGCGATACAAGAAGCGCTACAGCTTAACCCTTACAATGCCAAATACCTAGGTCAACAGGCATTGATTTTTAATACGCAGGGCAACTACCAAGATGCCTTGCAAGCTGCGTACGCTGGACTGGCCTTTGATCCTACCCATGCCGAATGTCTCGTACAGGCCGTGCAAGCCCTGCAGCAGCTTCGCCACCCGAAACGAGCTAGCAGCGTCTTGCAGCAGCTCCTTTCTTTTCATCCGACGCTGCCAGCCGCGCACATCCTCTGTGGGGAAGAAGCACTGAGCCGGCAAGACTTCCCTAAAGCGGAAATCCATTTACGGGAAACACTCCGCTTGGATCCGACGCACGCAAAAGCTGCAAGCAAGCTCCTAACGGTACTTCTGCACCTAGGCAAGGCAGCATTGAGTAACCACGAAACAACGCGGGCCCAACTCTACTTTCAAGAAGCGCGGCAGCTCGATCCGGAAAACCCGGAAGCCTACACAGGGTTGCGAAAAACCATCAAGCACTCTTTTCGTCTCAAGCGCTTTTTTGAACGGTTCGATGCCTACATGCATCATCTTCAGCGCAAGAACATTGTTCTGCTGCTGCTCCTGTGCATAGTCATCAGCTTTTTTTGTATTCCCCTGCTCGTCCTGTACGTGTATGCCTCTGTGCAATGGAGGCGCCACCCCGAAGCTAGGTTGCTACGTGGCACTACGGTCCGCCCCGAGCCTAGCCTTACTCCGGCAGGAACTCCAGCCAAGAAAGTAGTTGGCCTACTAGTGCTAACGGTTGTGCTAGGCGGAGCTTCCTGGCTGAATGCCGCTGACTCGCCTGGCCTTGTGTGGATGGCAGCCTTTGTGCTTGCTGTTGCTTGGCTGGAGTGGGCTGCTGCCAACGTAAACTATGCCAAGTCGTTCTAGCGGCTTTATCTACTAGTTGTCTGCCTCTATGGAACACGTTTCCTCGTATCATTGGTCCGAACGCATCTTGCTGCTGCTCCGCCAGGGCCGCGCCCCGCAGGCCGAGCAGGAATTGCGACGCATTCTGCAAACCGACCCAACCGATGCCCTAGCTCACGCTTGGCTCGGCATGTGTTTGCTCGACCAAGCGAAATTGGAGGAAGGCCAAGCCGAGGCAGAAACCGCCATTCACCTGGCACCCGAGTACGATTTTGCTTACTATCTGCTCAGCCTATCGCACCTGCGTCAGCATCGTCAACCAGCAGCTTTGGTCGCCATCGAACATGCACTAGCTCTCGACCCCACCGATCCAAACTATTATCATACCCTAGGTATTATTCGCTTCCAGCGTCATCAGTGGCAAGCGGCTCTGAAGGCTGCTGAAACCGGCCTCTCCTACGACCCTGAGCACGTTGACTGCCTAGGTTTGCGGGCTCGCTCCCTCACCCGCCTCGGTCGGCGTGATGAGGCTGCTGATGCCCTCGGCCGCGCCCTACACCACGACCCGGACGACGCCGGCACCCATGCCGACGCGGGCTGGGTAGCGCTAGAAACCGGTCAAGCCAAACCCGCTTTAGAGCACTTTCGACAGGCTTTGCGCCTCTCCCCTACCTCGGACTATGCTCGTGAAGGATTGGTCGAAGCACTCAAGACGCAGTACTGGGTGTACCGCAGCTTTATGCGCTTTGCCTATTGGTCCTCTTCGCTGAGTGACAGCGCACGTCGTGGACTCTTTTTGGGCCTATTTATCTTTTCGCGCTTTTTTCCGCTGCTGCTGCCGCTCTACCTCATATTGGTGTTTATGAGCTGGTTTGCCGATCCGCTGTTCAACACACTGTTGCGCTTCAACGCGTATGGTCACCATGCGCTGAGCGCCACACAAGTGCGGCAGTCAACGCAGTTTTCGGCACTATTGGGCACGGGGCTGCTACTGCTGGCAGCGGGCTTTCTGACCAAGGTAGAGCCTCTGAACACGCTAGGTCTTGTAGCAATGGGGCTACTTTTTCCGCTCGTTGGCACTTGGCGCTTGGCGGTGCCTGCGCAGCGGCAGCGCTCCTTTTGGTTTGGCGTAAGCTTGGCCGTACTTGGGCTCGTCGCGGTTGGTGTTAGGGCCCTGCACCTAGGCCCTCCTTACGAGAATATCTTCTTCGGTGGCTATATAATCGGTACGGTACTTTACGTTTGGTTTTACGCCTTGCGCTGAGCATTTTACCCTAGGTTCGTTCCTTCCTGTAAGGAGCAGACAACCTATTTTTTGCTGGCAGGGGTGATAGTTAGGCAAAACGAAGATTAATAGTCAGAACTTCCGTTTGCATGAGAACTCCACCTGCTCCATTCGCCCCGTCCGCGCCTGATCTAGGTATGCAGCAAGCCCTGCGCACCGACCGTGAGCGGACGCTCACGCAGCTGTATCGCCAAACTTTTCCCTTGGTGCGGCGGCATGTGCTACGGCACAGCGGTTCTGCCCAAGATGCACAAGATGTCTTTCACGACGCGCTCATCATCTTTTATGAGAAAGCGGTGCATGGCTCTTTGACCTTAACGGCTGCTCCGAGCACTTATCTGGTAAGCGTCTGCCGCAACCTCTGGCATCGGGAGCTAGCCCGCCGCAGCCGCCAACCCAGCGCTGAGCTACACGAAGACCACCTCGACTTTACTGAACCGATAGCCGCTGAGCCCGAAACGGCTACTGCCTCCGGGGCAGAGCTGGTACTAGATTATGTGGAAAAGCTAGGTACGAAGTGTAGGAGCATCCTGGTCTCTTTTTACTACTTCAACGAGCCGTTGGAGCAAATTGCGGCTACTCACCAGTACAGCAGCGTACGCTCGGCCACGGTGCAGAAATTCAAGTGCTTAGAACGCCTGCGCAATGCCGTGCGCAAAGTTGCCACCTCCATATTTGCCCACCAAGACCATGCGGCCTGAGCTAGAACGTCTGCAACGCATTGAGCATCATCTGCTGGGCCAGCCCTCAGCTGATTGGCACGTGCAGGAGCTATTAGATGCTGACCTTGCGGCAGATACCGACCTTCAACGTCAACTCTACCAAGGCCTATACGTAGCTGGGCGACAGCAGCTTCGCAGTGAACTGGTTGCCATTCATCGCCAACTTTACGGAACGAAACGCCTCGGTCGGGTGGCGCAATTTCAGGCAGCTCTCTCCAACCTAAGTCAGCAGCTGCGCCGCTATTTTACCCACCTAGGCTAAGTCGCATCTGCGCCCTCAGCGTCTCCTCTGCGCCTTCTGCGGGAACCCGGAACTGCCCCGTAAGCCGCTATTCCCTTAATGTATTGTCTCACTTGCAAGCGCTTTTCCGAGCGTCGGGCACGCTATTGCCCGGACTTTGGAAGATGCCTTGCGTCTTTTTCCTTCTTTTATGCTCACCAAACAAGAATTTCGCAAGTTCGCCGTGCACGGTCAGGGCTTGAGTGGCTTAGGAGTAGATCAGTATTTGCGCCGCTTAGAGAGCCAAGCATACCCCTTAGTTACGGCCATGACCCGTTCGGTTATCGAGGAACGCCCTACACGCTTCGCCGAAATCGACGTGTTTTCGCGCCTGATCATGGACCGGATTATCTTCCTGGGAACGGCCGTGGACGACCAGATTGCCAACGTCATTACGGCCCAGCTCTTATTTTTGGAATCAGTTGACGCGCAAAAGGATATTCTACTATATGTCAACTCGCCGGGTGGCTCGGTGTACGCGGGCCTAGGTATCTACGACACGATGCAGTACATCGGGCCCGACGTGGCTACTATTTGCACGGGCGTGGCGTTGTCGATGGGTGCGGTACTGCTGGCTGGCGGTGCCGCCGGCAAACGCTCCGCTTTGCCCCACGCCCGCGTGATGATTCACCAGCCATCCGGTGGCGCTCAGGGCCCGTCCGCCGACATTGAAATCACGGCGCGCGAGATTCTGAAGCTTCGGGCCGAACTGTACAACATCCTAGCTCACCACACTGGCAAAACCTACCAGGAGATTCACGACCACTCCGACCGTGATTATTGGCTTCGGGCCGATGAAGCCAAAGCATATGGCCTAATCGATGAAGTGCTGGAGCGCAAGGACATGCCGCCGCTAGCCTAGCCCCTTAAATATGCCGAAGAGCACGGGCCAGCGCTGAGCAACAAACACAAAAAAGCCGTCAGCTTGTGGCTGACGGCTTTTCTTCCTAGGCTAAATTACCCAGCTTAAGCAATTTGCTCAACGCGCTCGGCTACGGTGTCCTTCTCCTTGCGGTAGGTTTTTTCAAACTCCTCATCCACATGGTAAGTCGATTCTTCGTGCTGGCTCAGGTCGAGGCCTAGCTCTTCTTCCGATTGCTTCACACGCAAGCCGAATAGCTTGTCGGTTACTTTTAGTAGGACCCAGGCGCCAACGAAGCAGTAGGCAATGACAATCACCAGCCCGAGCATGTGGTAGCTGAACAGCGTGGTAGTACCATGCACGAGGCCACCATCTTTGGCGAACACGCCCGTCAGAATCATACCCACAATGCCACCTAGGCCGTGGCAAGGAAACACATCAAGCGTATCGTCGATGTTAGTGCGGCTGTTTTTCCAGTGTACGGCCGCGGCGCTAATCAACGACGCTACCATACCAATCAGCACGCTCTGACCGTAGTCGACGTAGCCGGCGGCGGGCGTGATGGCTACCAAGCCTACCACTGCCCCAATGCAAGCGCCCATCGCCGTAGGTTTGCCCCCGCGAGCCACTTCAATCAGCAACCACATCACGAGCGCCGCCGCCGAAGCTAGGTTAGTATTGGCGAAAGAAAGGGCCGCTAATTCATTGGCTCCTAGAGCCGAACCCGAGTTGAAGCCAAACCAACCCATCCACAAAAGGCCCGTTCCGAGAAGCACGTACGGCACGTTAGGCGTCGAGAAAGACGTGTTGCGGCCTTGTGCCACACGGGGTCCTAGCACCATGGCACCAGCTAGGGCGGCGATGCCTGCCGAAATGTGCACTACCGTGCCGCCAGCAAAGTCGAGGACGCCCCACTTGCGCAGGAAGCCTTCAGGGTGCCACGTCCAGTGGGCCAGTGGGCAGTAGATGAACAGGCAAAACAGCACCATAAAGGCTAGGTAGCCCTTAAATCGTACTCGCTCGGCAAAAGAACCGGTGATGAGGGCCGGCGTGATAATGGCAAACTTCAGCTGGAAAGCGAAGAATAGAATCAACGGAATCGTGGGCGAAAGCAGCGGGTGCGTGGCCGTACCCACGTTGCGCAGCATGGCGAACGTGAACGGATTGCCAATCAGCCCGTGCCAGCTGTCGCCATACGCCAGCGAGAAGCCCACAAAGTAGAACACTAAGGTGATTACCCCCATCGCTACGAAGCTTTGCAGCATGGTCGAAATCACATTCTTGGGCCGCACCATGCCTCCGTAAAAGAACGACAAGCCGGGCGTCATGATCAGGACGAAGGCCGTAGCCGTTAGCATCCAAGCCACATCGGCGCCATTGATGGTGCCGGGTGCTGCTGCTGGGTGATTAGCCGGCACGAAGGCCGCTACGGCTCCGAGCCCTAAGCAAGCAAGGAGCGCAAACAAACTCAGACCAGGCCGGAAGCCAGTGGAAGAACTAGACATAGTGCTTTGAGTGGGTAAACTTTTGAGATGTGGCTACTATGAAATCTTATGGCAAGATACCAGATACATTAACAATTATCCAAGATACACCTCAAAAAACAGAGTACTTTACTCAAAAACAGCTCGTTTTTTACCAAACTCTTCTACAAAACACAGTCACATGCCCGGGAATTGATTTTATTGAAAAAGCCTTCTTTTCACAAAAAGTACCTTTTGGAGAAAAGGCCACCCTCAATACCTCTCCCACGCCCCCAGCGTTGTGGATGTTGCTTCCACGTTGCTGGCCTGCTTTTTTCGGGCACGAAGTCTCAGCCGGCTACCATAGGCTGCTAGCCGAATACATAGGAAAACTACAAACCTCTATACCTGCTGTAGCAGCTTTTGCAGTAAGGCATAGCCAGTGGGCCAGTTACCTAGGTTTGAAGCGACATTGAGGTGGCCTTGCGCCCCAACATCAACAAACTCGCTACCCCAAGCCGCCGCAAACGCCTGAGCACGTGCTATGGACACGTACTCATCGTTGGTAGAAGCCACTACAAGGCTCGCAAATGGTAGACGCTGCTGGGGCATGGGCGCAAAGCCCGTGGCTTCAGCCGGGAAATCGGGGCGTTCGGTGTCGGCGGGGGCTACGAGCAGCGCACCAACGACTGCCTCAGTCGGGTACTGATGGGCCCAGTGCCCGATGGTGCTGCACGCCAAGCTATGGGCTACTAACACCACCGGTGACTCGGCGCGCTGAATTGCCTCGTTCAGTCCTTGTACCCAGTCGGCGCACCTAGGGTGGTCCCACTCCTGCTGCTCCACGCGCGGATGGTGATAAAGCGTCGCCCAGATGCTCTGCCAGTGCTGCGGCCCTGAGTTGCCCAAGCCAGGCACAAGCAAGATGGTTAGTTTCATATCACAGCCCTACGATGGCACCATAAACTCCGTTCACGACTTCCGCCATACGCTTGAAATCGAGCGTCTCGATGGTGTCGGTGCGTTCGTGGTAATGAGGGTTGCGCAGAAAGGACGTGTCGCTGATCATCACGGCTTCGTAGCCATAGTGCCAATAGTTGCGGTGGTCTGACAGTCCAGCCAAGCCTTGTGAGGCGGGCAAGTTGATACTTTGCACGTCGATCTTGCCGTGCGCTTTCATCAGCGTTTTGACTTGCTGGGTGAATGCTTCTTGGCCCTGTTTGCCAACTACCGTAATAAAGTTGCCGGTATTAGGATACAACGCCGCTAGTCGCGGATCGGGAAAGTTCTGAGAGCCGGGCTCGTCGCGGAAGTAGCCGATCATCTCGTAGCAGATCATGGCGCGCACGGGTACCTTTTCCGCGTGCAGCGACTTAGCGTGCACGGCGCTGCCCATGTCGTCGGTAGCGAAAAAAGGCGGCTCTTCGAGAGAATAAGCCACAAAATCGATGCGGTGCTTGAGCGCAGGCGCTTGGGCTTGCAGCAGCCGGGCTGTTTCGAGCAAACCCGCTACGGCGCTGGCATTGTCGTCGGCGCCAGGCTGGTCGCCGCACACATCGTAGTGCGCCCCCACAATGAGGCGTTCCGCAGCAGGCGGCCCGAAGGAAGCAATGATGTTGCGGTACTCGTGCCCTCTCACCTTAAACTTCTGCTCTTGCACCGGGCAGCCTAGCTTTTCAAGTTCGGCGTGAATGTAGTCGGCGGCTTTGTTGAGCGAAGCTAGGTTCTGGTAATTGCGAGCGGGCTGGAGCGAAGTCAGGAACTTCACATCCGCGTGCAGACGGGTTTGGCTGGCAGCAGTCATGGTTAGTGGCGCTTGAAAGCTAGCAGGCAGGCTAGGTCCTTGTGCATGCAACTCGGCGCCTGCCAGCAACATCAGCGTGCATACGGCGGCAAATAATTTGCGTTTTGTCATCCTCCCTAAGATAAGAACGTCCTGCTGCGCTTACCAAGCATCTCTACCGCAACAGTAACCCTAATCATTAGAATTACTCTGGCCGTAGAAATGCTGTGCAAGCGCAGCAGGACGTCCTCTTCTATTCGCTGGCTCCCTACTATTTTACTGATCGTAGCGACCTTCCACGTTCTCTAAGTACTTCTGTCCGGAACCGGTGTTGAGCAACAAGATCTGCTCATCGGCACTAATCCAACCGCTCGCCAGCAACTGGCGCGCAGCCATCCAAACCGCAGCGCCTTCGGGCGCTACAAACAAACCCTCCTGCTTACCTAGCTCGCGCATACCTTGTAGCATCTCGTCTTCGCTAATACTCACGGCCGTGCCATGCGACTCGCGCAACACGTCCAGCATCAGCGGCTCGCCGATAGGGCGCGGCACGGCCAAGCCGTTGGCAATGGTGGGGCGACCGTTGTACTGCTGCGAATTAGCCTGCCGGCCTAGGAATGTTTCCACCAATGGCTGACAGTTTTCGGCTTGCACAGCTACCATGCGCGGCAGCTTCACATCGGCCGACAACCAACCAAGCGCCTGCATTTCGTGAAAAGCCTTCCAGATGCCAATCAGGCCGGTGCCACCACCAGCGGGATACAGCAGTACGTCGGGCAAGTGCCAGCCTAGCTGCTCGGCAATTTCGTAGCCCATCGTTTTCTTCCCTTCTATCCGATAGGGTTCTTTCAGCGTCGATACGTCCAACAGGTGATTGTCGGCGTTGGTTTCGCGCACCCAAGCGGCGCAGTCGTTGATGAGGCCATCGATGAGATGCACTTCGGCGCCATACCAGTAGCACTCTTCTTTGAAGGCTTTGGGGGTGTGGCGCGGCATGGCTACCACAGCGCGCATGCCAGCTTTGGCGCAGTACGCAGCCATGGCTACGCCCGCATTGCCAGCCGTCGGGATAATACAGCCTTGTACCCCTAGCTCTTTGGCTTTGGAAATGGCCATGCTCAGGCCCCGCGCTTTGAACGAGCCCGTTGGGTTCTTGCCCTCGTCCTTCAGCAGGAGCGAGCGAAGGTTATAACGGTTGGCTAGGTTTTGCAGCGTGATAATGGGCGTAAATCCCTCTCCAAGGCTGACCCGGTTTTCATCATCGAGCAGCGGCAGCAACTCGCGGTAGCGCCACATGCTGCCTTCTACGAAGTGAATGCTCGCTTTTGGCAGCGGATCTTGCAAATCGTAGCGGGCAATGAGCGGCATACCGTGGCATATCGATAGGCGCTGTAGCTTAAATGCAGAATGAGGAGCGCCACAAACCGAGCACTCAAGGTTTGTGATTCGACTAGAAGTTTCGGCGCAGATGGTCATGACAAGCCCAGGTTTAAAATCTGAGCAAGTAGGAAACTCGTTATACCGAAATCAAATAGTGATTCGGAATAGGCTATTCCTTTCCGGAATACCAACGTTTCGTATACCGCACAAAGTCATGGTAAGGTTGGTTGTTCTCCGTACCCTTCCGCTGAATGAAGTTGAACTGGCGCGTAAGTTTCAGATTGCGAATACGTACTTCCACCAGTTCGCCCGACTCTAATTCCTTCACCACAGCCTGCCGCGGCAGAAAGGCCAGGCAGGTGTCTACGCGCACAAAATTCTTCAGAGCCTCGGTCCCCCCTAGCCTCACTTTCACGGGCAAGTCCACTAGCTTGACCTGTTGCCGCTCCAGGGCTTCTTCCAATACCGCTAGCGTGCCAGAGCCGTATTCCCGCAAAGCGAGCGGCGTTTCGTAAAGGTCTTTAATATCTAACTCTGCTTTCACCAGCGGGTTGCGGGCTGAGCGCACCGCCACTACATCATCGGTGAGGAAGGGCGTGTAAGTCACGTTGCTGACTTTGTTGATGCCCTCAATAATACCTAGGTCTATTTCGTGCTCAATCAGCGCCTTCAGAATATTCTCGCTGTTGCGGTTGCGAAGCGTGAGTTGCGTGTTCGGATTTTGCTGCAAGTACGCCGACAATACCGGCGGCAATACGTACAGCGAAATGGTCGTGCTCGCCCCAATCATCATCTGTATTTGAGGCGAGAAGCTGGTACTGATGCTGGCAAACTCCTGGTGCAATTCGTGTTGCAGCTGCTTCGCTAACAGCAATTTATCATACAGCAACTTGCCGGCCGGCGTGAGCGACACACTATTACCAAGCCGTTCAAACAAGCCGATCTTATAATACTCTTCCAGTGCTTTCACCTGCTTGCTCACCGCCGATTGGCTCGTAAATAGCGTTTGGCTGGCCTTGGTAAAGCTCAGCTGCCGCGCGACTTCCAGAAAGATTTCGTGTTTGTGGGAAAGCATGTGCCTGCAAGGTATTTCAAAGTTGCGGTTCCGAGTCTAACAGTGCTCAGCCGTCCGACCAGTTGTTGCGTGCTGACGCTTGCACCGAGCTAGGTGCCCGATCATCGTTTTGTCCGTGAGCAGTAGGGCGCCATAACATTCGACCGGCAAGTATACGCTGGTCAAGGTTCACTGGAACTGCCAATTTAGACCTAGCTTTGCGTACCGTTTCGCATGACCGGCACCCGCTCCCATATCGCCCTTACGCCACCGTGAGCTCCTAATGCTCGGCGGCGCTTGTTACACAAGCGCGTTATCGTCATGCCTTTTACAAGCTAGCTGCTGCACTGCATTCCGGCGGGCGCAGGCTATGCTTTGCCTTTTCCAAACGGAATCTATTCCTCTCAGATGTCTTTTATTGAAAATTTAACTCGGGGCGCTAGCCTCAAGGATGAAGTATTAGCGGGCCTCACTACGGCCCTCGCCCTCGTACCCGAGGTAGTAGCCTTCGCACTGCTCGCCCACGTCAGTCCGCTCGTGGGCATCAGTTCAGCTTGTATTATCTGCCTAATCACAAGCCTTTTTGGCGGCCGACCGGGTATGATTTCTGGCGCGGCCGGCTCCGTAGCCGTGGTTATCGTGAGCTTGGTAGAGCAGCACGGCGTGGAATACCTATCCGCCGCCGTCGCGCTGATGGGCGTTATTCAGATAGCCATTGGCTTACTGCGGTTTGGCAAGTTCATCCGGCTGGTGCCGCAATCGGTAGTGTTTGGGTTCGTGAATGGGCTGGCGCTCATCATCTTCATGGCGCAGCTAGAGCAGTTTAAGGTGGTTGATACGACGGGCGCTACGCATTGGCTCAGCGGCTCTTCTTTGTACCTGATGCTAGGTCTGGTGGCGCTCACCATGGCCATTATCGTTTTGCTACCTAGGGTCACGAAGGCCGTACCGCCTTCGCTAGTGGCTATTTTGATTGTGTCGGGGCTGGTTATTTTCGGCAACTTACCCACCAAGTCGGTCGGCGACATTGCTTCTATTGCGGGCGGATTGCCGCAGCCGCATCTGCCACAAATACCGTTTACCTGGCAGACGCTCAGCATCATTTTTCCTTATTCGCTCATCATGGCGTTGGTGGGCCTCACCGAAAGCTTGCTCACCCTGACCGTAGTAGATGAAATCACGGAGACGCGTGGCCGCGGCAACAAAGATTGCGTGGCTCAAGGCCTAGCCAATATCACTTCTGGCTTCTTTGGCGGCATGGGCGGCTGCGCCATGATCGGGCAGACAATGGTCAACATCGAGTCGCGGGGGCGGCAGCGGCTGTCGGGCGTGGTGGCGGCGGTGGCGTTGTTGCTGTTTGTGGTAGTGGGCTCATCATTGATCGAGCGGCTACCGCTGGCGGCGCTGGTGGGCGTAATGTTCATGGTGGTCATTGCCACCTTCGAGTGGGCTAGCCTGCGCATCATCGGCAAAATGCCGCTTACAGATGTCGTTGTGATGGTGCTGGTGACGCTCATCACGGCCATTTCCCAAAACCTAGCCTTGGCCGTGCTCATCGGCGTGGTTATTTCGGCGCTGGCGTTTGCTTGGGAAAATGCCGTCCGCATCCGGGCCCGCAAGTTCGTAGACGAGCAAGGCATTAAGCATTACGAAATCTTCGGCCCGCTCTTTTTCGGGTCAGTAGCCGCGTTCAACGAGAAGTTCGACCTAGCTCATGACCCGCAAGAAGTTATCATCGATTTCCGCGAGAGTCGTGTGGCTGATCTGTCCGCCATTGAAGCCTTGAACAAGCTCACGGAGCGCTACCACAAGAGCGGCAAGAAGCTGCACCTGCGCCACCTCAGCCCCGATTCGCGCCGCTTGCTCGCCAATGCCCAAGCGCTAATCGACGTGAACTATTGGGAAGACCCGACTTATAAAGTTTCGGTGGATGCTATGGAGTAGCTAGGTCACGGCATCAGGCTAAACTCCTGACGCAAAATCTTTTCTGTAATCAGCCGGCGGCCCTGCACGAATTTTTCCGTGGCGGGGCCGTTGTTTTTGGGCTCCATGTTCAGAGCGAAGAAATACAGGCGCCCCTCTTGCTCCAGCCAACCCACAAACCAGCCGTTGTGGGTCTTTGGAGCGTTGCCGCGCGAGTAGCCCGTCCAGCCGGTTTTGCCCCGCAACGTCCAGTTGCTGCCTTTGTTTAGCACCAATAGCGCCTTCACAGCTTCTTGGTTGCGCACGGCCACCGGCAACTTATTAGCCTGCAAGCGGCGCAGGAAATCGACTTGCTCAAACTGCGTAATCCGGGATGCCCCTGCCAGCCAAAACGTATCGACCGTTGCCGTCGTGACAAGCATGCGCCCAAACCGCAACCTAGGTAGCCACAGGTTGTACGTCTTCGCCCCAATGCGGCGCGCCAGTTCCTGGTAGCACGGCACGCACGATACGCGCAGAGCCTGGGCGTAGGTCATGTCGGCGTTCCAAGCGGCTACCTCCCGCGTCACGTCATCCCAGCGGCAAATCTCGCTGGTGTCACGCAGCGCACCGGTTTCTAGGCCGATCAGCGTGTTGGGAATTTTGAAAGTAGAAGCAGGTAAAAAGCCTTGGCGGCAGCGCGTTTCATTATAAGCGGTGTACTGGTTGGCTTGCGCGTCGAAGAGCAAAAAGGAACCCTGCACACCCTGCTCATCGAAATACTTTTTGAAGTCGCGCGGCACAACACGTTGGGCCGTTACCGCGAAGGAAGCCAGGAAAAGCAACAGTAGAAGGCAGGAGCGCATAGCTAGGTTATGTTGAAAATGCAGGTGGCTAAGATAAACAAGTCATAAGAACGTCATGCTGAGTTTGCCGAAGCATCTCGCGTGCAATGCTAATCCTAATTTCAGGGATTATAGCACGGCACGCGAGATGCTTCGACAGGCTTAGCATGACATAACGCCCTCGTTGTGCTAGCTTCTAACTAAATTTCGCCCGCTCTGCTTTCCGTCATATGTCGCTCGCTTACAAAAGAATCATCGTTAAAATCGGCTCCAACGTGCTGACGCAGGATAATGGCTTGCCCGACACCGCTCGCATTCAGCACTTGGTAGACCAGCTCGCCGCGCTCAAAAAGCAAGGCCGAGAAGTCATTGTGGTGTCGTCGGGTGCAGTGGCGTCGGGGCGCAGCTTGGTGCAGGTTTCCGACAAAGCCGATGCCGTAACCAGCCGCCAGTTGCTAGCCGCCGTAGGGCAGGTAAAGCTGCTCACCACCTATGCTACGCTATTCAGCCAACACGATTTGGTATGCGCACAAGTGCTCGTTACGAAGGAAGATTTCCGCGACCGGGTACACTACCTGAATATGCAGAATTGCTTCGGCGCGCTGCTCCAAAACAACATCATCCCCATTGTAAATGAGAACGATGTGATTTCCGTAACGGAGCTGATGTTCACCGACAACGATGAGCTAGCCGGCCTCATCGCCTCCATGCTGAATGCCGACGCGCTGCTCATTCTCAGCAACGTGAATGGCATTTACAACGGCAACCCCAAAGACCCTAGCTCCGAGCTAATCCAGGAAATCGAGCCGACCACGACTAGTTTCTCGTCGTTCGTCACCACGCAACGCTCGCAGTTTGGCCGCGGCGGTATGATTACGAAGTGCCACATGGCGCACAAAGTTGCGCAGCTGGGCATTGCCGTGCACATTGCCAATGGCAAGACGGAGAACGTGCTACCCCGCTTGCTCAGCGGCGAAGTAGAAAACACGCGCTTCATCCCGAACAAAATTGCCTCGGGCAAAAAGAAGTGGATTGCGCACTCCGAAACGGCGGTGAAAGGCGTCATTCACATCAACGAAGGTGCGAAAGCAGCCCTCACGACGCCCGGTAAAGCCATCAGCTTGCTGCCCGTAGGCATCACGCACATCACCGGTGAGTTTCAGAAAGGCGACATTATTAAGCTGGTGGATGAACACCAGAAACCTGTCGGCCTAGGTTTAGCCGAGTATGGCTCAGAAAAGGCTATGGAGCGTATTGGGCAGAAAAATCAGAAGCCGCTCGTGCACTATGATTACTTGTTCCTGAACACAGAAATTAGCTAAAACAGACTAAGGTTAGTAAGCTCCCCTCCTTTTTTAAGGAGGGGTTGGGGGTGGTTGGATAGAGCTAGAAAATTAGAGCTAGTTTTCGTTCAACGGCTTTTACCACCCCCAACCCCTTCTTAAAAAAGGAGGGGAGCTTTAGACCTAGCTTCTAGTTTATTGAAAAGAAGAAAATTACTCCGCATGAACTTGCAACCCGTATTCGAAGCAACCCAAAAAGCTAGCCGCGGCTTGGGCGTTATAACGTCCGATAAGATTGACGCCTTGCTGCGCGACCTAGCGGATGCTGCCGTAGCGAAAACACCTTTTCTGCTCGCCGAAAACGAAAAGGACCTAGCCCGCATGTCGCCGGACGACCCGAAGCATGACCGACTCAAGCTGACGGCAGCGCGCATTGAAGCTATTGCGGAAGATATTCGAAACGTGGCCGGCCTCACGTCGCCGTTGGGGGAAATGCTATTACAGCGAGAATTACCTAATGGCTTGCAGCTCTCCAAAGTGCGGGTACCGCTGGGCGTAGTCGGCGTCATCTACGAAGCCCGCCCTAATGTGACGTTCGACGTGGCAGCGCTGTGCCTGAAAACGGGCAACGCCAGTATCTTGAAAGGCGGCAGCGACGCTAGCTTTTCCAACGAAGCTATCATTTCCGTTATCCACGATGTGCTGCGCCAGCACAACCTAGCTCCGGAAGTCGCCACCCTCCTACCGGCAGACCGCCAAGCCACCGAAGCGCTGCTCAACGCCGTCGGCTACGTGGATGTGCTGATTCCGCGCGGCAGCCAGGGTTTGATTGACTTCGTGCGCCAAAACGCCAAAGTACCCGTCATCGAAACCGGCGCAGGCGTCGTGCACACCTTCTTCGACGAATCGGCTGACTTAGCCAAGGGCCGTGCTATTATTTTCAACTCCAAAACGCGCCGGCCCAGCGTCTGCAATACGCTGGACTGCTTGCTCCTGCACCACGCCCGCCTTATTGATCTGCCGGCCCTTACCGCGCCGCTGGCCACGGCGCAAGTGCTCCTCTACGCCGACGAACCTAGCTATGCAGCCCTGCGCGGATTGTACCCCGCCGAGCTGTTGCAACACGCTACGCCGGAGCACTTCGGCACCGAGTTTCTATCGCTCAAAATGGCCATCAAGACGGTTAATAGCCTGGATGAAGCCTTACACCACATTGCTGAGCACAGCTCTAAGCACAGCGAAGCTATCTTGTCGGAGACGCCCGAGCACATTGAGCAATTCCTGAACAGCGTCGATGCCGCTGCCGTGTACGCGAATGCCTCTACCGCTTTCACCGATGGCGCGCAGTTTGGCCTAGGTGCCGAAATCGGCATCAGCACGCAAAAGCTGCATGCCCGCGGCCCCATGGGATTGGAAGAACTCACCAGCTACAAGTGGCTCGTGCGCGGCAACGGACAGGTGCGGACTAGCTAAGTTGAAGTCCATCCTTCTTACGAACAAGGCCGTCAGCAATTCTGCTTTGAGAATTGCTGACGGCCTTGTTCGTAAGACTAAAGTTGAATCAAGAGCCCGAGCGTAATTGCCACTTAATGCGCGTATAGGCGATGCGGAAGCCATTCTTCTCCGCGTTTCGCTGCGACTGACTGCCGGGTGATGCGCCCATCATGGCGATAGTACAGCCTTGCTCAGCCGCATATTGCAAACGGGCATTAAGCAACGCCATCTGGGCGCCTTGCCGACGCCCCTCAGGTGCGGTGCTAGCTCCCGCCAACAGCGCCACGCCATCGTAGATAAAGAGGCCACCCGCAGCAATTGGTTCGCCAGCCAATTCGGCAATGAAGGGGAATGCGCCTGCGCTGCTCGCCGTGATTTGACCAAATTCGAGCATGAAGTCAGACAAGCCAGGTACTTCGGTGCTCCACCCGCGAGTTAAGGTGTGGGCCCAAAGTGTCGTTTCTTCCGCCTTAATAAGGCGCGCCTTAAGGCGAGGGGTTCTTGAAACTTGAATTTCAAAGTCTTGCGTAAGCTCACGGTATAGCACGCTTGTCAATTCCAGAGGCTGATATTTCCTCTCGTTCAACAAGCTCAAGAGCGAGCTATCTGCCATGGGACTAACTTCATGAAAAACAGGCGCGTTCTGCTCTTTGAAAAAAGCTTCCAGCTTGTCTAAATGATGGGGCGTGACTTCTTCAAAAAGACCTAGACCAAAGGTCTGCGTCAGTGGTGACTCGGGCCCATCAAACATGGCATATGCACCGGCCACCTCCAGCCATTGAGCCCTGCTTCCCGGAAAAAGCCTTGCTCGTGCGTCAACACAGGCTGCATTTGCGCGGGCTTCAGTGCGCTCAAGCCGGCAGGCTAGCTTTTGATCAGAATATACCATTCAAGTGTCAATAGAGGGTAGACTTAAGATAATAGTGAGTAGCAAGTACTCACTTGCAAAGCGAGCAGCTGTATACCAATGATGAATCTAAAGGTGAGCGCGAGTAGATTATGAATTTGCAGCCCAGAATGACTTAACCAGATAATAATATCGCTTCAATAGATATTCTACACAAACTAAAGTACAATTATAAATCATTTTTATCTGCATTTTTTTCGTAAGCTGCTATCATCTCATTTAAATCTTCTGCTTCCCTGGTTGTAATTTTTCCTTCTTGTTGATAGACAAGAAGGACATCTATCACAAAGTCATACTCATCACTGGATTTTATTCTTTTCCTCTTTAGTATTTTAAGCATCTTGTTTTGGCGCCTGTATCCTAGCCTTGCGTCATCTACTTGGCGCCAAAAATAATCCACTGTTTTCCCGGAGCTTTCTTGAAAATAAGTAAGAGCGCTTACTTCTGAATATTTCAAGGATTTAAGATTCTTGTACATTGGCTTAGGATATAGAACTTCATCTTTGAGTGACAAGTAATAATTTGTAATAGAATTTATATCATGATCATTCCACCCATCTGGAGGGAGCAATCTGATGGAATTAATAGCAATGTCTATTGCCGCACTTAGTTTACTAACTTGTTCTAAATAGTTTGATTTTACTGCCATATATTTATTTTATAGGTTTCTTACTTGTTTAATACCTCTACTCACATCAGCAAAATTACAGAATTGACTAATTGCTTATTAATAATTTTAAAAAACATGTATTTCTTGTAATTCAAGCGATACACAATCTGGTATAAATAACACATCAAACGTAGCAGTCAGATCACTCCAAACTCCATTCAATGGAAGGTCAAACCATATTTCAGCAACTACAACTACCAAGGTTTGGTCAATTCTATGCTTCCGAGGCATGTGAAAGAATACTTCTGCACGGGGTGAGCTACCATTCTCTACTGCGAGTGCTATAGGAGTTACTTTAAATACTTCTTCCCCATCTATATACGGGAGACCATACCCATAAATCATACTCTTAATTAAATCAGGGCTCCACTCAAAATAAGGATCTTGATATGTGTATTGATATGCCTCATCGTAGCGTTCGGAAGCTAATAGCCTGACCCATGCGCGAACTGCGTCTAAGAGGTCCTCATCTGAAGCTTCATGGCTCAATTTGATAGGTTCATTCATGATTAAAGTCAACTAAACTCAACCGCAGCAATATACCTATTCCTCTTTTCTCTATACCTTCCCGCGTCCATTCGCCATCTCCTTTCATATGCTTTCCCGCTCCTTATTTCGCGTGCCACTACTGGTGCTGCTGGCGTCGCTATGTGCTTGCTCCAAGCCTGATCCGAACTCCGAAAAAGCCGCGGCAAGCACCGAGGGCGAGGAAATCGACCCGTACCAGAACGTGGTGTTCACCTTCGACGAGGACGTAGTGGGCGACGGGCAGCAGAACCGTTGGGATACGGTGCAGTACCTGAAGTTTGAGCCGGCCGTGCGTGGTAAGTTCAAGTGGACCAGCAACCGCGAGCTGACCTTTTCGCCCGCCGAGCCGTTTCGGCCGAGTACGGCATTTGAGGCCAAGTTGCGCTCGGAAGCCATGCCGAGCGGCAAGCAAAAGCTAGCCCTCAGCCGCACCAAGTTCCACACGCCTTACCTGGAAATGAGCGCGCCGCAGGTGTTCTGGGGCCGGTCGCGGCGGGTGAGTGGCTCGGCAGAGATGCGCGCCAACCTCGTGTTCAACTACTCGGTGCGGCCCAGCGACGTGCGCGGCAAGCTGCGCGTTACGCAAGATGGGCAGCCGGTAGCCTTCGAGGTCGTATCGGCCGAGCCAGACAAGCTGGTAGGTATCAGCTTTACCCAGCAAGTGCGGCCCTACTCGCCTTTGACGCTGACCGTGGAGCCGGGCCTGCGCGCCGTGGGCAGCGACCGAGCTACCACCAAACCACTCACCGCCGACGGCGACGTGCCCGACCAGCAAACCCTGCAAGTGCGCGAACTGACCGGCTCCTTGCAAGATGGCGAACCCGTCGTGACGGTGCTCACCAACCAGCCCGTTTCGGCGGATGATATTCGGGAGCAGCTGAAGGTGTCGCCGGAGGTGCCGTTTGCGGTGGAGGCGTTAGAAAGCGGCTTTGCCCTGAAAGGCGGTTTCGAAGTGGGCCGCAGCTACCAGGTGAGCCTAAGTGGCGGCACGCGCGGCGCCCTGGGCGGACAACTCGCCGAGCCTTTCAGCCAGACCGTAAGCTTCGGCGACGAGCAACCTAGCCTCTCGTTCGCCAACGGCGACAAAGCCATGTACCTCGACGCGCTGGGCGCCCGCAACCTAGGTATCCGCATCAACGAGGTGGAGAAGGTGAAGGTGACCATTGCCAAGGTGTACGCCAACAACATTCAGCAACTAATGCGCGGCGGCAGCCAGTACGGCTACCCCGAATACAATGAGGATGAGCCCAGTACCGACGACGAAGGCGGCTACATCGACCGCTCTTTCCAATACTACGACGTCGAAAACCTAGGTAATGTGCTCACCGAGCGCACCTACACCGTGTCGGGTTTGCCGAAGCAGCAGGGTTTGCGGCTGCTCAACCTGAGCATGAAGGACCTGGAATTTACGGGGCCGCTGAAGGGGCTGTACATCGTAAAAATTGAAGACACCGAGCATCAATGGCTGCAAGTATCGAAGCTGGTAGCAGTGTCAGATATCGGGCTGATTGTGAAACAGGGCAAGGCTGGCAGCACGCTGGTGTTTGCCAACTCCATCCGCAATGCCAAGCCGCTTTCGGGCGTGTCGGTGCAGTTTGTAAGTTCTAATAACCAAGTTATTGCGTCGAGCACGACGAACGGCGACGGCCTAGCGAAATTCGACAGCACGGCCGCCACGAGCCGCTTCCGCCTGAGCATGGTGACGGCCCAACGCGAGTCGGATTTTACGTTCCTCGACTTGCCGCGCAGCCGCGTTGAGACGTCGCGGTTTGAGGTGGGCGGTTTGCAGAGCAACGCAGCCCGCTACCAAGCCTTCCTCTACGGCGACCGGGACCTGTACCGCCCCGGCGACACGATTCGCACCAACACCGTTATCCGGACCGAAAACTGGAAAACGCCGCCCGCCAACTTGCCGGTCAAGATTCGGCTGCTGTTGCCCACGGGCAAGGAGTACGCGAGCTTGCGCAAGAAGCTGTCGGCGGCGGGCTCGTTTGAGTCGAGCTTCATTCTGCCGCCGAGTATCATGACGGGCCTTTACACGCTGGAAATCCTCACCGGAAACGACGTGCTGCTCACCTCGCGCCAGCTCAGCGTGGAAGAATTTATTCCCGACCGCCTGAAAGTGACGGTGAAAGCTAGCCCCGCCGTCGTGCGTCCGGGGCAAACGGTGACAGCCAACATCACGGCCACCAACCTGTTCGGCCCGCCCGCCACCGACCGCAAGTTTGAGGTGGAGTTCTCGCTGAAAGAGAAGTCCTTCAACCCCAAGAAATACCCTGATTACGACTTCCAAATCAGCACCGGGGAAGAGCGCCGCGCGAGCTACGAAGAGGAATCGGAAAGCACGTCGGCCATTTCGAGCCGCTTTGAGAAAGCCGTGCGCGAAGGCAACACCGACGCGGCCGGCCGGGGGGCGGCCACGTACGAGGTGCCGGGCTACTCCGACCTAGGTATTCTGGAAGGCGCGGCGTTTACGACGGTGTTCGACGAAACCGGCCGGCCAGTTAACCGCTTGGCCACGTTTGAGGTACAAACCCAGCCGGTACTATACGGGCTCCAACGCCTCAGCGACTTAATCAGCACGCGCCAGCAATTGCCGGTGCGCATCGTGGCCCTCACGCCGGCCGGTCAGCCGACGAATGCCAGCGCGCAGGTGACCATTGTACGACTGTTGTGGGAAACGGTGATTGAGCGCCGCGGCGGTCGTTACCTCTACAACTCGCAAAAGCGCGAGCAGGTGGTGATGAACCGCACCATTCCGCTGTACGCGGGCGGCAACCCCGATGCGAACCTAGGTTTTGCGCCCACCTACTCCGGCGAATACGAAGTGCGGGTGAGTCGGCCCGGCGCCCGCACCTACGTGGCGCAACGCGTGTACGCCTATGGCTACGGCGATACGCAGAGCAATTCCTTCGAAGTAAACAACGAGGGCGAGGTGACCATTGAGGCCGACAAGGCCAAGTACCAACCTGGCGAAACCGCCAACCTGCTGCTGAAAACACCTTTCCCCGGCCGCGTGCTCGTGACGGTGGAGCGCGACCGGGTGCTCGACCATTTCTACGTGACCACCGACGAGAAATCGGCCCGCGTGCGCATCCCGATTCGCGGCAACCACGTGCCCAATATCTATGTGACGGCCACCGCCATCCGCGAAATCACCGACAACCGCCTGCCGCTCACGGTGGCCCGCGGCTTCGTGCCGCTCACGGTGGAGAAGCCTGAGGCCCAGCTGCAAGTCGCCCTGAACGTGCCCCAGCAAAGCCGCTCCCAAACCTGGCAAACCATCGAAGCCACAACCGCGCCCGGCGCCAACGTGACCCTGGCCGTGGTGGACGAAGGCATTCTACAACTCAAGGATTACCGCACGCCCGACCCCTACGGCTACTTCTACCAGAAGCGCGCCCTCGAAGTGCAGGCCTACGACGTGTACCCCTTCCTGCTGCCCGAGCTAGGTACCAGCAGCTCCGGGGGCGACGCCGCCGACCTCTCGCGCCGCACCACGCCCGTGCCCTCGCGCCGCGTGAAGCTGCTCGCTAAATGGAGCGGCGTGCTGAAGGCCGATGCCAGCGGCAAAGTGCGCTACAAAGTGCGCATTCCGCAGTTCTCGGGCGCCGTGCGGGTCATGGCCCTCGCTTACAAAGACGACGCGTTTGGCTCCGCCGAAAAAACCATGAAAGTGGCTGACCCGGTGGTAATCAGCACCGCGCTACCTAGGTTCCTAAGCCCCGGCGACACGATTGACGTGCCGGTGACGCTGACGAACACGACGGGGAAAGAGATGCGAATTGTAGTTAATGCTCAGACAGGAAGCTTACTCCAATTGATTGACAACGGATCAGCAGAGCGTGGAGGCAAGCTAAATTTCAAGTATATGAACCTTAAGCCTAACACTGAAGGGCGAGTTCTTTTCCAGCTTAAAGCTTTACAAGCATTAGGCAACGAGAAAGTAACAATCGTAGCTCAATCTGGTCAGGATGCTGCTAATAAAGGAGAAACCTTCACCGAAACTATCGAAATACCCGTCCGACCCGCCTCACCGCTTGAAAAGCGCAACGGCTCCGGTGTCATAGCAGGTGGTAGCGACGCGACGTTGAACCTGAAAACCAACTTCCTGCCGTCGTCGCTGCGGAGCCAGCTGGTGGTGAGCCGCTCGCCGATGACGGAGTTTGCCAAAGACCTGCGCTATCTACTGCAATACCCTTACGGCTGCCTGGAGCAAACCGTGTCGGCCGCTTTTCCACAGCTCTATTACGGCGACCTAACTGCCACGCTTCAGCAGAAAACCGGGCAGGCCGCCAAGGCCCAGCGCTACAACCCAAACTACAACGTGCAGGAAGCCATTCGCAAAATCGAGTCGATGCAGCTCTACAACGGCTCGCTCAGCTACTGGCCCGGCGGCGACTACGACAACTGGTGGGCCACCGCCTACGCCGCGCACTTCTTGCTGGAAGCCCAGCGCGCCGGCTTCGACGTGAATAAAATCGTGCTTGACAAAGTGCTGCGCTACCTGCAATTCCGCAACCGCAAGCGCGAAACCGAGCCCTACCAGTACTTCGACGCCAATAACATTGCCCGCCAGAAAACCATTGCCAAAAAGGAAATCACCTACAGCCTCTACGTGCTAGCCCTGGCCGGTCGGCAAGACCCCGTGGCGATGAACTACTACAAAGCCAATCGGCCGCTGCTCGCCCAGGATGCTCGGTTCCTGTTGGCCTGTACCTTCGCCCTCAACGGCAACGAGCGCAGCTTCCGCGACGTGCTGCCCACTAAGTTCGGGGGCGAAACCGCCGCGGCCCGCGCCCTCGATGGCTCGTTCTACTCCCCCATCCGCGACGAAGCCCTGGTACTCAACGCCCTGCTCGCCGCCGACCCCGGCAACGCGCAAGTCGTGAGCCTCACGCGCCAGCTGAGCCGCCAGGTAAAGCAAGCGGGCTGGCTCAGCACCCAAGAGCGGGCATTTGCCCTGCTAGCCCTCGGCAAAGTAGCGCGCCAGAACGCAGGCAGCACCGTCACGGCCTCCCTCCTTGCTGACAGCAAGAAGATCGGAGAGTTTTCGGGCAAAGACCTCACGGTGAATAACGTAGCCAATCGGCAGCTAGCCTTGCGCACGGCGGGCAGCGGTAGCCTCTATTACTTCTGGGAAACGGAAGGCATTTCGCCCACCAACACCATCCGCGAGGAAGACGCCTACCTGCGCGTGCGCCGCCAGTTCCTCGACCGCAACGGTCAGCCCCTAGGCTCGCCCACCTTCCGCCAGAATGATTTGGTAGTCGTAAAAATCACCCTGCAAGCCGCCGACGCGGCCGGCGAGGTGAAGAACGTCGCCGTCACCGACCTACTGCCCGCCGGCCTCGAAATCGAAAACCCACGCATCGGCGCCGTCCGCGACCTAGCCTGGGCCACCGATGCCGCCCAACCCGACTACCTGGATATGCGCGACGACCGCATCAACCTATTCACCACCGCCACAGGTCAGTCCAAGTCGTTCTACTACCTGGCGCGGGCGGTGAGCAAAGGTACTTTCAGGCTAGGTCCGGTGAGTGCTGATGCGATGTATAACGCGGAGTACCATAGCTATAATGGAGCTGGCGTAGTACGAGTGAAGTAGAGACACATACTTGTGTCTCGTCGTTGAACGATCGACCTTGCGCCGTATGGTTGCATTCTTGCAGAAGGTGCCTGACAAACAACATCAGCAACGATTGAGACACAAGTATGTGTCTCTACACGCAGTGTCGGGCTATGGAACAGGAGCTCTACCAAGATAAATACCGCACGCAGTCAATCCGCCTCGCGGGGTACGACTATGGGCAAAACGGCGCTTACTTCATCACGATTTGTACCAGCAACCGAGCTAAGTCGTTCGGCGAAATCATCATACCGAACCAAGATTGGGATCAAGCCTACCTTCGGTCTACGGAGCTGGGCATTGTGGTGCAAGAATGTTAGCAGTCTATTCCACAACGTTTTTCTTTTGCCTGCTCAGATGCTTTTATCCTGATGCCAGATCATCTGCACGCTATTCTCATCTTTGACAAATCAGCCACAGTCACTTCTAAATTATCTTACCAAAGCAAATTTGGACCGCAGCGCGACAACCTAGCTGCTATCGTGCGCGGCTTTAAGGCGGGAGTGAGTTCATGGGCACGCAGCAAAGCACTGGATTTCAAATGGCAACCGGGCTTTTATGATCGAATTATTCGCAATGAAACTGAGTTCGATAAAATCCGCCACTACATTGCTACTAATCCCAGCCGCTGGCAGCACGAGCAGTTCAGCGAGGAGAACCTGTACCGGTAGAGACACATACTTGTGTCTCCTCGTTGAACAATCGTTGCTGCGCCGTATGAAAGGTTATCTGATGAACGTTCAACGATGACTGTTCAACGCAAGATGTTCAACGAGGAGACACAAGTATGTGTCTCTACATTGCACCTATGAAGCGGCGCGTCAGCATACGTTTTTTTGCAGGGCTAGGGCTGCTAGTGCTTTTGCTGGCTGGCCTCAACCTTGCCTTTCCGCTGCCGCATGCGCCGCAATATTCCCCCATCGTCACAGCTGCTGATGGCTCGGTGCTCCATGCCTTTCTGAACCCGACGCAGAAGTGGCGCATGAAAACCGAACTGCGCGAAATCACGCCGGCGCTTCGCAAGGCCATTATTGCGAAGGAAGACCGGTGGTTTTATTATCATCTCGGCGTCAATCCGCTGGCGATAGTGAAAGCAACGGGGCGCAACCTGTTCGGCCAGGGTCGCACGACGGGCGCCAGCACCA